>NZ_CAKAKL010000002.1:1201435-1522152 GCF_916619195.1 Inquilinus sp. Marseille-Q2685
CGCCAGGGCCGAGCCGGGGGTGCCCAGCGCCGTGGCGATGCTCATGTGGTTCTCGCCCGGGAGGGTCGCGAAGCGGCTCTCGACGCCCGCCGCGGCCAGTCGCTCGGCGAAGGCCCGGCCCTGGGACAGGAAGGGCGGCGTCTCGTCGGCACCGACCACGATGTCGACCAGCGGCCCCGGCATCGGCGCTGCCGTCAGCGGCGACCAGGCCGCCACCTCCGCCGCCGTCAGCCCGATCTCCGGCTGCAGGAAGCTGCCGGTGATCGGGTCGAGGTCGTAGATGCCGCTGACCAGCAGCAGGGACCGTACCGGCAGCTCCGGTGCCGCCGCCTCCCCCGCCCCGCGGCAGGCCAGGAAGCTGGCGAGATGGGCGCCGGCGGAAGCGCCGCTGGCGCTGAGCGCCGCCGGGTCGCCGCCCCAGCGGTCGGCATGGGCGGCCAGCCAGGCCACCGCCCGCCGCACCTGGCCGACCAGCGTCGCCATCCGGGCCTTCGGCATCAGCGAATAGTCGATGATCGCGGCGATCGCGCCATGCGCGGTGATGGCGTCGGCGACGAAGGCGAAGTCGAGCTTGGAGAAGGCGCGCCAGTAGCCGCCATGGATGAAGACATGGACCGGGAACGGCCCCTCCCCGCCCGGCGGCAGGTACAGGTCGAGCTTCTCGTCCGGATGGTCGCCATAGGCCAGGTCGCGCACGCCGCGCAGGGTCTGACGGGTGCGCTCGCTGGCCCGGCGATAGGCGGCGAGATGGGCTTCGAACTCCGGCACATGGGCGCGGATCATGAAGGGATCGGTCATGGCAGGGCGGCCTCGGTGAGGGGATCGGTCGGAACGACGGGCGGGGCGGAATCCGGCAGGTCGAGGGCTTCGAGCATCGCCCGCGCCGCCGGCAGGTCCACGGCCGCGACACGCAGCAGCAGCACCGCGCGGACTTGGCCATCGGCGCCGCGGATCGGCCGTGCCGCCTCGCCGAGATCTGGCCCGGCCTCGCCGATGAGGGCGGCGACGCGCTGGCCGCCTTCGGCCCGGATCGCCGCCACCAGCTCGGGCAGCGTCAGCGGCTTGCAGACGTCGCGCCGCGGCCGGGCATGGGCGGCCAGGAGCCACCGCAGCCGCCGCTCCGGCAACTCGGCGACCAGCAGGCGCCCGGCCAGGGTCCAGTTCACCGGCGTGCGGCCGCCGACCGCGATCGGCGGCACCCCGGGCGCGGCGCGGCCGAGGGCGATGGTACAGCGCTCGCCATGCAGCACCGCCAGCGCGGCGGCCCCGCCGGTCGTGCGCGCCAGCCGGTCCAGCATCGGCTCGGCCGCGGCGGCCAGATCGGCGATGCCGATCGCGGCGAAGCCGGCGGCCCGGGCCCGCGGCCCGGCGAGGATCCGGCCGCGGCCGCCGCGCTGCAGCAGCCCATGCCCGGCCAGCGGCCCCAGCAGGTCGTGCAGCGAAGAGCGCGGCATCGCCACCGCCTCCAGGAGGTCGGCGATGCCGGCCTCGCCGCCATGCGCCTTGAGCCAGACCAGGATATCGAGGGTGCGCAGGATCGAGCGGGCGCCGCCATCGGCCGCCGCGCCCTTGCCGACGGCGAAGGTGGTGGGGTCGTAGTCCTCGCCCATGCCGTGGCCCAGGATCAGGCTGGGCGGCCGGTCCCAGCGCACATGGTCCTCGACGAAGACGTCGGCGCGGACCGAGGCGGTCTCGCAGCCGCGGCTGATCACCAGCGGCGTGTGCACCTCGATCCGCCGCGGCAGGGTGCGGCCGGCCAGGATGTCGAGCCCGGCCTCGACCGCGCGGATGCCCATGGCCGGCGGGAAGTCCATCGCCGCCAGCTTGACGCCGTGCAGGATCGCCAGCTGGTAGACCGCGTTCTGGTCGCCGCCGGTGTGCGGCGGCACGCGGCCGTCATAGCCGGCATCGACCCAGGCCTGGATCGACCCGGCGCCGTGCAGGCCGCTGTCGCACCAGACGCCGTCGATGGCGTCGCCCCAGCGCCCGATCAGCCCGGCCATGGCGCGGCGGCCGGAAGCGACCGTCATCTCGGTGTGCACGGTCTCGAGGATGCGGATGCCGGGCGCCAGGGCGAACACCTCGCGCGCCGCCCGGGCGCGGCGCAGCAGCGGCCCGATCTCCGGGTCGCCGACCATCATCACGACGCTGCCGCGGCCGCCCAGCGTCTCGACCAGCCATTGCGCCGGCAGCCGGCCGATGGCCGTGTCCGGCCCGGCGACCTGGACCAGCGAATGCGAGGCGTCGCCCAGCAGCCGGTCGACCATGATCACGGGCAGCCCGGCGGCGCGGGCCCGGGCCAGGGCCGGCAGCAGCGCCTCGGTCTCCAGCGGGCTGACGATCAGGGCGTCGACGCCCATGGCCCGGAAGGCGTCGATGTCGCGCGCCTGGGCCGCCGGGTCGTCATCGGCATGGGCGATGCGCAGCGCGGCGATGCGGTCGGCATGCTCGGCCGCGGCGAACTGGACGCCGTGGATCAGCCCCTGGCGCCACAGATTGGCGCGGGACCCGTTGGAGAAGCCGAAGACATGGGGCGGCGGCCGGGCGAAAGGGGCGGCATCGACCAGCTCGGTGAAGCCGGGATTCCACAGAAAGGACCGGGCCGGGCCGGTCATGCCCTGCAGCCGCGGCCGGGACGGCGCGGCCGGCTGCGCCGCCTCGGCCTCCAGCGCCACCGCCAGGTCGAACCAGGCGGCGCCGAGCCGGACCATGCCGCGCCGCGGCGCCTCCAGCCAGCCGGCGGCCAGCATCGGCCGCAGCACGGCGTAGAGGCTGGAGCGCGGCACGGCGAGGCCTTCGGCCAGGGTCGCGACCGCCGCGCCGCCCGGGGCCTCGATCAGCCGGTCGACGACCCCGAGCAGGATCTCGACGCCCGACTGCCGGTGGCCTTCCACACCGTCACTCGGCGGCGGCCGCCGCCCGCATCGCCCGGCGCGGCGACAGGCGATGCATGGCGCCGTCCTTCATCACCATGCGGATGGCGCCGTGGTCGTGGATCAGGCTGACATCCTGCAGCGGGTCGCCGTCGACCAGGATCAGGTCGGCCAGGAAGCCTTCGCGCACCTGGCCCAGCCGGTCGCCCATGCCCATCAGCTCGCCGCCGATCCTGGTGGCGCATTGCAGCGCCTCGGACGGGGTGTAGCCGAACAGCTTGACGAAGTGCTCGACGTCGCGGGCGTTGGTGCCCTGCGGCGTCCAGGCGAAGCCGTAATCGCCGCCGATGACGACGCGGATGCCGCGGCGGCGCATCTCGGCATAGGTGCGCTGGCTGGCCTCCAGGCACAGATGCATGCCCAGCTTGCGCGCCTTCTCCTCGTCGATGCCCCAGGGTCCGGCCTCATGGATGGTGTTGTAGATCAGGCCGATGGCGGGGCCGACGAACACCCGGTCCTTCACTGCCTCCAGCATGTCCAGCGCCTCGGTGTCGGCCTGCTCGCAATGATAGATCACGTCGACCCCGGCGCGGATGGCGCGCTTCACCGCCTCGCTGGCGCGGGCGTGGCAGTTCACCCGCCGGCCGAAATCATGCGCCGCCTCGACCGCGGCGGTGACTTCGGCCTGCGACATCACCGACATGCCGCCCTTGGCCGGGTCGACGAAATCGTCGCCGGAGATGTTGATCTTGATGTTGTCGACATCCTCGCGGATGCAGATGCGGACGGCGCGGCGCACCTCCTCCGGCCCGTCGCAGACCATGCCGAAGCTGGCGCGGGCCAGGTGCAGCCGGGTCTCGTCGCCGAGGCCGCCGGTCACCGTGATCTCCGGGCTCGCCGCCTTGATCCGCGGGCCCTTCAGCCGGCCCTGGTTGACCTTGTCGCGGATCACAACGTCCAGCCGGGTCTTCGCGCTGGCGGCCGAATAGCAGCTGGTGAAGCCGTGGTCGAGCAGCAGCTCGGCGTTCCACATCGTCTCCAGCACATGCTCCTCGGTCGGGATGTCGCCGAGATCGGTGTTGCGGGCGGCACCGCAGAAGGAGAGATGGGCGTGGCCCTCGACCAGCCCCGGCATCAGCGTGGCGCCGCCGCCGTCGACCGCCTCGCAGCCGACGGCGTCCAGCCGCTCCGAAGCCGGGGCCACGGCCTGGATGCGGTCGCCGCGGACCACGACCTGGCCGGGATAGGGGTCGCGCCCGCTGCCGTCCCAGATCATCGCGCCGGTGATGTGATAGTCGCCCATGGGATCCTCCGCCCTGAGCGGGAGGCGGGCCGGCCCGCCTCCCGCGGGTTGACTACTTGCCGATCCACCGCTGCGGGTAGTCCGGCATCCCTTCGCAGCCGCACATGGCGTAGTGCAGCGGCGGCATCTTCTCGTTGACGTATTTGTCGAGGGTCTCGGCCGTGATCGTCGGCTGCGGCAGCGACCAGGCCGGGCCCGGCACCTTCTCGCCCTTCAGGATGCGCAGCGCCGCGATCACCGGGGTGCGCCACTGATAGGTCGGATAGGTCGGCGCCAGCGCCTTCATGCCGGACTGCTTCCATTTCTGCAGGAAGTCCTGCTGGTCCTCGCCGGTGACGATCGGCACGTCCATGCCCTGGTCCTCGAACGCCTCGATCGCGGCGACGCTGGTGGCCCCGGCGTCCATCCAGACGGCGTCGAGCTTGCCGACGCGGGTCAGAGTGTCCTCGACGATCGACTTGGTCTTGGCTCGGTCGCCGTCGGTGAACTCCGCCCCCACCACCTCGATGCCCTTCTCGTCGAAGATCCGCTTGGCCGCGGCCCAGCGGTTCTCCAGCACGTCGACGCCAGGCAGGATGCGCAGCGCCAGCACCTTGCCGCCCTTCGGCACGTTGGCGGCGATGTACTCCGCCGCGGCGATGCCGAAGGCGTAGCCGCCGATCGGCTTGATCACGGTGACCGGGCAGTCGGTCAGCACGCCGCGGTCGAAGACGATGACCGGCACCTGCTTGCAGGCCTCCTCCACCGCCGGGGTCAGCGCCGCGGTGGTGTTGGGCGAGACGATCAGCGCGTCGCAATTGCCGCTGGCCAGCATCGCCTTGATGTCGGAGATCTGCTTGTCGTCCTTGCCCTCGGCATCGGCGACGGTGAAGGAGGCGATCTCATCCTTGTGCAGGTCGACCTCGGCCTGCATCGTGGTCCAGCCGACCACGCGCCATGGGTTGCCGACCCCGGCGTTGGAGAAGCACAGCTTGTACGGCCCCGGCTTCTTGTACTTGGCGGTGTCGACCATCTGGCTGCCGTAGTGCTGCTCCCACGGCTTGTCGGCCGGGCCTTCCGCCTTGGCCGACATCAGCGCCCGCTGGGCCTCGAACTCCTTGGGGTCGTCGAAGCTCTGCGCCTGGACCGTGCTGGCCGCCAGGGCCAGCACGGCTGCGGTGCCGATCATCATCCCGATACGCATGGGCGTTCCTCCCCTATCGTTCTGGTTCTTGGAATGGTGACGGAGCTAGGCCCCTCCCCTGCGGCGGCGCCAGACGCTCCAGCCGACGGCGGCGATCAGGATCAGGCCCTGGGCCGCGTCGCGCAG
Source organism: Inquilinus sp. Marseille-Q2685 (assembly GCF_916619195.1). Taxonomy (NCBI): domain Bacteria; kingdom Pseudomonadati; phylum Pseudomonadota; class Alphaproteobacteria; order Rhodospirillales; family Rhodospirillaceae; genus Inquilinus; species Inquilinus sp. Marseille-Q2685. The sequence continues at coordinate 1,206,921 of NZ_CAKAKL010000002.1, forward strand.
CGGCTTGGGCAGGCCGATCAGGTTGAGCAGGGTGAACAGGGCGGCGAGGCTGAGCGCCCCGGCCACGGCGCCCGGCACCGTGCCGCGGCCGCCGAGCAGCTGGGCGCCGCCGATGACGATGGCGGCGATCGCCTGCAGCTCGTAGCCGTCGCCGACATTGGTCGACACCCCGGCGAAGCCGCCGAGCAGGATGCCGGCGGTGACGGCCGAGAGAGCGGAGATCACGAAGGCGATGGTGCGCACCAGCCGCACCCGCGTCCCCGCCAGCTCCGCCGCCCGCGGATTGTCGCCGATGGCGAGCAGCAGGCGGCCCAGCACGGTGCCGTGCATCAGCCACCACAGCAGGGCGACCGCGACGACCATGACCACGACCGCCAGCGGCAGCAGGTCGACGACCGGCAAGCCGCGCCAGGTCAGCCGGCCGAAGTCACGGAAATTATCGGGCAGGTAGCCCTGCGGCGACCCGCCGGACCAGGCCAGCGCGATGCCCTTCAGCGACAGCAGCATGCCGAGGGTGGTGATGATCGACGGCACCTTGAGCCAGGAGACGACGAGGCCGTTGAACAGGCCGACGGCGAGGCCGATGCCGTAGACGAGGGCGATCACCCACCAGGTCTGCGCCGGGTCGCCCTGGATCAGCAGCGCCGAGGCCATCACCACCAGGGTGATCAGCGACCCGACCGAGAGATCGAAGCCGCCGGCGACGATGACGAAGAGCTGCCCGGCCGCGAGGATCACCAGCGGCGCCGCCCGGCGCAGGAAGTTCATGTAGCCCTGGGGCTCCAGGAAGGCCGGGCTGGCCACGGCGATCGCGACCAGCAGCACGATCAGCACCCAATAGGCCGGGCGGATCGCGGCCAGGCGGCGCAGCGGCGACGGCGCGGCCTGCGGCGGGCTGATCGGGCGCGGCTCCGTCGTCTCGATCATGCCACGTGCCCCCGGGTGCGGTAGGCGTAGACCGCGACCGCGGCGATGACGATGCCGCCGCGCAGCACCTGCTTCACGAACGCGTCGATGCCGACCATGGTGAAGATGGCGTCGAGCGTGCCGAACAGGATCACCCCGGCCAGCGTGCCCCAGACGCCGCCGCGGCCACCGGCCAGGATCGTGCCGCCGATCACCGCCACGGCGATGGATTCGAGGTCGTAGAGGCCGTCGCGCCCGACCCAGGGGGCGCCGGAGCGCAGGCGGCTGGCGAGATAGAGCCCGGTCAGCCCGGCGGCGAGGCTGCAGATCACATGCGCCGCCAGCGTCACCCGGTGGGTGTGGATCCCGGCCAGGCGGGCCCCGTCCGGGTTGCCCCCGGTGGCGTAGAGATGGGCGCCGAAGCGGGTCGAGCGCAGCACGAAGGCGGCGCAGCCGGTGAGCACGAACAGGCCGATCACCGGGTAGGGCACCGGCCCGACCTGGCCGTAGGCCAGCACCTGGAAGCTTTCCGGCACCGCCCCGGCGAAGTTCTGGAACGAGGCGCTGAGCAGCCCCTGCAGCCCCAGCCCGCCGCCGAGCGGGGCGATCAGGGGGTTGATCTCGAGCCGCGTCACCAGGAGGCCGTTCACCGCCCCGACCACGGCCGAGATGGCGAGCACCGCCGCCACAGCCGGCAGCATCATCGCCGGGTCGCCCTGCATCAGCCAGGACGCCATCACCGCGCCGACGCTGACCAGGTTGGCGACCGAGAGGTCGATGGAGCGGGCGAGGATGACGAAGGTCTGGCCCAGCGCCACCAGGCCGAGCGCCACCACCCGCTCCAGCACCGCGATCACGCCGCCGGCCGAGAGCTGCGCCGACTGGCCGGTGGCCAGCGCGGTGGCGGCGAAGCCGACCGCCGAGGCCGCGATCAGGATCGCCGGCACCGGCAGCTCGGCGCGGCGGCGCGGCCGCCCGGCAGCGGCGACCGCGCTCATGCCGCCCCCATCGCCGCGACGGCGTCGAAGCGGTGGCCGGTGGCCAGCGCCATGACCTCCTCCTCGGTGGCGCCGCCCGGCCGCTCGCCGACGATGCGGCCGGCGCGCATCACCAGGATGCGGTCGGCCAGGCCCAGCGCTTCCGGCAGGTCGGAGGTCGCGACCAGGATGCCCCGGCCGCGGCCGGTGAAGTCGCGCATCAGCCGGTAGATCGCGGCCTTGGCGGCGACGTCGACGCCGCGGGTCGGCTCGGCGAAGACCAGAAGTTGCGGATCGCAGGCCAGCCAGCGCGCCAGGATCGCCTTCTGCTGGTTGCCGCCGGACAGCAGCCGGACCTCCTGTTCCCAGCTCACCGCCCGGACATCGACCGCCGAGAGGATGCCGTCGATCTCCCTCGCCCCCACCGCCTTGCCCTGCGGCCGGGCCAGCAGTGAGGCCAGGCCGCGGCGGGCCAGGAGGCCGTTGTCGCGCACCGACTGCATCAGCGCCAAGCCGTCGCGCTTGCGATCCTCCGGGACAAGGCCGAGCCCGTGCGACAGGGCCGCCCGCACTGAGCCCGGCCTCGTTTCCTTCGTCCCGATCCACATCCGGCCACGGACGAACGGCTCGGCCCCGACCACGGCCCGCGCCAGCGCTGTCTTGCCGGAGCCTTCCAGCCCGGCGACGGCGACGATCTCGCCGCGACGTACCACCAGGTCGATGTCGGACAGCACCGCGTTGCCGCCGCCTTCGACCCGCAGCACCGGGTCGCCCGGCGGGTCCGCCGGCCGCGGCGGGTAATAGTCGCTGAGCGGCCGGCCGACCATCAGCCGGACCACCTCGTCCGGCCCCGTCTCCTCCCGCTTCCGGGTGGCGACGTGGCGCCCGTCCTTCAGCACGGTGACGGTGTCGGCGATAGCGAACACCTCCGGCATCCGGTGCGAGATGTAGACCACGGCGACGCCGGCGGCCTTCAGGCCGCGCACCAGCTGCAGCAGCCGGGCCGCCTCGACGTCGTCCAGCGCCGCGGTCGGCTCGTCCATCACCAGGATGTGGGCGTCGACCGCCAGCGCCTTGGCGATCTCGACCGTCTGCTGCTCGGCGATGGTCAGATCCCGCGCCGGCGTGTCCGGATCGATGTCGGAGGCCAGGCGGGACAGCAGCGATCGGGCGCCGGCCCGCATCGCCGCCCGGTCGAGCCGGAAGCGGCGCACCGGCTCGATGCCGAGATGGATGTTCTCCGCCACCGTGCGGTCGGGCAGCAGGCTCAGCTCCTGGTGGATGATGCTGATGCCGGCGGCGCGGGCGGCGGCGGGGTGGGCGAAGCGCGCCGGCGCGCCGTCGACCAGGATCTCGCCGGCATCGGGGGCGTAGACGCCGCCCAGCACCTTCATCAGGGTCGACTTGCCGGCGCCGTTCTCGCCGCAGAGCGCGTGGATCTCGCCGGCCCGGCAGGCGAAGGACACGCCGTCCAGCGCGACCACGCCGGGGAAGGCCTTGCGGATGCCGCGCATCTCGAAGCGCGGCGCGGCGCCGGTCATGCCGCGGCCTCCCACTCGCGCCGGATCAGGGCGATGGACTCCGCGAACAGCGTGTCAAGGTCCGGGAACAGGTCGCGCCAGACCCGGGTGGCGGCGGCGAGGTCCGGCAGCGCCCGGCCGAAGGCCTCGACCGTCAGCCAGCCGTCATAGCCGATGCCGCGCAGGGCCCGCAGGGTCGCCGCGAACGGCACATGGCCGCGGCCGGGGATGCCGCGGTCGTTCTCCGACAGATGGACATGGGTGATGCCGGCGGCATGGGCGGCGATCACGCCGACCGGGTCGCGCTCCTCGATGTTGGCGTGGAAGGTGTCGTACATGAAGCCGAAATTCGGGTGCCCGACCCGGGCGCGCAGCCGCTCGCACTGCTCCATCGTGTTCAGGGCGTAGCATTCGAAGCGGTTCACCGCCTCGATCGACAGATGGATCCCCGCCTCCTGCGCCCGGCCGGCGGCCCAGTGCATCGCTTCGGCCAGGTTGGCCAGTTCGTCCTCGGTCGGGCCGGAGCCCGAGAACACGCCGAGCGGCGAGTGGTACGGGCCGCCGATCACGGTGGCGCCCAGCGCATGGGCGCAATCGATCGCCCAGGCCAGCCGGTCGCGGGCACGGCGGCGGATCGCGGGATCGCCGCTCAGCGGGCTGCAGCCGGGGTCGGAGATGATGCTGGTGGTGGTGCGGGCCAGGCCGAGCTCGTCCAGCACGCGGCCCAGGGCGGCGCAATCGGCCTCGGTCCCACCCATGACCGGCACTTCGACGCCGTCATAGCCATGGCGCTTCAGGGATTCGAGCACCGGGCGGTCGGCGGGCGAGATCGCCCCTCCCACCACCAGCAGGTTGAAGCCGATTTGCATGCGTTCCTCCCAGCCTGGGCTCGTGGCTGACGCTCGTGCCCTGGTTCTGATTTTTGGAAAGCATGAGGTTCGCCCGGCTTCGCCGTCAACGCGCCGGCACGGCCCGATGTCCGACATTCTGGACAATCGGCGCCCTGCCCGATCGCCCGGTCGGCCGTCCGCGCGTCTCCACGGATCCCGCGACGCAGGCCGGGGCAACTGGTATAGGGTTGGTCGATCGAGGGCAGCGCCACGCCTGCCGGGAAGGTGCCAGCCGTGCCGGACGACCCCTATCAGCCCCGCCGCCGAGAGGTGATCCACCGCACCCCCACCACCACGGTGACCCGGGCGGTGCTCGGGGACGGCCGCCCCGTGATCCTGAAGGAGGGCCTGGGCGAGCCGGCGGTCGGCCTGCTGGACCGGCTGCGGCGCGAGCACGAGATCCTGTCGCGCTTCGAGTCCGACCTCGTCGTCCGCCCGGTCGGGCTGCAGCCCGACGGCCCGGAGGGGCCGGCCCTGGTGCTGGAGGATGTCGGCGGGATCGCGCTGTCGGAGTGGATCGCCGACGCGCCGCCGGACCTCGCCGGCCGGATCGCGATCGCGGAGGCTCTGGCGCTTGGCCTGGCCCATGTGCATGAGCGCGGCGTGCTGCATGGCGACCTGTCCGCCCACAACATCGTGATCGATCCGGCGACGCGCCGGGTCAACTACATCGATTTCGGCGGGGCCGTGGCGCTGGACCGCGGCGCCTCCATTCCGGCCGAGGCCCTGCCGGCCGTGGAGGACCTGACCGCCGTCGCCCCCGAGCGCACCGGCCGGATGAACCGGCCTGTCGACCATCGTGCCGACCTCTATTCGCTCGGCGCCGTCCTGTACCAGCTGTTCGCCGGCCGCCCGCCCTTCGCCGGCGAGGAGCGGCTGGAGCTGCTGCACGCCCATCTGGCCCAGCGCCCGGTGCCGCTGGACGCGCTGCTGCCGGAGTTTCCGCCGGTGCTGGCGGAGATCGTGGCGGCGCTGCTGATGAAGGACGCCGCGGCCCGGTACGGCAACGCCGCCGATCTCGTGGCCGATCTGGGACGCTGCCGCATCGGCTTCGCGCCGGCGGGGGTCGCAGGGGGGCGCATCGCCCCCTTCGCCATCACGGCCGGCAGGGGTGGCGACAGCTTCGGCGACGAGCTGTACGGCCGCGCCGCTGCCCTGACCGCGCTGCAGGAGGCGTTCGAGACGGCCCGCGGCGACCGCGGCGGCGCCGTCCTGATCACCGGCGCCCCCGGCCTCGGCAAGAGCGCGCTGCCCGCCGGGCTGCGCGACCGCGTGGCCGAGGCCGGCGGGCATTTCGCCGCCGGCAAGTTCGAGCAGCAGCGCGACGAGCCCTATTCCGGCCTGGTCCAGGCCTTCGCCGGGCTGGTCCGCGGTGTGCTGACCGAACCCGACGCCGTGGTCGCGGCTTGGCGGACCGCCCTGCTGGACCGGCTGGGCCGCAGCGCGAGCGTGCTGGCCGAGCTGGTGCCCGGACTCGATCGGCTGATCGGGCCGCAGCCGCCGGCGGCCGTTCTGGCCCCGGCCGAGGCCGGGCGCCGGCTGGCGCAGGCGGTGCACGAGCTGGTCGCCGTCTTCGCCACGCCGGACCATCCGCTGGTGCTGCTGCTGGACGATCTGCAATGGGCGGACGCCGCGAGCCTGGAGCTGCTGGGCCCGATCTGCGCCGCCGCGCCCGGCGGCGGGCTGCTGCTGGTCGGTACCTGCCGCGACGGCGACCCCGGCCCTGCGCTGCGGGACACGCTCGAGGCGCTCGACGCACAGCCCGGCGGGCTGCGCCGCATCGACTTGCAGCCGCTGGCGCCGGAGGATATCGAGGCCATGCTGACCGCGGCCTATCCCGGCAGGCCGGATCAGGCGACGGCCGCAGCCGCCCTGGTGCATGCCAAGACCCTGGGCAACCCGCTGTTCGCCCGCCAGCTGCTGGGCCATCTGCGCGAGACCGGCGCGATCGGTCCTTCCGGGAACTGGGACCTGGACCGCATCGCCGCGGTGGATGCGACCGACAACGTGGTCGGCTTCCTGGCCGACCGCATCGGCCATCTGCCGGCGGAGCTGCAGCGCGTGGTGACCACCAGCGCCTGCCTCGGCATGCAGGTCGACGCGCAGGTGCTCGGCGCCGTGCTCGGCCTCGACGACGCGCATCTGCGGCGAATCCTCGGCGACGCGGTGGCGGAAGGGCTGATGGTCGTCCGCGACGGCGGCGTCGGCTTCGCCCATGACCGGATCCGCGAGGCCGCCTACCGGCTCGCCGCCGAACCTGCGGTCCTGCATCGCCGCATCGCCCTGCTGCTGCTGGAGCGGACCGGCGAGGCCCAGCTGCCCGGCGCCGCCTTCGCCATCGCCCGGCACCTGAACGCCGCGGGCGACCTGGATCACGATCCCGCGTTGCGGGCGCGCTGCGCCGAGATCAACCTGATCGCGGCCCGGCAGGCGCGGGCGACCGCAGCCTTCGCCCCCGCCCGCGACTATGCCGAGACCGGGCTGCGCCTGACCGATCCCGGTTTCTGGGAGACCCGCTACACCGATATCGCCGAGGCGGCGCTGCTGCTGGCCGAGTGCCGGATGCTGACCCAGGACCACGCCGCCTTCGACCGTGAGGCGGAGGAGCTGGCGGCCCGGCTCAGGACCGATGAGCATCGGCTGCAGCTGGCCATGCTGCGGCTGCTGTCCTTCGATGCGCGTTCGATGGGGCACGAGGCGATCGAGGCCGGACGCCAGGCGCTGCGCCTGGTCGGCATCGAGCTGCCGGCGACGGTTGAGCAGCAACGCGAAGCCGTCGGCGCCGAGTTCGCCGAGTTCCAGCGGCTGATGGCCGGCCGGCCGGCCGAGGCGCTGCTGGACCTGCCGCCCCTGCGCGACCGGCGCCTGGCGGCGGCGATGCAGATCCTGTTCCGCCTGGCCCCCGACGCCCACGACACGCTGCAGCCCGAGCTGTTCGCGCTGATGGCGCTGCGCAACGCCAACCTGATGCTGCAGCACGGCAGCGACGCGCTGGCACCGGGGATCATCGTCACGCTGGCCCTGACCCTGCGGGGGCTGACCGGCGACAGCGTGACGGCCGACGCGCTGGGGCGGACGGCGATCGCCCTCGACGCACGGCTGGGCCATCCGCTGACCGCCAGCGTCACCTTCGTCTACAGCTATTTCCTCCAGCACTGGCTGCATCCGCTGGAGAACGCGCTGCAGCTCAATCTCGACGGCATCCGCGCCGGCTTCGAGATGGGCGACATCCAGTTCGCCGCCTATCACGCCGCCACCTATGTGATCCACCTGGCCTGCAATGGCGGAGCACTGCCGGAGGTGGTCCGCGCCGGCGAGGACCATCTGCGCCTGATCGGCGACCAGAACCGGACGGCGGCCGTGCATTGCCGGCTGGAGGTGGATTTCGCCGCGGCCCTGATGGGCCGGACCGCGGCGCCGACCAGCCTGGCGCGCGACCGGGTCCGCAGCGAGGCGGAAGAAGAGGACCATCTGCGGGCGCTGGGCTTCGCCGAGCGCAGCCGCTATCTGATCCGCCGGCTGCAGTTGGCCCTGCTGTTCCGGGACCTCGACGCCGCCCGGCGGCTGATCGCGCCCACCAGGGCCAACCTGCCCGGCGTCGACGCCAATGTGATCGAGGCGGACGGCGTCACCACCCTGCTTCTGGCGGCGTTGGCGGATGGCGGCGACCGGGGTGGGGATTTCGCGGCGCAGCGCGACCGGCTGCGCGCCTGGAGCACGCTGAACCCCCACAATTTCGGCGCGATGGACAGCCTGGTGGAGGCGGAGCTGGCACGGGCCGACGGCCGGGCCGGCGACGCGCTCCGTCTCTACGGCGACGCCATCCGCCGGGCCGAAGCCGGCAAGCTGACCCACTACGCCGCGCTGGCCAACGAATATGCCGGCCGCTGCTGCCTGGGCCTCGGGAACGAGGTCGCCGGCATGGCCCATCTGCGCGAGGCGGCGGCGCTATACGGCTATTGGGGGGCATCCGCGAAGGTGACGGCCCTGGAGCAGGAGTTCCCGCGGCTGGCCGCACGGTCGCGCACGGGACGCGCCTCGCTTCGCGAGCCCGGCAGCCCCGCCGGCGAGGACGATATCGATTTCCGGGCCGTGCTCCGCGCCGCGCATTCGATCTCGCGCGAGATCGACCTGCCCCGCCTGGTGCAGCGGGTCCTCGGCGCGATCCAGGAAAGCGCCGGCGCCTCCTACGGCGTCCTGGTCCTGCGGCGCGAGGACGGCCTGCATGTCGAGGCCGTCGGGCGCGACCGGGAGGTCTCGGTTCTCGCCGGCGACGGGACGGCACGCCTGGAGGCCAGCGATGCCCTGCCGCAGTCGGTGCTGTCCTACGTGCTGCGCACCCGCGAGGCCCTGGTCCTGGACAACGCACAGCATTCGCCCGAGTTCTTGCGGGATCCCTATATCCGCGCCAATCGCGTCGCCTCGGTCCTGTGTGCGCCGCTGGACGAGCGGGGGCAGGTCGACGGCCTGATCTATCTCGAGAACAACCTCGCCGCGGGGGTCTTCAGCCCCCGGCGGCTCGAGGTCGTGCAGGTCCTCGCGGCGCAGGCGGCGATCGCGCTCGCGAATGCCCGGCTGTTCACCGCCCTCGACGGCGCGCGCACCGAGCTGCTGCGGGCCAATGAAGGACTCGAGCAGAAGGTCAGCGAACGGACCGCAGAACTCGACGCCGCCCGCAACCGCGCCGTCGCCAAGGAGCGCGAGGCGCGCCGGGCCCGGCGTGCCGCCGAGGTCGCCAACCAGGCGAAGTCCCGCTTCCTGGCGGTCGTCAGCCATGAGATCCGGACGCCGATGAACGGCGTGCTCGGGATGCTGCAGATCCTCGATCGCGACCCCTTGCCCGAGGAACAGCGCCGCTATCTGGAGATCGCCGAGGAATCGGGCCGGTCCCTGCTCGACCTGATCGATGGCATCCTGGACTACGCCCGGCTGGAGAACAGCCGGGAGGCGCTGGACCTGCACGATTTCGACCTGCACCGGCTGGTGGCCGACGCCATCGAGCTGATCCGCCCCCAGGCCGCGGCCAAGGGTCTGGCCCTGACCCTGTCGATCGATGCGCCGCCGGAGGCGATCCTGCACAGCGATCCCCGCCGCCTCGGCCGGGTGCTGATCAACCTGCTCAGCAACGCAGTCAAGTTCACCTCGGAGGGCGGCATCGCCGTGACCGTCGGCCTCGACCCGATGTCGGGCGCGATGCCGCGGTCGACGCTGCATATGGCGGTGACGGACACCGGGATCGGCATCGCCCCCGACATGCATGAGCGGATCTTCGGCGACTTCATCCAGGCCGATTCATCGATCGCGCGGCGCTACGGCGGCACCGGGCTGGGCCTGGCGATCTGCCGGCGGATCGCCGACCTGCTGGGCGGCACGCTGACGGTCGACAGCGCTCCCGGCCGCGGCAGCACCTTCCGCCTGGCCGTGCCGGTGACGCCGGGCACGGCCAGGCCGGAGGCCCCGGCGCCGGTCGCGGCCGGCCCGGCCCTGTCGGTGCTGGTGGTCGACGACGACCCGATCAACCGGGCCGTGGCGGCGGGGCTGCTCGGCCGGCTGGGGCACCGGGTCACCCTCGCCGATGGCGGCCAGGCCGCGATCGAGGCTGCGGCGGCCGGGACCTTCGACGTCGTGATGATGGACCTGCACATGCCAGGCATGGACGGGCTGGAGGCCACGCGGCGGATCCGGGCCCTGCCGGGCGACCGCGAGCCGCCGCACATCCTGGCGTTGACCGCCGACCTGACCGACGGCAGCCGGCAGCGCTGCGCCCTGGCCGGCATCGAGCGCATCCTGGGCAAGCCGCTGCAGCTGGCCACGCTGCAGCGCATGCTCGCCGCCATCTCCGACTCGCGCCCGCCGGTCGAGCAGCCGGCGGCGTCGGCCGATCCGACGGCCCTGGTGGACCGCGAGTTCTATGACGAGCGCCACGAGATCCTGGGCATCCGCGAGCTGGCGCGGCTGGCCCTGATGTTCCACCGGGTGTCCCGGCCGATGGTCCGGGCGATCGGGGCCGCGGCCGACGGCGGCGACCGCAGCAGCTTGGCCCGCCTGGCCCATCGCCTGAGCAGCTCGGCCGGCGCGTTGGGCCTGGTCCGCCTCGCCCGCCATGCGGCCACGATCGAGGCTTGCGCCGGCGACGACGTGCCGGTCGACGGCCTGGCGGACATGGCGGCGGCGCTGGTGCCGCTCCGCCGCCTGTCGATCGACGCCCTGATGGCGGAGATACGGCGGTCCGCGGCTCAGCCGCGCGCGTCGGTGCGGACGCCCAGCTTGTAGCCGACCCCGGTCACGGTGACGATCACCGGCGGCCCGCCGTCCTGCGTCTGCAGCTTGCGCCGCAGCCGGGCGACCAGCGCGTCGACGGTGCGGTCGCCGACCTCGGTGTCGCGGTTGCTGACCACCTCGACCAGGTAGTCGCGGCTGAGCGGCCGGCCGTTGGCCTGCACCAGCGCCGCCAGCAGGTCGAACTCGCCGCGTGTCACCCGCACCGGGGTCCCGTCCCGGGTCGTCAGCTCGCGCCGCGTCTGGTCCAGGAGCCAGGAGTCGAAAGTGATCACGGAATTGTGCCGCGCGGCGGCGCGCTCCAGCCCGCGGCGGCGCAGCAGCGCCCGGGACCGGGCCAGCAGCTCTCGCAGCTTCACCGGCTTGGTCACGTAGTCGTCGCCCGCCAGCTCCAGCCCGACGATGCGGTCGACCTCGCTGTCCTTCTGGGTCACGAAGATGATGCCGACCGCGCTGGTCGACCGGATCTCGCGGGCCAGGTCGAGGCCGTCGCCGTCCGGCAGCTGGATGTCGATGAACAGCAGGTCGGCCGGGCTGCGCTTCAGGGCCCGCCGGCATTCCGCGCCGGTCGCCGCCTCCTCCACCTCGAAGCCCTCCTCGGCGAAATAGCGCGCGATCATGGTGCGCGTGACCGGGTCGTCCTCCACCACGATCAGGCGATCGCGCCGTCCGGCGCTGCCTGTCCCGTCCGTCGTCCTGATGCTCATCAAAAATCCTGCCCTGCCCCGCAGCCGTTCCTTGTCGAGGCGCGTAGCGGATGAATGCGAACGGCCGTTCAAATCTGGTTTACATCCCACCCTGCTTGGCATGCTACCAGAGTCGGCAGGATTCGGCATCCGAACGTGTCGCGGTGGCAGGAAACAGCCATCGGCCGGAGCAGGATTCGAGAGTTTTTTCCTAAAATTCTTGAGAACGGGGTGGGTCCGCCCGGCCCCGCTCGACCGGCGAGGAGGCGAGCATGTCCGAGCAGCAGACCACCTACCCGCATGTTCCGATCGCCGAGATGCTGCAGCGGATCCGGAAGGACAACACCGGACACGGCACCAAGCACGTGGTGATCCTGGGGGCCGGCATCGCCGGCCTGGCGGCGGCCTACGAGCTGCAGCAGCTCGGCCACATCGCCACGATCCTCGAGGGCAGCGAGCGCGTCGGCGGCCGCATCCTGACCCACCATTTCAAGGACGGCAGCTACAACGAGCTGGGGGCGATGCGCGTCCCGGGCTCGCACGACTACACCCACTACTACATCGACCGCGCCGGCCTGACGGGCCGGCTGATCCCGTTCGTCAACAGCGTCCCCCAGAACTTCCTCGACATCCACGACGTGGTCTGCCGGCTGGGAGAGGACCGCAGCCGGATCTATCCGCGCTACGGCCTGCCGGAGACCGCGCCCTCGCCCGACGGCGCCTATCCGCAGGATCCGGGTGGTGCCATCTTCGGCTGGGTGCTGGCCAACGCCATCGCGCCCCTGACCCCGTACGAGCAGGACAGCCTGTTCAAGGGCGAGGTGACGACCGACAGGCTGCGCTATCTCGACAGCCTGTCTCTCGGCGCCTTCCTCGACACCGTGCTGCCGCAGCCGGTGAAGCAGCTGGTCGGCGCCTATACCAGCCTCGCCGTCTGGTTCGACAAGGCGGTGACGATGTTCATCCGCGACACCATCGTCGGCACCGGCAACAACCTGACCACGCTGCATGGCGGCATGAGCCAGCTGCCCGACACGCTGGCGGCGATGCTGCGGCCGGGCACGGTGATGCTGCAGCACGAGGTCACCCGCATCAGCCTGACCTCCGAGACCAGCGTCGAGATCGGCTATGTCGGGCCGGAAGGCCCGCAGATTCTGGCCGCGGACTATGTGCTGTGCACCCTGCCCTTCGGGGTCATGCGCCGGCTGCAGCTGGACGGCTTCAGCTACGCCAAGCGCCTGTCGATCAGCCAGATGGCCTACGCCGCCTCGACCAAGGTCATCCTCGACTGCCGCGAGCGGTTCTGGCAGTCGCGCTACGGCATCTATGGCGGCGGGTCGGTCTCGGATGGGCTGCAGCGCCAGACCTACTATCCGATGGATCACCTGCAGGTCGAGCGCGGCCCGCTGCCGTCGCGGCCCTGGTCCAACCCGCACACCGGCCCGGCGCATGACGAGCGCACCGGCCCCGCGCCGAACGCCGATTCCACGATGCCCGGCGCGCTGCTCGGCGCCTATTGCTGGGGGTCGGACGCGCTGCGCCTCGGGCTGATGGAGCCGGGGGCACAGGTCGAGGCCGTGCGGCGCGGCATCGCCCGGTACCATCCGGAGATCCTGGACGACAGGCTGGTGGTCGATTCCGCGTCGATCTGCTGGCAGTCGCACAAATGGTCGGCGGGGGCCTTCGCCTTCCTGCTGCCCGGCCAGCTCGGCTCGATCTTCCTCGACGGCAAGAAGCCGGAGGGCCGGGTGTTCTTCGCCGGCGAGCACTGCTCGCTCGACCAGGCCTGGATCCAGGGCGCGCTGATCGCCTCGCTCGAGGCGGTCGACCAGATCGTCAGCATCTGACGGCCGGCACCTCTCGCAGAAGGAGTGATGATCATGGGCGCGGAGATCGACGGCGTCATCGACTGTGCCATCATCGGCGGCGGCATGGGCGGCGTGTACAGCGCCTGGCGGCTGGCCACCGCGCCTGAGTCCAAGGTCCCGGCGGCCGGCATCCACCTGTTCGAGATGAGCGACCGGATCGGCGGCCGGCTCGACACCGTCCGCCTGCCCGGCATGCCTCATGTGCCGGCCGAGCTCGGCGGCATGCGGATCATGACCTCGCAGTCGCTGGTCATGGGCCTGGTCCAGCGACTGGGCTTCAAGACCGAGCCGTTCCCGATGGGCGGCAAGCAGAACCTGGCCTATCTGCGCAGCCACCGCTTCCAGGTCGGCCAGTATGGCGACGCCTCGGTGGTGCCGTACTGGCTGACCGGGGAGGAGCTCGGCAAGCCGCCGTCGAAGCTGGTGGTGCAGGCGATCGAGACGGTGATCCCCGGCGCCAGCAGTATGAGCAACGAGGAACTGCGCAAGGCTTGTGCCGCCGCCACGCTGAACGGCTTCCCGCTGCGCCAGCACGGCTTCTGGCAGGTGCTGCTGAACGCGCTCAGCATCGAGGCCTACAACCTCGCCTTGGCCGGCGGCGGCTTCAACACGGTGCTGACCAACTGGAACGCGGCCGAGGCCATCCCCTGGTACATGGAGGACTGGTCGATCCCGGCGGACCAGACGGCCTATGTCCATCTGCCCGAGGGCTACGAGGCCCTGCCCCGGCGCCTGTGCGACGAGTTCGAAGCGGCCGGCGGCCGCGTCCATCTGCGGCGGGAGCTGATCGCCTTCAGCCGGCGCGAGGACGGGCTGTACGCCCTGACCATCCACGACCACGGCGTCGGCCGCGACCATGTCGTGCTGGCGCGCCGCTTGGTCCTGGCCATGCCGCGCCGGTCGTTGGACCGCATCGCCGAGCATCCGCTCGACCGCGCCGGCCCGAGCGAGTTCTTCGCCAAGCCCGGCGTGGCCGACCTCCTGGCCACCGTCACCGGCCAGGCACTGTACAAATTCGCCCTGGCCTATCCGCAGCCCTGGTGGCACGCGCTGGATCTGGAGTCCGGCGATTCGGTCACCGACCTGCCGCTGCGCCAGATCTATTACTTCGAGACCGAGGGCGACATGCCCGGCGGCGACCCGGGCAACCGGAACTCGCTGCTGGTCGCAGCCTATACCGATGGCATCTCGGTCGACTTCTGGGAGGGCGTCCGCCACAGCGGTCCGCGCTTCGAGGGCCGGCCCAATCCCTTCGTCGCCGCCGGGGAGGCGCGGCTGCCCGACATCTACGACGTCAGCGCGCTGATGGTGGCCGAGGCGCATCGCCAGCTGCTGGAGGTGCACGGCGTGACCGATGCGCCGGAGCCCTATGCCGCCGCGTTCCGCGACTGGGGCGACGACCCCTATGGCGGCGGCTGGCACTCCTGGAACATCGGCGTCGACACCGCGGCGGTGATGCCCCGCATTGTCAAGCCGGTCGCCGACGAGGAGGTCTATATCTGCGGCGAATCCTACTCGACCTATCAGGGCTGGGTCGAAGGCGCGCTGCAGACCGCCGAGATGATGCTGACCGGGCATTTCGGCCTGGCCCCCGCCCCGGCCGGCAGCCCCGCCGCCTGACCGCCCCTCGCCTGGCCCCCAGCCCGGAAAGACCCCCGCGCATGCTGCAGCAGACCACGACCTACTACCGCACAGTCACCGACCGGACGGTGTCGCAGCTGCTGCTCGACTACCTGAAGCTCGAGGATGTCCGCTACCTGTTCGGCATTCCCGGCGGCGGCATCATGTATCTGCTGAACGAGCTGCGGCTGCGCGAGGACGAGTTCACCTACATCGTCTGCCGGCACGAGACCGGTGCCGCCTACATGGCGGACGGGTATCACCGCGTCACCGGGGGGCTGGGCGTGGTCCTGGCCACCACCGGACCGGGCGCGGTCAACGCCCTGACCGGGGCGATGAACGCCCAGGCCGACCACTCCGCCGTCCTGACCATCACCGGCGAGGTCGCCGAAAGCTATTTCGGCAAAGGCTATCTGCAGCAGGGCATCGACGGCACGCTGAACGTCGACGCCGTGTACCAGGCCTCGGTGCAGTACAGCGCCATGATCGCCAGCCCGGACGATTTCGCCACCCTGTTCACCCAGGCGCTGCGCGACGCGCTGTCGATCCCGTTCCGCGCCACCCATATCAGCCTGCCGGTCGACGTCTCGAACGAGGCGCCGAGCAAGCCGGTGGCGTTCCCGAAGAGCTGGGAGAACTACCGCACCGTGCCGAAGGCCAGCGACCGTGCCCGCACCGGCCGGGCGCTGGATCTGCTGCTGGCGGCGAAGCGGCCGCTGATCATGCTCGGCAACGGCAACCGCTTCGCCATGCAGGGCGAGCGGCGGGACAAGTTCATCGCCTTCGTCGAGCGCTTCGGCATCCCGGTGATGACCTCGCCCGACGGCAAGGCGCTGTTCCCGGAGAACCATCCGCTGTCGCTGCGCAACTACGGCATGGCCGGCTGCATCTGGCCCAGCCTCTACATCTCCGCCGCCGGCGGCGGCCCGGCCTATGACGCGTTGATGGTGATGGGGTCGGTTCTGGGCAACCTCGCCACCGGCAACTGGAACACCGCCCTGCTGCCGAACGGGAACGGGCCGTTCATCCAGGTCGATGCCGACCAGTCGGTGATCGGCCGCGTGTTCCCGATCGAGCTCGGCATCGTCAGCGAGCTGGGCCAGTTCATCGACGACCTGTGCGAGCTGGCGCAGCAGCGCCAGCCGGACGAGGCCGCGGTGGCGGAGCGGAAGGGCTACATCCGTTGGATCCGGGACAACCACGCCCCCTGGTACGATCCGGAGAAGCGCGATTCCCTGGCCAGCCCGATCCTGCCGCAATCGGCGATGCGGGTGATCAACGAGGTGGTTCCGGCCGGCAGCCACATCTTCATCGACTGCGCCAACTGCGTCGGCTGGTCGCTGAACGACCTGGCGATCGACCCGCCGACCCAGATCCACCTGTCGCTCGACACCGGGCCGCTCGGCTTCGGCGTCTGCGCGGTGGTCGGCGGCAAGCTCGGCGCGCCCGACCGGACCTGCGTCGCGATCACCGGCGACGGCGCCTTCCTGATGCATGGCAGCGAGGTGTCGACCGCCGTGCGCTACGGCATCGGCGCCATCTGGATCGTCATGGACAACAACGACCTGGCCATGGTCAGCCAGGGCAACGCGCATTTCTTCCCGAAGCCGCCCGAGCCCTCCTGGACCGACTACTACAAGCTGGGTGCGCCGGACCTGGTGGCCTTCGCCACGGGGCTGGGTGCCACGACCTACACGGTGCACGACCCGCAGCAGCTGCGCGCCGCCCTGACCAAGGCGATCGGCCAGGCCGAGCTGCTGCGGCGGCCGCAGGTGATCGTGCTGGAGATCGACCGGTCGGAGGTGCCGCCCTATTACCGCACCCCGCCGCAGGCCTGAGAATGCCCACCGCAGCCCAGACCGACGTTCCGCGGAAGGACGCATGAATGGTTGACAACACCGCCCGCATCACGGGCGTCGGCTTCGCGGTGCCGGAGCAGGTCCGGACCAACGACGCGCCGATCTTCGACTGGATCAAGGCGCACAACCCGCCCCATTCCGACCTGTTCAAGGGGTTCGAGCAGCGCCGGGTGCTGGCGCCGGGCGAGACCCTGGTCGCGCTGATGGCCGAGGCCGCCGCCGGCGCCCTGGCCGATGCCGGGCTGGCCGCCGGCGAGATCGACCTGCTGATCGGCGTCGCCTCGGTTTCCGACTACATCACCCCGAATTCGCTGGTGGCGCTGCACCGGACGCTGGGCCTGCCGTCGCGCTGCCAGGTGCTGCCGCTGGGCACCGAATACACCATCTTCAACGACGGCCTGGTGCTGGCCGAGGCGCTGATCCGCACCGGCCGCGGCCTGCGCAACGCCCTGGTGGTGTGCGGCTGCAACTGGAGCCGGCACGTCAGCTACCACGAGGCGACCTGCATCGGCGCCGGCGACGCCGCCGGCGCGGCGGTGATGGCGGTGACCGAGGCCCAGGATCGCTTCGCCCTGGTCGACGTGGTGACCGACACGGACACCGGCTTCTACGGGGCCATGCATCTGAGCGCCCGGCCGGTCGGCACGATCGATCCGCCGCCGCCCTATCTGGCGGAAAGCTTCACCACCCCGCTGATGTATTTCGGCGACGAGGCGGCCAAGGCGTTCCAGGAGTTCGGCGCCAAGGTCCCGCCGCGGATCGTCGACCGGCTGCTGCGCCGCAACGGCCTGGCGGCCGACGAGATCACGCTGATCGCGCATCAGGGCTCCTCGGTGCTGAGCGAGACCTGGGGCAAGGCGATCCGGCCCGGACAGTATCTGACGACGCTGCCCGAATACGCCAACATGACCTCGGCCTCGGTGCCGGTGACGCTGGCGGCGCGCTATCCCGAGATCGCCCGCGACAACCTGGTGCTGCTGACCGTCGGCATGCAGCAGCAGGCCTCGGCTGTGCTGCTGCGGCGCCGCTGCGCCCGGGGGCAGGTCGCGGTCTGACCCGGCTTCGGGCCTCTCTCGGATCTTCATGGACACGGGCTTCGATCGATGCGGTCGAAGCCCGTCGTCGTTTCCGGCGGCCGCCGGGATCTCGCCGCCGCACCCGTCATTCGCCGCCTCATCTTTGCGAATGGTGGTTCATATCCCAGTCACAGCACTGAACGTTGCTGCGACTATACAGGAACATAAGCTGATCCGCGCAATATTGCGTCAGATTCCCCGACAATCGGTGGAATATCGTCGCATGACTGGACGCCCGGACGGCAACGGGCCGATCGACGGCCGACACAGCTGGAGGCCTCCATGCATGACAGGATAGCCCTTGGGGGAGAGTCCCCCGCGGACCGGTTGGCGGCACTGTTCGACACCATCGAGACCCGCGGCGTCGTCCCCGGCGCGTCGAGCCGGGCGATCGGACCGGACGAAGCCACCTTCCGCGCCATGTACCTGGACCTGGACGCAGTCCGGGAGGCGCTTCGGGCGGCCGATCTCGCCCCCCGCCTGGTGACCGTCTGCGCCGATGTGCTGCACATCCCGGACCGGTTCGACTGGCCTCTCCGTCAAATCGAGCTGGTGATCGTGGCCCGCCGGATCCATTCGGACGGTTACGCCACCATCGCTCTCGACTATCGCGACGACACCGCGGCAAGCCTGACGGTGTTCACCGAGACAGTGAGCGGCCGGTTCCAAGCGATCGCCGCGACCGCCCCCGACGGGCCGCAGCCGGCGGCCTTCATCTTCGACGCCCCGCCGGCGACGGGCGGCGTGCGGATCCATGTCCCGGGCCGCGAGCCCGTCGAGACCGCGCTGGACTGCACCCAGGACCTGCCGGCTCGCGCCGTGGCGGTCCTCGAGCAGGCGCTGCGGGCCGAGCTCTCCTTCGCCTCCGTGCTCCGCGACCAGCACCCTGCCCTGGCCCAGGCGATGCTCGGCTGGATCAGGACCTGTTCCGGCGGTCTTCCCGGCATGGGCTGGATGGCGGCGGAGCTCGGCAGCCTCGTGACGTCGCAGGCCGGAACGGCAAGCCCGCCGCGTCTCGCCTGGACGAAGACCGCATGGGCCGCAGCCGGCTGACGGCGGCTGGCCGCCTCCGCCTCACCGGCTGATGTCGATGGTCACGGTCTTCAGATCCGACATCTCCAGCAGCGTGTGGCGGCCGCCGGTGCGGCCGATGCCGCTGCTGGTCCCCGCCGCTCCGCCGGCCGGGATGTGCGTCTCCCAATAGGGGCTCATCTCGTTGACGTTGACGATGCCGACCTTCAGCGCCTCGGCCCAGCGGAAGGCGTGGCGGATGGTCTGGGTGAACACCGCGGCGGACAGGCCGAGCCGGCTCTTCGTCACGATGCGGTGCGCCTCCTCCTCGTCGCGGAAGCGCAGCACCGGCACCACCGGGCCGAAGGTCTCGTCGACGTTCAAGAGGCTGTCGGGCGACAGGTCGGTGATCACGGTCGGCTGATAGTGCAGCCGCGTCGCCAGGCCCTCGGCGCGGCCGCCGCCGAACAGGATCGAGGCGCCGCGCTGCCGGGCGTCGGCCAGATGGGCGTCGACCTTCTGCGCATTCGGCTCGTTGTTCAGCGGGCCCATGGTGGTGGCGGGGTCGAACGGGTCGCCCATCCGCACCGCCCGGGCCGCCGCGACCAGCTTCTCGACGAAGGCGTCATGCACCGCATCGGCCACCAGGATGCGCTCGGTCGAGGTGCAGATCTGGCCGGCATTGGCGAAGCAGCCGGCCGCCGCCCGCGCCGCGGCGGTGTCGAGATCGGCATCGGCCAGGACGATGGTCGGGCCATTGCCGCCCAGCTCCACCATCAGCGGCTTGCCGGCGCCGCGGGACGCGATGATCCGCCCGGTCTCCGAGCTGCCGGTGAAGGCCACGGCGTCGGTGCCGGGATTGGACACCACCTCGTCGCCGACCTCCGGCCCATCGCCGATCACGAGGTTGACGACGCCGTCCGGCACGCCGGCCTCGATCAGGCACTCCATCAGCTTCTCGGCGATAATCGAGGTGGTCGGCGCCGGCACCCAGACCATGGCGTTGCCGGTGGCCAGGCCGGGGGCGAGGTAGTAGATCGACGGCAGCGCCAGCGGGAAATTCCAGGGCGTGACGATGCCGAACACCCCCTTGGGCTGCAGGAAGCTGAAGGCGCGCTTGTTGCGGTCCTCGACCGGGAAGCACGCCGTCTCCAGCCATTTGATCTGCTCGCCGGCATTGCGGAAGGCGGCGACCGAGGCGCCGGCCTCGCCCAGCGCCTCGGCGTGGTAGGGCTTGCCCTGCTCGAGGCACAGGGTGCGGGCCAGCGCCTCCTTCCGGCTCTCGATCACGTCGGCGACGGCGAAACACAGCTTCGCCCGCTCCCACACCGACAGGCCGGCGATCTTCGGCTTGGCCGCATTGGCCGCGGCGATCGCCCGCTGCGCGTCGGCGCGGGTACCGAGCGGAACGAAGCCCACCACCGCGCCGGTGGCCGGGCTGGTGACCTCCAGGAACTCGCCGGAGCTACCCTCCTCCCACCGCCCGCCGATGCGCATGCGGCTGACCGGGGCGCCGGACGGCGCGGTGGTGACCTTCAGGCCCTTGATCGTCTTCATCGGGTTCGTCTCGGTTGGAGGGGAGGGTCAGGCCTTGGCGAAGCCGTCGCGGAGGCGCAGCACCGCCTCCAGCGAACGGGTCACGGCGGCCTCGTAGAGCTTCGCCCCGGCCTCCGAGGTGGCATCGGAAGGCCGGCCGATCACCCCGGTCGGATTGATCTCCTCGAAGCCGCGCCAGACCGTGATCGGGCTGGGGGAGTAGAGATGCGGATCGGGCCAGCAGGAGGGCGTGCCGCCGGCCGGGATCGCCTCCGCCCGGGCCGAGCCCGGGAACAGGTGCAGCATCAGCGAGGTCTCCAGCGCGCAGGCATGGCCGCAGCCCTGGTCGGCGTCCGGCAGGATCGCCGCCGCGTCCTCGCGGATCAGGTCGAAATAGGAGAAGGCGGCGCTGCGCACGCCGTCGGCGCCCAGCTCCGACACCGCCACCTGCAGCGCGCCGCGGTTGCCGCCATGGCCGTTCAGCACGATCGGAAAGAAGCCGTCGCGGGCCAGGGACCGGCAGACATCGACCACCACGGCGATGAAGGTCGACGGCCGCAGGCTGATCGTGCCCGGGAAGGCCAGGTGATGGGCCGAGGAGCCGTAGGAGATCGGCTCCGCCACCCGGATCGACGGGTCGCGGCCGGCGACGCCCAGTGCCACCGCGGTCGCCAGCCAGATATCGACGCCGGTGGCGAGGTGCGGGCCGTGCTGCTCGACCGCGCCGGTCGGCACCAGCACGGCGCCGCGGGCCTTGCCGAATTCGCCGAGCTCCGGCGACGGGCTCCAGGCCAGGCGGCCGGGGCCGGGAGCGAAGGGGGGCGAGGTCATCCGATACGTCCTTCATCGAGGCGCAGGCGCAGCATCCGGATCCCGGCATCGGCGATCAGCGCCAGGACGATGATCGCGCCCTTGAACAGATCGATGCTGGAGGGGTCCACGCCGAAAACGCGCAGGGCATTGGTCAGGAGGCTGACGATCACGGCGCCGATCACGACGCCGGCGACCGTGCCGCGGCCGCCGAAGATGCTGGTGCCGCCCAGCACCGCGGCGGCGATGGCGTCGAGCAGCAGCGGCGTGCCGCCGAGATTGGGGGTGACGACCGGCACCCGGCTGATCATCAGCACCGCGGTCAGGAAGGTGAAGATGGCGGCGACGACATAGGTCAGCAGCTGCTGCCGCGGCAGCGGCACGCCGGCCAGCTGCGCCGCGGCGGGGTCGGAGCCGATGGCGTAGGTGCGCAGGCCGAAGCGGGTCCAGCGCATCAGTGCCCAGGCGCCGATCGCGATCAGCCCGACCAGCAGCACGGAGTTCGGCACCCCGGCGGTCTGCCCGACGCCGATGTCCTTCAGGGTCGGGCTCTTCAGGATCAGCACGCCCTTCTGCGCCACCCACAAAGTCGCCCCCTGCACCGCCACCATGGTGGCGAGGGTGACGACGAAGGGCGGCACGCGGAGATAGCCAACCAGGAGGCCGTTCAGCAGGCCCAGGAGGGCCATGGTGGCGAGGCCGGCCAGGAGAGCCAAAGCCAGCGGGTCGCCCGCATCCAGCCGCCCGGCCATCACCACGCTGCAGAAGGCGACCGCCACCCCGGCCGAGAGGTCGATGCCCCCGGTCAGCAGCACCAAGAAGGCGCCGAGCCCGAGCAGCGCCACCGGCGTGGCCTGGGCCAGCACGTTGCGCAGGCTGTCGGGCGTCACCACCCGCGCATCGATCAGGCCGAACGCCGCCACCAGCAGGACCAGCAGCAGCAGCGGAGCGAGGTCGAGGGCGCGGCGGAGCCAGGGATGGCGGATATCCATCGGACCGCTCCGGTCAGCCGCGCCAGTCGGCGACCGCCTCGGGCTGGCCGCTGGCGACGCTGCGCCGGATGGCGTCGTTGACCGCGACGGCGCGCAGCGCCTCGGGCAGCGAGATGACGAAGGGCTTGTCTTCGCGCACCGCCTGCACGAAGTGGCGCAGCTCCTCGTACAGGTCGCCCATGATCCGGCCGTTGACGGTCGGCCAGTGCAGCCCGTCCGGCAAGCTCCAGGCGCCGCTCGACAGCACCCTGAGGCCGTGGTCGCGGACATCGAGATCGACCACGCCCTTGGTGCCGATCACCTCGGTCCGGGCCCAGATCCCGGTCGGGATGTCGCTCGGCAGCGACCAGCCGAAATAGAGCTGGCCGACCATGCCGTTCGACATCTCGCAGGTGGTGAAGATCGCGTCCTCGGACCGGACGCCGAGGCTCGGCATCAGCTTGGACACCGCGCGGGAATAGACCCGGGTGACGTCGGCGCCGCTGATCCATTGCAGCGCGTCGACATCGTGCACGCCGAGATAGAAGCAGACGCTGGAGGAGCCGTTCATGCGGGTGCCGATGTCGCGCACGGTGAACCGGCCGGAGCTGGCGTGGATCGGGTCGCCGATCTTGCCGGCCCGCACCGCCTCCGCCGCCTGAGCGTAGCGCGGGTCGAAGCGCAGGATATGGGCCACCAGCAGGCGGCCACCGCCCTTCTTCTCCGCCGCCGCCATGGCCTGCGCCGCCTCCAGCGTGTGCGCCATCGGCTTCTCGACCAGCACCGGCTTGCCGGCCTCCAGCAAGGCGCAGGTGACGTCCTGGTGCAACGTGTCCGGCAGCGCCACGACATAGGCGTCGGCGGCATCGGCGGCCAGCGCCGCATCGATGTCGGCGAAATGCCGGGCGCCGTACTGGTCGGCCGTCTTGCGTCCGAGCTCCGCCGACAGGTCGACGACCGCCGACAGGGTCGCCGTCTCCAGCCCGGCGATCGCCTGGGCGTGGAACTGCCCCATGAAGCCGGCGCCGACGATGGCCAATCTCATCCTGCTCATCCCGCTACCCTCTCCTGTGTCGTCGGGCGTTGCGCCCCGGCGCCGCGGCCGAAGGCCAGCGCCATCACCTCGGTCTCGGTCGCCCCGCGCGGCAGCTCGCCGGCGGTGCGGCCCTCATGCATCACCACGATGCGGTCGGCGACGCCCAGAACTTCGGGCAGCTCGCTCGACACCATCAGGATCCCGGCGCCCTGGGCCTTCAGCTCGGCGATCAGCGCGTGCAGCTCCGACTTGGCGCCGACATCGACGCCACGCGTCGGCTCGTCCAGCAGCAGCACCCGCGGGCACGTCGCCAGCCACTTGCCGATCACCACCTTCTGCTGGTTGCCGCCGGACAGATCGCCGACGCGCTTGCGCGGGTCGGGCGGCCGGACGCCGAGCTGCCGGATCAGCCGCCCGGCCTCGGCCGCCAGGGCCGACGGGCGCACCAGGCCCAGCGCGGATTTGGCGCGGATCCAGGCCAAAGTGACGTTATCCTGGATCGACATCGGCCCGACGAAGCCCTCGAGATGCCGGTCCTCCGGCACATAGGCGACGCCCAGCGCATTGGCCCGGCGGGCGTCGCCGGCCGGCAGCTCGGCGCCGCCGATCCGGATCGTCCCGGCGCGGTGGGTGGACAGGCCGGCGATGCAGCGCATCACCTCGGACCGGCCGCTGCCCATCAGCCCGGCCAGCGCCACCACCTCGCCCGCATGCACCGTCAGGCTGGCCGAGCGCAGCAGCCCGCCGTCGCCGATGCCCTCGACCGCCACCAGCAGCTCGCCGCGCGGCACCGGCCGGTGCGGGAAGACGTTGCCGATGTCGCGGCCGACCATCATCCCGATCAGCGCCGGCTCGTCGAGGTCGCGGATCGCCCGGTCGCCGACGAAGCGGCCGTCGCGCAGCACCACGGCGCGGTCGGCCAGGGTGAAGATCTCCTCCATCTTGTGCGAGATGTAGAGGATGGCGCAGCCGATCCCCTTCATCCGGCCGATCAGCTCGTAGAGCCGGTCGCGCTCGCGGGTCGACAGGGCGCTGGTCGGCTCGTCCATGATCACCAGCCACGCCTCGGACAGCATCGACTTGGCGATCTCCACCATCTGGCGCTGGCCGACCGTGAGGTTGCCGACGCGGTCGTCGGGCCGCAGGCCGAGGCCGAACTGGTCGATCACCTCCTGCGCCTTGCGCCGCATCTCGGCCCGGCGCAGGGCGATGCCGCCCGGCTCGCGCCCCAGAAACAGGTTCTCGGCCACGGTCAGGTCGGGCACCAGGCTGAAATGCTGGTGGATCACGGCGATACCGGCCGCCGCCGCCTCGGCCGGGGTGCGCAGCCGCACCGGGCGGCCGTCCAGGATCAGCCCGCCCTCGTCCGGCTGGTGCACGCCGGACAGGCACTTCACCAGGGTCGACTTGCCGGCGCCGTTCTCGCCCGCCAGCGCCACCACCTCGCCGGCGCGGATGTCGAAGGCCACGCCCTCCAGCGCCTTGACGCCGGGGAAGACCTTGCCGAGGCCGACGATGCGCAGCTCATGCCGGTCCGGCCGGCGCGGCACGGCCTGGGCTGCCTCCTCGGCCGTATGGGCGGCACGGCTGCGGCGGCGCCACTTCGCCACGGTGGCGGCCAGCCGGTCGCGCTGGCTCAGCAGCACCGCGAACAGCACCAGCCCGCCGGTGACGATGTAGATCGCCTGCTGCGGCACCTGCAGGAAGGACAGGCCGGTGTTGATGGCGCCGAGCAGCAGCGCACCCAGCGCCGTGCCGGTGACGCTGCCCTCACCGCCCGACAGCTTGGTGCCGCCGACGATGGCGGCGGTGATCGCCGCGAATTCGAGGCCGGTGCCGGCGAGCGGCTGGGCCGAGCCGAGGCGCCCGATGATGACGACGGCGCCGAGCCCGGCCGACATGCCGGCCAGCACATAGGTCAGGGTCTGCACGGTGCGGACCGGGATCAGCGAGGCCCTCGCCGCGCCGGCATTGCCGCCGACGGCGAAGATCCAGCGGCCCAGCACGGTGCGGTGCAGCAGCGCCCACCAGCCGGCGAGCAGCAGCAGCGCCAGCAGCAGCGACGCCGGGACACCGAGGATGTCGGCGCTGCCCGCCCACAGCAGCACCGGGCTGTCGACCGGGATGCTGGAGGCGCCGGACAGGCTGAGCGCCGCGCCCTTCCCCGCCGCCAGCGTCGCCAGGGTGGCGATGAAGGGGCTGATGCCGACGGCGCTGATCAGCAGGCCGTTGATGAGGCCGATGGCGCCGCCCGCGGCCAGCGCCGCCAGGATGCCGAGCAGCGGCGACCCGGTGGCGCCATAGGCCTGGGCGGCGACGATGCCGGCGACGGCCAGGGTGCTGCCGACCGAGATGTCGATGCCGCGGGCGATGATCACCGCGGTCATGGCGAAGCCGACGATCGCGATCACCGCCGTCTGCTGGCCGATCGAGACGAGATTGGCGAAGGACAGGAAGCCGGGCCCGGCCAGGCCGAAGCCGACCAGCACCAGCAGGATCAGCCCGGCCAGCACCAGGTCGTTGCCGAAGCCCGCGCCGGCGAGCAGGGCGCGCCGCGCCGGGGCTGCATCCGCCGTCTTCGGAGACATGGCCCGCTCCCTGCCCTTCGCCTCTCCGGTCACTGGCCCACGGTCATGGCGGAGGTGGGCTGCTGCGGCCCCAGCTGCTCGGTATAGGCCTTCGCCGCCTTGGTCGCCGCCTCCGGCGTGATGTGCTCGACCTTCAGCCCCTTGCCGGCCAGCGCCTGGGCGGTGGCGTCGGAGCTGACGAAATAGGTCGGCATGTACAGGTCCTTGGGCATGCTCTCGCCCTTGGCCAGCCGCGCCGCGACGGCAATGTTCCAGTAGCCGACGCGATAGGCGCCGGTCAGGACGTCCATCACCATCGACCCGTCCTCGAGCAGCGGGTGCATCTCCTCGTCGCCGTCATAGCCGGCATAGAGCAGCTTGCGGTCCATCGCCTGGGCCACGGCGCTGGCGGCGAGGCACATGGAGTCCGAGATGCAGCCGATCGCCTTCAGCTCGGGATAGGTGGTCAGCCAGGTCTGGGCCGCGTCGGTGGCCTTGGCCGAATCCCAACCGGTGGGCTGGATGCCGACCAGCTTGATGTTCGGGAATTCCTTGGCCAGCGTCTCGGTGAAGGCCTTCTCGCGGGTGTCGGAGACGAAGTTGCCGCGGGTGCCGACCAGCAGCGCGACCTCGCCCTCGCCGCCCAGGGTCGTGCCGAGGGCGCGGGCCACCATCGACATGTTCTCCTGGTCCGGATAGAGGGTCGAGGTGTTCCAGCCGCCCTCGACCTTGTTGCCCATGGTGATGACCGGGATCTTGGCGGCCTCGGCCTTCTTGATCACCGGCAGCAGGGCGTTCTTGTCCAGCGGGTCGACCAGGATCGCGTCGACCTTCTGGTTGATGAAGTTCTCGATGATGGCGACCTGCTTCTCCAGGCTGCCCTCGGCGCTCTGCCAGGTCGCCTGGACGCCGTAGTCCTTGGCGGCGGTGTCGCCCGCCTCCTTCATCCGCACGAAGAAGGAGTTCTGCAGGTCGATGGCGGCGAGGCCGAGCACCGGCTCGGCGGCGGATGCGAGGCCCGACAGGGCCAGGACCGCGGTGAGGGCCACGCCCGACAGCACATGCTTGATCATGGTTCTCGTCCTCTCCTGTGAAGCCTCGGTTGCGCTGTTCTTGTTGGGAGGGCTTTGCCTCCGGGCCCCGCGTTCAGGCGCCAAGGCCGTCCGTTCCGGCGCCGCAGACCAGGCCGCAAACGACGTCGCCGTCGCGCGGCACCACCCGGCCGGATTGCAGCGCCGCGACCGAGGCGGCGCCGCTGAGATCGGCGGCGAGGCCGAGCTCGAACCACAGCCACTTCGCCGCCCGCTCCATGTCCCGGTCCTCGATCAGCACCACCTCGTCGACGGTGCTGCGGATGATGTCGAAGATGCGCGGATCGGTGCGGCCGCAGGCCATGGTCGGCACCGCCGTCGTGACGGCGTCGAGCGTCACCACCCGCCCCGCGTCCAGGCTGGCGCGCAGGGTCGGGGAGCCGACGGGCTCGATGCCGACGATCCGGGCCTTCGGATAGGTGGCGCGGATCGCCGTCGCCATGCCGGCGGCCAGGCCGCCGCCGCCGATCGCGATCAGGAACAGGCTGGCCTCCGGCAGGTCCTCGGCGATCTCCAGCGCCACCGTGCCCTGCCCCGCCACCACCTCGGGATCGGCGAAGGGGTGGAAATAGACGGCGCCGGTGTCCTCGGCGAAAGCGCAGGCGGCGCGGTCGGACTCGTCCCACACCGTGCCTTCGATCCGGACCTCGGCGCCCCACCCGGCCAGCTTGGCGCGCTTGGCCGGGGACGCGTTGGCGGGCAGGAAGACGGTGGTCGTCACCCGGGCGAGATGCCCGGCGCGGGCCACGGCGAGGCCGTGATTGCCGCCCGAGGCGGTGACGATGCCGCGGGCCAGCGCCGTCGGGTCGGCGGCCAAGAGCCGGTTGGTCGCCCCGCGCGCCTTGAAGGAGCCGGTGACCTGCAGGCATTCGAGCTTCAGCCACAGCGGCGCCGCCGCCGGCGCCTCGAGCAGTTGGTCGGCCCTGATCAGCGGCGTCCGCCGGACATGGCCGCGGATCCGGTCGGCCGCGGTCGTGATGTCTCCGAAGCCGATCATCCGAGGCTCCCGCGATAGGGCGAGGCGACGACCAGGCAGCAATTGCCGGGCCGCACCCGGCCGGGCTGGCGGCGGGCGTAGACGATGCCGTCGGCGCCGTAGCGCAGCTCGACCGGCGTGCGCCCGGGATCGTGCAGGAAATGGATCCGCCCGGCCGGCTGCCCGGCCCGCACCTCCGCGCCGTTGCGGTGATACGGCTCGAACACCCCGTCATCGCCGGCGAGGACGTAGGAGGAGGCGCCTGCCACCTCATAGACCTCGGGCTCCGGCTGGCGCGGCGTGGCGAAGGACGGGTCGAGCACGCCGAAATGGGCCAGAACGCTGCGCACGCCGCGCCGGCAGAGAGCCAGCGCGTCGAGCGACACGGTGCCCGCCCCCGCCATCTCGGTGCCGACCACGGTCAGCCCGGCGGCGACGGCGGCGGCGGTTGCGGTGCGCGGCTCGCCCAGATTGTCGACCACGACGGTGATCGGCGCGCCGAAGGCCAGCACTGCGTCGATGTTGCGCCGCAGATGCGCCGGGTCGGCCGCCGGCTCGACGATCGCGCTGGGCAGGATATCGAGCGAAGAGCCGCCGGAATGGAGGTCGAGGAAGGCGTCGCCCAGGGGCAGCAGCACATCCTGCACATAGGCCGAGATCTGCCGGGTGATGGTGCCGGCCGGGTCGCCCGGGAAGGTGCGGTTGAAGTTCAGCCCGTCGACCGGCGAGGTGCGCTTGCCGGCCACCACCGCCGGCAGGTTGATCGCCGGGATCAGGATCAGCCGGCCCTGGATCGTGCCGGGGTCGAGGTCGCGGATGATCTCGCCGAGGGTGATCGGCCCCTCGTATTCGTCGCCGTGGTTGCCGCCCTCGAGGATCACGGTCGGGCCGGTGCCGTTGGCGATCACCGCCAGCGGGATGCGCACCGTGCCCCAGGCGTCGTCGTCCGGCGATTGCGGGATATGGAAGAATCCCACCTGCCGGCCCGGCTTGTCGAAGTCGATATCGGTGAACGCCGTGCTGCGGCGCGCGGTCGGCCCGCCCCTGGATCCCACCGCCACGGTCTCGATGCTTTCCACCGTGAATGCCTCCCCTGCGGCTGTCGTCGCCGCCGTGGAGAAACGCTAGAGTTGTTTCATTGGTGATGTCAACATCATATATAAAACACTCATCGGAACGCCGGCGGCGGCGGTACAGTCCGGCCCGGAATCGCTTGGGGGTTGAACGTGACGGAGAAGAAGGCGGGCTATTCGGCGCCGGCGCTGGAGAAGGGCCTGGACATCCTGGAGTTGCTGGCCAGCCGTGACGAGCCGCTGTCGCTGACCCGCATCGCCGACGAGTTGGGCCGGTCGAAGAGCGAGATCTTCCGCATGGTGATGGTGCTGCTGGAGCGGGACTACCTGGCCCGCGACCCGGCCACTGACGACCTGACCCTGACCAACCGGCTGTTCTCGCTGGGCTTGCGCACGCCGCGCGTGCGCAACCTGGTGACCGAGGCGGTGCCGGTGATGAACGCGCTGGCCGCAGAGACCGGCCATTCCGCCCATCTGGTGGTGCTGTATCGCGGCCGGACGGTCGTGCTGGCCTCGGTCTCCGGCGAGCCGGACATCAGCTTCACCCTCAATCTCGGCTTCAACCGCCCGGCGGTGGACGCCACCTCGGGCCAGGTGATCGTCGCCTTCCAGTCGCCGGAGGTGCAGCAGCGGCTGATCCGCGAGAGCCTGCCCCAGGCGCAGGGCCGGGTGACGGAGGAGGAGCTGCGGGCGTCCCTGGACGGCATCCGCAGCCGCGGCTTCGAGCTGCACGAGAGCCGCGATTTCGTCGGCCTGACCGACATCTGCTGCCCGATCCTGGACCGCAGCGGCCATGCGGTGGCCAGCATGATCATCACCTGCATCAAGCGCCACGGCCAGGAGGTCCGGCTGATGGACACGCTCGACGCCCTGAAGCGCGCCTGCGCCCAGATCAGCCAGGCCGCCGTCCGGATGTGAACGCCGTCGGCTGCGCGAGCCGGCGTCCGGCCGTCGCCTCAGATCACGGTCGGCGCATCGACGCATGCGCCTTCCGACACGGCGCAGCCTGTCCGGTGCACCCTCGCCCCGGGCCGGATATCGGTCAGATCCTAGCCGTCCGGCTAGAAGCTCCTGGCCATGGGGCGTGCCGCACCGCGTCCTTCGACCGGTCGACGCAGGATCGGTGCCTCCAATAGCCTTCGCTCGCTGGGATCGATGGCCCGGAGGGGACCGGGACAGGACGTGCCGTGGGGCCAGAGGCCTCGAGGATTCTCCGAATGCATCGATCCACCCGTCGCCCCAAATCGTAGAGAGGATCATGCGGATCGGTATCGTGGTCATGTTCGCCGCTCTGGCGGCAGCGCAAACGTCGCTGGCGGCGGAATTCCGGCTGAGCAGCCCGGACATGACCGACGGCGGCACCGTGGCCGAGACCTTCGTGCTGGATGGTTTCGGCTGCGCCGGCGGCAACGCATCGCCGGCGCTGGCCTGGTCCGGCGCGCCGGCCGGAACGAAGAGCTTCGTCGTCACCGTCTACGACCCGGATGCGCCGACCGGCAGCGGCTGGTGGCACTGGGTGGTGACGGACATCCCGGCGACCGTCACGGCGCTGCCGCGCGGCGCCGGCCGCCCGGCCGGAACGGAGCTCCCCGCCGGCGCGATGCAGGGCCGGACCGATTTCGGCACCCTCTCCTATGGCGGCCCGTGCCCGCCCCGAGGCGACGCACCGCACCGCTACGTCTTCACCGTCCACGCGCTGCCGGTGGCCCATCTGCCGGTCGATCCGCAGGTCTCCGCGGCCATGGTCGGCCTTGCCCTGCATGGCACCGAGATCGGCAGCGCCAGCCTGGTCGCCCGATACGGGCACTAGGAATCCAACACGACCGTCTCCGGCACCACCGGCTTCGACCGGTGGCTCGCCAATCTCCCTCACCGCTGAAGAAGCCATCATGCCAATGTTCACGGACAGCATCGCCATCGTCACCGGCGGAGGCGCGGGGATCGGCCGCGCCGTCGCGAGCAAACTCGCCGAGTCCGGTGCGCGGGTTCTCATCACGGGGCGGCGCGCGGACGCCATCGAAGCGGCCGCATCGACGCATCCGGCCATCGAAGGTTTCGTCGCCGATGCCGGCGGCCCCGGCGCTGCGGAGACGACGGTCGCCCGGGCGATCGAACTCTGGGGCAGGCTCGACATTCTGGTCAACAATGCCGGAGCGGGGCGGCCGGAGCCGCTCGAGGCCGTTTCGCCCGAGGGCATGGAGGCCGTCTACAGGACGAACGTCTTCGGGCCGACGCTGCTCGCAAAGGCGGCCCTGCCCCACCTCCGGAAGGCCAGGGGGTCGATCGTCAATCTGTCGAGCACGCTGGCGCGCAAGCCGATCGCCGGCTTTTCCGCCTATGCGGCGAGCAAGGCCGCTCTCGAGCAGCTGACGCGCGTCTGGGCGGTCGAACTGGCGCCGGACCGCGTCCGGGTCAACGCGGTCGCGTCCGGCCCGGTCGAGAGCGAGTTCCTGCGGGATCGCATGGGCTTCTCCGACGACCAGATCGCAGCGATTAAGGCAAAGGAGGTCGAGATGATCCCCCTGCGTCGGCGCGGCGTCCCTGAGGATGTCGCCCGCTGGGTCGTCGCGCTCGCCGATCCGGGCGCCGACTGGGTCACCGGACAGATCCTCGGGGTGGATGGCGGCTTCAGCCTGTAGGACGCCTTCACCGCCATGTCCGGCGTGACGTATCTCGTGGTGGAGCGAGGCGCGACGGACCATGAGCGGATCGTGGCCGAGTTCGAGCGGCTCGACGAAGCGGTTCTCCATGCGCTCATCCAGTATTCCGAGGACGAGCGCGACCGCAGAGGCGTGATGGTCTGCCGTGATGAAGACGGCAGACGCGCCTATGAGTTCTGAGCCATCGGGCCTGAACGGCCACTATACGGCTATCTCCCGAGAGGATCGTCTCGTCTCCCGGTCACCTGCTTCACGCACTCACTCGCCTTGAGCACGTTCCTGCCGCTCCCATCGCTCCTCGATTGAAAACAGGCGATGAGGTCCTCGAACGGTCCGGATGGGCACCCGGCATCGAGCGCGGCCCCCATCTCCTGCGTCAGCTCATCCTGGATCGCTTTGATGCGGCCGGCGATCCCCGGATGCCCCGTCTCTTCATCCTCGGCTTCGAGCTGAACCTTGCCGAGAGCATACGCCGTTGCGGCATCGAGCACCGCCCGGTAGCAGACATCCGCCAATGGGGCCTGCTTCGCCTCGGCGGTCCCGGCCGACAGCACGATGGCTCCTAAGAGCAGCAGCGCGCTTCCTCGCTTTCGCATGCGTCGCTCTCATCCTCAGCGCTCGTGGGGTTCAATCACCTTCTCATAACATCGTCGCGCGATCACATCGCTCCCTTGCGTCCCGGACGTCGGCCTCCGCCTCGCACCGGCCGTCGGCGTTGTCGAGCGGCCATGCGGCCTTCGTGGGATATCCTGCCCCGCAGCCTCCGCCTACGGCCTTCCTGTCGGCTTCGGCGCCGCCGATGACAAAGCGAGCCTTGATAGTACAGGAAACACTGAATTGTTAATGAGAACGCAAAATTAATCGGCAAATTGATTGACTTTTTATGCCTCCGTCATCAGAAAAACTCTCAAGAAACGCTCTTTTTTTCTTGCAAGCCATCGATCGAAGTGGCAAATGTGCCATGTCAGATGCTTTCAGCCTTACCTCTATAAATGCTGAATAGCGCTGGCATTCCTCAATAAAATCGTCGCCAGAAGGCGACCTGTATTTGACCGCCGAAATAGCCCTCTGGCATTGCCAATGCGGATTGGGAGGGGTTGTGGTGTTGACTCAATTTGAAGGGAACGTTCCCGCGCCATCGATCGCGAAAGAGGCACTTTTCGATCTTGGCCGGACGATTCCGTTGGGGGTCGTCCCGGAGCGGATGCATGCCTGGACGATCCGGCGAGAGACCCATGGCGATCCCTCGACCGCCTTCCAGCGGGAAATCGTCGGCGTTCCGGAGATCGGCCCGGACGAGGTTCTCGTCCTGGTGATGGCCGCGGGCGTCAACTACAACGGCGTGTGGGCGGCGCTCGGCCATCCCGTGTCGCCGCTGGACTTCCACGATCATCCGTTCCACATCGCCGGCTCGGACGCCTCCGGGATCGTCTGGGCGGTCGGATCGAATGTCCGCAACTGGCGCGTCGGCGACGAGGTCGTGGCCCATTGCTGCCAGGTCGCCGGCGACGACGAGGAATGCAACGGCGGGGATCCGATGCTTTCGCCGACCCAGAAGATCTGGGGCTACGAGACGTCCTACGGCGCCTTTGCCCAGTTCACCCGGGTCCAGGCGGCGCAGCTTCTGCCCAAGCCCAGGCATCTGAGCTGGGAGGCGGCCGCCTGCTACACGCTGGTGCTGGCCACGGCCTACCGGATGCTGTTCGGGCATGCGCCGCATGTCCTCGGCCCCGGCAAGACCGTCCTGATCTGGGGCGCGGCGGGCGGCCTCGGCTCCATGGCGATCCAACTCGCCTCGATCGTCGGGGCCCGGCCGATCGCCGTGGTCTCCGACGAGGCGAAGGCCGCCCATGCCCGCAAGCTCGGCGCGGCGGCCACCATCGACCGGTCCCAATTCGACTGCTGGGGCGCGCCCCCGCCGATCGGGTCGCCCGACTACGCGGCTTATCTGGACAAGGTCAAGGCGTTCGGCCGCGCCGTGCGCCAGGCGGCCGGGCCCGGCGGCGAGGTCGACATCGTCTTCGAGCATCCGGGGCGGGACACCTTCGCGGTCTCCAGCTTCCTGGTGAAGCGCGGCGGCATGGTGGTGTTCTGCGCGGCGACCAGCGGCTACGACCTGACCTTCGATGCCCGCTACGTGTGGATGCGGCAGAAGCGGATCCAGGGCAGCCATTTCGCCAATCTGAAGCAGGCGGCCGAAGCCAACCGCCTGGTCATGGCGGGCCGCATCGACCCGTGCCTGTCGGAAGTATTCGCCTGGGACCGGCTGCCGGCGGCGCATGCCAAGATGCTTCGGAACCAACACCTTCCCGGGAACATGGCGGTGCTGGTCCACGCCGCCCACGCAGGAGACGGGGGCAGGCTGGAATGAGCCGCTGAAGCCCGCCCGGCTGCATGCGGGCGGGTCATCCCCACCCACGAGACGGACAACGGCCCGCCCCTTCTCGGGTGCAGGCCCCTGAGGCCGCGACCGTTCGGGCGCGCAAGGAGACTCTGATGGCGACGGACCCGCTGGCGAATGCCGACGATCGCTGGTTCTCGGATATTCTCGCCCGAAGGGCCGAGGCCCATCCCGCGAAGGATGCGCTGGCCGTCGTCGGCACCGACGGCGCCGAGAAGCTGCGGCTGAGCTACGGCGAGCTGCACGCGCAGGTGGACCGGTACGCCGCCGGGCTGATCGAGCGCGGCCTGGTCGGGCAGCGGGCGCTGATGCTGTTCGAACCAGGCGCCGGCTTCGTTGTGGCCTTCATGGCCTGCCTGCGCGCAGGCGTGATCGCCCTGCCCTGCCATCTGGCCAAGCCGGGCCGCTCCACCTGGGACCGCCTGATCGCCATCGTTCAGGATTCGGACGCCGCCTGCATCCTGACGGAGGAGGCGTCCGTCCCGAAGCTCACCGGCTGGTTCGCCGACAGCCCGGAGCTGTCGTCGCTGCCGATGCTCTCGCCAGGCGATCTCGACGCGGATCCGTCCGGCATCGACTGGCGGCGGCCGTCGGCGGATACCCCGGCCTTCCTGCAATACACCTCGGGGTCGACCGGGATCCCCAAGGGCACGGTCGTGACCTTCGGCAACCTGATCGCCAATGCGGCGGTGATCGGCCCCTATTGCGGCTTCGACTTCGACGCCGTCGTCGTGTGCTGGCTGCCGCCCTATCACGACCTCGGGCTGATCGGGAACATCCTGCAGTCGCTGCTGGACGGGGCGCTGTGCGTGCTGCTGCCGCCGGTGTCGCTGATCCAGAACCCCCGGCGATGGCTCGAGACCATCAGCCGGTACCGGGGCACGATCAGCATGGCGCCGAACTTCGCCTACGAGCTCTGCGTCCGCCGGATCCCGCCGGAGAAGCGGGACGGGCTCGACCTTTCGAGCTGGAGATCCGCCGTCAACGCCGCCGAGCCGATCCGCGCCTCGACCATCACCGGCTTTGTCGAGGCGTATCGCGACCATGGTTTTCGTGCGGAAACCTTTCGGCCAGTCTACGGGCTGGCGGAGGCCACGCTGATGGTGTCGGTCGGGGACCTCGACCGGCCGGCCCGGCTGCTGTCGGTCGATGCGGGGGCCGTGGATGCGGGGCGGATCGTCCCGGCTTCCGGTCCCGGATCGCGCCCGATCGTCAGCTCGGGCAAGGTCCGGGCGCCGCAGCAGGTCGCCATCGTCGATCCCGACAGCCGCCGGCTCTGCGCCGAGGGCATGGTCGGAGAGGTGTGGGTGTCGGGCCCCTGCGTCGCGCAGGGATACTGGCGTCGTCCCGATGTCACGGCCCAGACCTTCGGCGCGCGCTTGGCGGATGGGCGGGGGCCGCTCCTGCGGACGGGGGACCTCGGCGTCATTATCGACGACGAGCTCTACATCACCGGCCGTATCAAGGAGGTCATGATCGTCCGCGGCCGGAACGTCTATCCGCAGGACATCGAGGCCACCGTGCAGCGCGCGCACGACGCGTTCAAGCCGGCGGGCGGAGCGGTGTTCTCCATCGACCGCGAGGACGGCGAGGCGATCGTCGTGGTCCAGGAGATCGAGCGGTCCTGGCTGGCGACGGCGAACCGCGAGGAGCTGGTCGCCCGGATCCGCGACGCCGTCTTCCAGGAGCACGAGCTGGCGGTGGCGGATGTGGTGCTGACCAAGCCCGAGACCGTGCCGAAGACGTCGGCCGGCAAGATCCAGCGCGTGCTGTGCCGCGATCTCTACCAGCGCGGCGAGCTGGATCGGGCGATCCAGGGCCGATCGGTGAAGGCCGCGCCGATCGTCGTGAGGCCGGCAGACGCCGCCGACGCTGCCGTGCCGGCACAAGCGGCGAGTACCGTTCCCGCATTGATCGCGCGGTGGGCGGCAAGCCACGGGTTGCAGATCCCCTCGGCCGGCCAGACCTTCGCCGAGGCCGGCTTCGATTCCGTCAGCGCCGTCGAGCTGATCCATTTCCTCGAGACCGAGCTGGGGCTCGAGCTCGACCAGACCCTGCTGTGGACCTGCACCACGATCGAAGCCCTGTCGCGCCACCTGGCCGCGCTGCGGGCCCCCGAGGCCCCGGCCGGAGCCAAGCCGTCCGCGCCGGCGCAGCCGATCGCGGACTCGGCCAACTGGTAGCGGGGCCCAAGGTGCAGGCTGAACTGGAAGCAAGGCCGATGGACACCCGGCCGGCACGCGGCGCTCCGGTCGACCCGGTCGCGATCATCGGCATGGCGTTCCGGCTTCCGGGCGACAACGACACGCCGGCCGCGTTCTGGGAATTCATCAGATCCGGGAGGGTCGCCATTCGTGAGACCCCGCCGGACCGCTTCGACATCGAGGCGTGGCATTCGCCGGATCCCGACCGTTCGGGGACGACCTACTCGCGGCGGGCCGGCTATGTCGGCGATCCCTACGCCTTCGACCCGGAGTTCTTCCGCATCTCCCTGGCCGAGGCGCTGGAGATGGACCCGCAGCAGCGCTGGATGCTGCAGCTGTGCTGGGCCGCGCTGGAGCATGCCGGGATCGTGCCGTCGAGCCTGCGGGGGCAGCGCGTCGGCCTGTTCCTGACAGCCGGCGACGTCGACTATGCGCGCCGGACCGTCGCTTCCGGCGACCCGCACCGCATCACCGCCTGGGGCAAGCTCGGGGCCAACAGGGCGGTCGGCGTCGGCCGC
This sequence comes from Inquilinus sp. Marseille-Q2685, assembly GCF_916619195.1. Taxonomy (NCBI): domain Bacteria; kingdom Pseudomonadati; phylum Pseudomonadota; class Alphaproteobacteria; order Rhodospirillales; family Rhodospirillaceae; genus Inquilinus; species Inquilinus sp. Marseille-Q2685. The sequence goes on from NZ_CAKAKL010000002.1 coordinate 1,243,456, forward strand.
GTCGCCTACACGCTCGGGCTGCAGGGCCCGGCGATCTTCCTGGACTCGACCTGCTCCGCCTCGCTCACGGCGGTGCATCTGGCGGCGCAGAGCCTGCGCTGCGGCGATTGCGACCTGGCGATCGCCGGCGGCGTCAACCTGATCCTGGGGCCCGAGGAGACGATCGGCTTCGCCCGGCTGCAGGCGATGTCGCGGACCGACACCTGCCGCACCTTCGACGCCCGGGCCGACGGCTACATCCGCGGCGAGGGCGGCGCCGTGGTCGTGCTGAAGCGGACCGGCGAGGCGATGGCCGACAAGGACCGGATCGAGGCGCTGCTGGTCGGATCCGCCGTGAACAACGACGGGGCCAGCAACGGCCTCACGGCCCCGAACGGCGCGGCGCAGGAAGCCGTGATCCGCCAGGCGCTGGCTCAGGCCGGCGCCGGCCCGGAGGACGTCGTCTATGTCGAGGCCCACGGCACCGGCACGCCGCTCGGCGACCCGATCGAGCTCTCGGCCCTGCGGAACGCCTACACGCGCGACGTGCCGCGAGGGTCGCCGCTGCTGCTGGGCGGGCTGAAGTCCCAGATCGGCCACCTCGAAGGGGGGGCGGGCATCGCCGGGCTGATCAAGGCGATCCTGGTGCTGCGCCACCGGCATGCGCCGGCCCAGGCCGGGTTCGACACCCCCAATCCGCGGTTCCGCTGGGACGGGGCCGGGATGGAGGTGCCGCGGACCGGCCGCGACCTGCCGGCCGGCCTGGTGGCGGTCAGCTCCTTCGGCATCAGCGGCACCAACGCCCATGCCGTGCTGGCGTCGGCGCCGGCCGCCAGGCCGGCACAGCAGCCGGACCGGATGCGGGTCCTGACGCTCTCGGCGCGAACGCAGACGGCCCTGGGCAGGCTCGCGACCGCCTATCAACAGCCGCCGGAACCGTCGGGACCGGGGCTGCGCGAGCTCTGCTACACCGCGAGCGTCCGGCGCGAGCATTGGGACCATCGGCTGGCCCTGGTCGGCGCCTCGCGCGAGGAGATGGCGGCGGCGCTCCGCGAGCACGCGGCCGGCGTGCCGTCCGGCCGCTGGCATGCCGGCAGGGCGACGCCGAAGGGCCGGCTGGTGTTCCTGTTCCCCGGGCAGGGCGGCTGGCGGCCCGGCGTGGGCAGCGGCCTGTATCGCGACAACCCGATCTTCCGGTCGGCCGTCGACGATTGTCTCGCGCGCCTCGCGCCGGACGTGGCGACCGAGGTGCAGCGGGCCATCCTCGACCGCGATCCCGGCCGCGCCCGCCATGATCCCGGGCAGCTGGCGCATTTCGTGGTGCTGCATTCGCTGGCCCGCACCTGGATCAGGCTCGGCGTCAGCCCCGACATTGTGATCGGGCATTCCCTGGGCGAGCACGCGGCGGCGGTCATCGCCGGCGTCATGTCGCTGGATGACGGCCTCAAGGCCGTGGAGGCCCGCGGCCGGCTGTTCGAGACGCTGCGGCCGCACGGCGCGATGCTGGCCGTTGCTGCCGGCGCCGAATGGCTCGAGACGGCGTTCCCGCTCGGCACCGAGCTGTTCATCGCCGCGATCAACGGGCCGGAGCAGACGGTGCTCAGCGGCAGGGCGCCGGCCGTCGCCGAGGCCGAGCGGGCGCTGGCGGACCGGGGCATCCGGGTGTCGCGAGTGCCGACCTACGACACCCCCGGCCACTCGCCGCTGCTGGCGCCGATCCTGGCGCCGTTCCGCGACGCCCTGGCCCCGATCCGGCTCCAGGCGCCCGAGATCGAGCTGATCTCGACGGTCACCGGGCGACGCGCCGGGGCCGAGATCGCCACGGTCGACTATTGGGTCGACATGGTCGAGCGGCCGGTGCGGTTCCGCCAGGCGCTCGACACCATTGCCAAGGACGGCGTGACCTTCCTCGAGGTCGGGCCGGGCAAGGCCTTGTCCACCCTGGCGAGGGCGGCGTCGGGCGACGGGCCGCGGGCGATCTCCTCGCTCTGCGACGGCCCCGGCGGCGACGAGGATCCGGAGCCCGACGGCCTGGCCCATGCCTGCGCCCGCCTGTACTGCGCCGGCCATTCCCCGGACTGGGCGCGCCTCTATGGCGCCCCGCCCTCCCCCGCCGAGGCGCCGACCTACGCCTTCGACCTGAAGCACATCGAGCTGCCAGCGACGGGGCTGCAGCCGCACGCCGATCGTCTCCAGCCGGCGTCGGTCGCCATGGCTCACGGCGAGGGGGCCGACGAGGCTGCGGCTGCCGCCTCGACAGACGCGCCGGCCGCCGACGTGCTCGCCTCGGTGATCGACATCGTCCGTCCCGTGGTCGGTGACGCGGCCGACGCGGATGCCGACGCCGCGCTGGTCGCGCTCGGCCTGGATTCGCTGGCGCTGACCGCGATCCGGGGCCGCCTGCAGCAGGCCTTCGGGCAAGCCGTCCCCATGGCCTGGTTTGCCGCCGGGGCCTCGCTGCGAAGCCTCGCCGCCTTCTATTCGGACGGCGCCGCCCCAGGCCGCGAGGACACGCCGGCCCAGGCGGCGCCTGCGCCCGCCGCCGTCATGCCGATGCCGTCGGCCCGGTCGATGGATCCCTCCGGCCACGTGCTCACGCTCCGGGACGGCCCGGGCCCGCTGGTGGCGCTGATCCACCCGGTCGGCGGCGACGTGCTGTGCTACGGCGATCTGGCCGCCGCGTGGCCCGGCGACGCCCGGATCGTCGGCGTCCGGCACCCGGAGGCCGAGGCGGGCCGTGTCCGCCATCGCTCTCACAGCGAGCTGGCGCAGCTGTACCGCCGGGCCGTGATCGAAGCCGCCGGCAGGGTCCCCGACATTGTCGGCGGATGGTCCTTCGGCGGGGCCGTCGCCCAGGAGATGACGGCCCAGTGGGAGGAGGAAGGCGCGCATATCGCCGGGCTGGCGGCCATCGACAGCCCCATGCCGGACGGCGTCTATGCCCGCCGGGTCCGCCGCCTGCTCGACGCCGTGGGCAGGGTCGAGGATGACGGCGCCCTGGAGCTGATGGTCGCCCATCCGGAGTTCCTGGCGGTCTTCGACGAGCAGCACGGCCTCGGCCGCCTTCGCGCCATCGCCGACTCCGCCACGGTGGAGCGCGTGTTCCGGATCCATGCCGCGAACGCCGCCGCGCTGGCCGGGCACCGGCCGCGACCCGTCCGGGCGCCTCTCTCTTACGCGCTCGCTCTCCGTGCCGAGAACGCCGCGAGCTCCGAGGCGGCGATCCGCCCGCTGCAGGCGCTCTCCGGCGGGCCGCTGCGGATCCTGGGCTTCGACTGCGATCACTTCTCGATCATGCGATCCCCCGCAGTCGAAGCCGTGGCCGGATTCCTGGGAGCGGCGGCGAGGCCGACCACGCAGCCCGTGCCCCTGGTGGCCGAGTGACGGGAGAGGACGGACGAATGCAGAAGTTTCAGAATGTCGCGCCCCCTCACCTGGGATTTGGCGGACTCGACGCCGACCTGACGGATGAGGAACGCGATCTTCAGCGGAAGATCCGGAGCTTCGCGCTCGGCGTGATGCGCCCCGCCGCCGCCAGGCTGGATCCGATGGCGGCGGCCGAAGTGATTGCCCAGGACTCGCCTCTCTGGGAGTACCTGGCGCGCTTCGACGATCTCGGCATCAACCCGGCCTGGCTGGCGAAGCTCGGACCGCAGCGTCTCAAGCGCATGCTGCCGCTCGTGTTCGAGGAGCTGGCTTATGGCGACGCCGGGCTCGCCGTCGCGGCTTTCACCTCGAAGATGCCGGCGGCGATCGCCGCGACCACCGGCGACCCGGAGCTGGTCGAGCGATTCAGCCCGCTGCGAGGCTGCTGGATCGCGATCCTGGCGGACAGGGGATCGGACGCCATCGACCATGCCGGGTTCGAGCTGGTGAAGGGCGCCCGGCAGTCGGAGGGCAGCCTGCGCGCGGTGGTGCAAGGGTCGGAGGTGATCCTGAACGGGGTGTCCTCCGACTGGATCTCCTGCGCTCCGATCGCGGAATGCGCCCTGGTCCATTGCCCCGCGGATTACGGCGGCGGGATCGCGAGGCCGGATGGCGGGGTGTCCGGCATCGCCATCCTGGTTCCGTTCGACCTGTCGGGGATCGAGCGAGGGCCGCCGGTCGAGAAGATCGGCCAGCGCACGCTGCCGACCGGCCACGTCCGGTTCACCGATGTCCGGGTCCCTGCCCGATACATCGTCCGCGGCCGGGACGAGTTCTATGCCTCGTTCGCCGGGACGCACACCTCCGGCGCCATGAACGTCGCCGCCATCGCCGGCGGCATCGCCAAGGCGGCCTTCGACTCCGCCCTGCAATATGCCCGGTCGCGCGAACAGGGCGGGGCGAAGCTGATCGCGCATCAGCATGTGAGATGGCGGCTGTGGGAGATGTGGCGGAAGCTCGAGATCTGCCGCGCCTCCGTCCGTCGCGGCGTGGCCTACAACTTCTCCGAGCAGGGGCCGCATCTTCTCGCCTCCATCACCGCCAAGACGACGGCGACCCAGACCGCCTTCGAGCTGGCGATGGAGGCGATCCAGATCTTCGGCGCCAATGGGCTGTCGCGGGACTACATCGTCGAGCGGATGCTGCGCGACATCACGGTCTGCCTGATTCAGGGAGGCGAGAACCATTCCCTTGGTCTTCAGGGCGGGAACTGGCTGCTGCATTCCCTGAACGCCGACGGGATCATTGAGCCGGCGATCGGGCAAGCAACCGCGGCGGTGGCGTCCCATGGTGGATGAAAATGAGAACTATGCCTTTGTCATCATGCCATGACGCCGCGCGCCGCTCCCGACATCGTCGCCATCAGCTCTCGTCGATGCCAAGAGCTGCGATCCGCGAGAGAGATCCGTGCTTCACCCGTGATCGCCCTTGAGTCCGCCTGGTCGGGAGCCTCGCAAACCGGCCGCACGAGAGGTATCCGTCGCATCGAGCTCGACGCCTTCGATCTCCGGCTGTCCGCCGGGAACCGGGATATGCCGCCGAAGAGCCCGCCCTCGACCCGGGGACATTCTGCGGCCGCTGATGCTTGCCCGGGAGAATCGGTCGATCGAGTAGGTCCCAGGTCCGATTTTGCAACAAAATCGCCACAATATCAGCAGCCAGACCCAGCGGAATTCCTGACTCCGACTGCGATCCTATCTGGTGGCTTGCCAAAGGCGGCCGATCTGGCGACAAGTTGAGCAGCTTTCGATGCAGTCGGAGCCGTCGTCATGGGGGGTTACGATTACGTCGGTTCGTTGACGCAGGCCGGTCGGCTGCTGACGATCGACACGCCGCTGGGCCAGGATGTCCTGCTGCTGGAACGGATGCAGGGGCACGAAGCGCTGTGCGACCTGTTCGAGTTCCGGCTGCATGTGCGCTCGAAGCGCCAGGACATCACGCCGGACGAGATGGTCGGCCTGCCGCTGTCCTGGACCCTGGAGCTGCCCGGCGGCGCGCGGCGCAGCTGGTCCGGCGTGGTCGGCTCGATCGAGGCGGGGCATGCGGTCGGCGACGGCATGCGCGCCTATACCGTCACCGCCAGGCCCTGGCTGTGGCTGTTCTCGCATACCTCCGACTGCCGCATCTTCCAGCATCAGACGACGCAGCAGATCCTCGAGACCATCTTCGGCGAGGCCGGCATCCGCGACTATGACTTCGGCGCCGTCACCGGGCCGAAGGAGCCGCGCGGCTACTGCGTCCAGTACAACGAGACCGACCTGAACTTCGCCTTCCGGCTGCTGGAGGAGGAAGGGTGGTGCTGGTGGTTCCGCCACGAGGCCGGCCAGGACGGCAGCGCGGGCCGCCACGTGCTGGTCGTCGCCGACAGCCCGCGCGCCTTCGCCCCGGGCGAGGAGCCGCGGCTGCGCTACACCACGACCAATGTCGACCTGAACGACGTCACGGTCTGGACCCGGCGCTGGGCCTTCAAGCCGGGCGCGGTGGCGGAATCGGACTGGAACTTCGAGACGCCGCGGCAGGACCTGACGCGGGCGCAGCCGACGGTCAACCCGATCAGGACGTCGAAGCCGTTCGAGATGTACCGCTGGGGCGGCCGGTTCCTGGAGAAGGGCCGGGCCGACCGACCACATCACCCGGCGGCGCATGGAGGTGCATGAGGCGGCCTTCGACACGGTCGCGGCCGAGAGCGGCAACCGCCGCGTCGCCCCGGGCCAGGGCTTCACCCTCTACGGCCACCCGATCGCGGCCGAGAACGGCGACTACACCGTGGTCTCGGTCGACCACGAGGCCAAGGACCCGACCTACGCCCCCGATGCGGCGACCGAAGGGCCGAGCTACGCCAACCGCTTCACCGCGATGCCGGCGAACAAGCCCTTCGTGCCGGAGCAGAAGACCCCGCATCCGAAGATCGAGGGGGTGCAGACCGCGACCGTGGTCGGCCCGCCGGGCGAGGAGATCTGGATCGACCAGTACGGCCGCATCCAGGTGGCCTTCCACTGGGACCGCTACGCCAGGCGCCGCGACAGCGACAGCTGCTGGATCCAGGTCTGCCACGCCGTCTCCGGCCCCAATCACGGCCTGCAGGTCAAGCCGCGCATCGGCATGACCGCCTTCATCACCTATGTCGACGGCGACCCGGACAAGCCGCTGTGCATCGGCACCGCGCCGAACCCGGACAACATGGTCTCCTATGCCTTCCCCGACAACAAGACGCGCTCGACCTGGCGCTCGCTGTCGCACAAGGCCCAGGGCTATGTCGGCAACAACGAGATCTCGATGGAGGACGACGCCGGCCGGGAGAACCTGTTCCTCCACGCCCAGAAGGACCACACGGTCAAGGTCCGCCACAACCACGTCAAGCGGGTCGACAACGACAAGGTCGAGAGCATCGGCGCCAGCAAGGCGATCAACGTCGCTGCCAACCACAAGGAGGAGATCGGCGGCTCGATGAACCTGACCGTCGGCGGCGCCGGCGGCGGCGCCCTCGGCCTCCTGGCCAACGTCGCCGGGCTCGCCGGCTCCTCGGCCGGGCTGATCGCCCAGGCGACCTCGATCGCCGAGCGCGGCGGCGCCTTCAAGGGCGGCGACGCAGGCGGGAGCGGAAGTCAGCCGCCGCTGGCCATGAACATCCAGGCCCCCTCCTCCGCCGGGGGCGGCGGCTCGGGCGGAGGCGGCATCGCCGGGCTCGCCGGCAGCCTGGCCGCCCGCGCCCTGGCCGCGACCCCGGCGCTGATGCAGAGCTTCGCCGGCATGATCGGCGGCTCGGCGCTCGGCTTCCTCTCCGGTCCCGCCCTCGGCGCGCTGTCGGGGCTGGTGGCCGGCCCCAGCACGCGCCGGGACGCCGGCGCCGCGCTGCAGGCCTCGGGCACCGGCCTCGGCGCCTCGGTCAACCAGCTGTTCTCCCTCCCCGGCATGATGAACACCGTGGTCGGCAGCTTCAAGTCCGACACCGTCGGCATCGCCCGCCACGAACAGGTCGGCGTCGCCAAGACCCTCAATGTCGGACAGGCCTATGTCGTCAAGGTCGGCACCGAGATGCGCACCAAGGTCGGGGAGACCGTGGACCTCTTCTCGGGCCAAAAGATCGTCCATCGGACCAAGCAGCACTTCACGGCGGCCCAGGAGAAGATTCTGCTATCGGCACCGGGCGGGTCGATCGAGATCAACGAGAGCGGCATCGTCATCAAGGGGCTGAAGGTGGAGATCAGAGGCAATTCGATCGACTTCTCCTCGGGCGGCCCGGGCAAGGGAACCGACCTGGCCTTCAGCGAGGAGTGTCCGGCCCAGAAGCCCAAGCCATGATGAAGCAGGCAGTTCTCGATTTCCTCGAAGCCGAGCGCGCCGCCGCCGGCGACGGGGCCAGGCTCCATGTCATCGCCGATTGCAGCCGCGACCGGAACATCCGGACGCTGCTGCAGGCCTTGGCCGAGGAGAGCGCGTGCCTGTACCAGGGCGAGGCGCTTGCGGAATACGGCGACGAAGCGCCCTGGCTGGCGACGGCCGGCCCGCATGCTGAGCTGTGGACCTGGCTGATCGAGGAAGGTCTGGGCAAGCGCTGGGGCGTGTTCATCGTCTCGACGCAACCCTTTCAGGCGCTGCGCTCTCATCTGCGGAAATTCGTCAAGATCCAGACCACCGACGGCGCGTCGCTGTTCTTCCGTTTCTTCGATCCCCAGGTGCTCTCCGGCCAGATCCGCGTGTTCTCCAAGGAGCAGCGCGAGCGCTTCTACACCGGCATCGCGACCATCGGCTTCGAGATTGGGGACGAGGCCTTCCTGGCAGCCAGCCTGGTGCCCGATGGGCGCCTGCATTGGCGCAGCGTGACGGAACCCGGCGCCGAAGCGGCCATCGGCAAGGAGGGCTATGCCACCCTTCCCGCCGTCGATCTGGCGGGATCCGCGGCGCGGCCGGCCTTCGTGTTCACGCGCGAGCAGATGGAGTTGCCGGTCCTGATCAACCGGCCGCTGCTGATCGAGTATCTGATCGAATATCTGGAGGACGATTTCCGGGCTCGGATGAATCTCTATCCGAAGGGCTATCTGCACCTGATGATCGCCCACAGCGCCCAGCTGGCGATCGAGACCTTCAAGATCCATGACCTGGCGCATATCAAGCTTTTCGCCGGCCTGATGTGGCGCATCGCTCCTGGCTTCCACAAGGAGCCGCGAATCAACGCCGTCCTGCGGCGGACGGATGTGCCGGCCCGAGACCGCTTCGACCGGATCCTGCAGCCGGACTTCGCCGACGCCTGGGCGCAGGCGACCGATCTGCGGGGGTTCCGGCACTGGCTTCCATTCGAGGAGGCTGGGTTCACGGACCAAGATTTCGATAAGGAATAGCCATCATGGAGGAATTCCAGAAGAGTTTCAACAGTAACCTGTCCGCAGAACTCAAGAAGTTCGCTGCAGAGAATTGGAAGATTCTGCCGGATATTACAGGTCTTGTTGATCCGTCGCCTGCCTCCAACATCGCATCCGGCTTGATTGGCCTAGGGGGATTTGGGGTCGCCCTATGGAATCTCGATCTCGGTGGCATGGGCGAGTCGGCCATCGATGTCGCTGGCGCGGCAGCATCGTATATTCCGGGCGTCGACGTCGCGCATCTGATGCGGAAGCTGCACAATCTCGGCCCGGCCGGCGTCAGAGCTGCCAGGTTGGTGGAGAAGGTCGGCTCCAGCTTCGACAACATCGCCGACGGCCAGGCCCAGTTCATGGAGTACATGGGCAAGGACGCGATGATCAAGGCGCGTGCCGACGCCCTGAAGAAGGCCCAGGAAGAGGCCATGAAGGCCCGCAAGGGACATCCGAACTGCAAGGAATGCAGGGAGGATATGAAGGGCAAGATGCAGTTGCCGCAGAATGGCGGCACCTGGAAGGACGCGAACGGAAGACCGCTGAAGGAAGCCCCGGCGGACGGGTCGGGAACCTTCACCTTCGATCAGCCCCAACCGTTGCCCGACGGCATGAAGGGACCGGACGGGAAGACGACCGTCGACAGCATCAGCTTCAAAGGCGGCGAACCAGACTTCAGTGCCTATACCTATCCCGGCGGCCGCTACCAATTGGATTCGATGACAGGATCGACGAAGCAGGATAAGCCCGCATTGGATGCGTTGATGAGAAGCAATGGCGCAGAGCCTCCGAATCCTCGAAATTGGGTCGCTCATCATTTCAATGATGGTTCCGTGGGCTATGTTCCCAAGTCGATCCACGACAGAGCGCTCGGCGGCGCCAGCCATACCGGAGGTAATTCTCTGCTCAATTCTCCGGTGTTTTAGGAGGAGCCAATGACTTTCGATCTGAATGTCGTCAACCCACGGTTGGTCGAGGTGTGGGAGCGCACGCGCACGCAGCGACCGGAATATGTTCGGATAAACACCACACCCCTGGAGGAAATAGAAAAGGATTGCAACAATAAATTTCCAGAAGATTATTGGAGCTTTATGAACCAATATGGATCCATATCTCTAGATTTGGGAAATGTAAATTCATGCATAGTTCAATATTCTATAGGCGGATCCATCCGAAAAGATTGGCAGTGGATCTACGGGATAGCAGACAGTGATTTTGTTTTAGAGTATTATACGAAATTATCACGACCCCATATACATTATGCGGATCTAGGACCAATGATTCCGCCAAAAACTGTTCCTATCGGATACACTGCAGACGGAGATGAATTTTACCTCATGGATCTGTCCGACGAAAAATACGGCAGGATCTGGCACAAGGGGGAAGGTACCCGCGCCACCTGGGGCACCGAGGGCAACACGATCCTGGGCTTCGTCGCGCCGAGCTTCACGGAATTCGTCGCCGGGCTGATGACCAAGGACGAGGCCGAGCGCAAGCTCGCCCAGGAAGGCCGGTGAGGCTCGACTTCGCCGCCGCCATCCAGCGCATCGAAGCCTGCGCCGACAGGGTCATCGAGACGTCGATCGAGAATTGGCCCGAGGGCCTCGCCGACCACGCCTTGGCCCGTCCACTGGCGTCGCTATGGATCGCGCCCCGCGACCTCGAGGCCGTCCTGTCGCACAGCCCGCCCTATCGCCGGTTCCGGGGCTGGAGCGCTGAACGCGACATCACGCATCTGCCCCGGGTCGGGACGGAGACGATCGACGGAGACCGGAGCCTGTTCCTGAAGCTGGGCCCTTGCAGTTGGCACGAACGGTGGGGGCTCGGGGTCGTGTCGTGGGGGACGTTGGCGGCACACGGCTTCGACACGGTGCTGCGCAACGTGACCGACCGCATGGCCGTCATCCTCCATGCCTTCGTCACGCGGGGAGAAGGGGCGTATCTCCACCTCTTCCCCTTCATAGATCTCTCCGCGGCCCGCGAATACCGGGTGCTGGTGCGAAACGGCGTCGCCCGGCTTCAGCACGTCAAGCACCATGAGCAGCCGGCGGATGCGGTGGGCCGTCCGGAAAGCGGCAGCCGGATTGTCGAGACGGCCCACTGGTTGGTTTCGACCTACCGCCTGAAGGATTGCCTGCTCGATCTGGCGAGCACCGGGCGCGGGCAGGAGATCCGTATCATCGAGATCAACCCGGTTGTATGAACGTATTTGCTTGTCTGCCGAACGGAAAGGGGTTCGCCAATGTCGGGACGACCGATCGCACTCGTCGGTCACCACCACATCTGCCCGGCGGCCGAAGGATCGAAGCCGCATGTCGGCGGCCCGATCGCGCAGCCGCAGCAGAGCTTCGTTCGCTTCAACGGCGTCCCGATCGCGGTGCGCGGTGACAAATGCACCTGCATCGGCCCCCTCGACACCATCACCGGAGGGTCCGGCCTTGTCCGCATCAACGGCAAGGCCGTGGCCAGGATCGACGATGCGACCGCGCATGGCGGCCGCATCGTCCAGGGCGTGCCGTCGATCAAGACGGACTGAACGGACTGGAACTTCGAGACGCCGCGGCAGGACCTGACGCGGGCGCAGCCGACGGTCAACCCGATCAGGACGTCGAAGCCGTTCGAGATGTACCGCTGGGGCGGCCGGTTCCTGGAGAAGGGCCGGGCCGACCGACCACATCACCCGGCGGCGCATGGAGGTGCATGAGGCGGCCTTCGACACGGTCGCGGCCGAGAGCGGCAACCGCCGCGTCGCCCCGGGCCAGGGCTTCACCCTCTACGGCCACCCGATCGCGGCCGAGAACGGCGACTACACCGTGGTCTCGGTCGACCACGAGGCCAAGGACCCGACCTACGCCCCCGATGCGGCGACCGAAGGGCCGAGCTACGCCAACCGCTTCACCGCGATGCCGGCGAACAAGCCCTTCGTGCCGGAGCAGAAGACCCCGCATCCGAAGATCGAGGGGGTGCAGACCGCGACCGTGGTCGGCCCGCCGGGCGAGGAGATCTGGATCGACCAGTACGGCCGCATCCAGGTGGCCTTCCACTGGGACCGCTACGCCAGGCGCCGCGACGGCGACAGCTGCTGGATCCAGGTCTGCCACGCCGTCTCCGGCCCCAATCACGGCCTGCAGGTCAAGCCGCGCATCGGCATGACCGCCTTCATCACCTATGTCGACGGCGACCCGGACAAGCCGCTGTGCATCGGCACCGCGCCGAACCCGGACAACATGGTCTCCTATGCCTTCCCCGACAACAAGACGCGCTCGACCTGGCGCTCGCTGTCGCACAAGGCCCAGGGCTATGTCGGCAACAACGAGATCTCGATGGAGGACGACGCCGGCCGGGAGAACCTGTTCCTCCACGCCCAGAAGGACCACACGGTCAAGGTCCGCCACAACCACGTCAAGCGGGTCGACAACGACAAGGTCGAGAGCATCGGCGCCAGCAAGGCGATCAACGTCGCCGCCAACCACAAGGAGGAGATCGGCGGTTCGATGAACCTGACCGTCGGCGGCGCCGGCGGGGGCGCCCTCGGCCTCCTGGCCAACGTCGCCGGGCTCGCCGGCTCCTCGGCCGGGCTGATCGCCCAGGCGACCTCGATCGCCGAGCGCGGCGGCGCCTTCAAGGGCGGCGACGCAGGCGGGAGCGGAAGCCAGCCGCCGCTGGCCATGAACATCCAGCCCCCCTCCTCCGCCGGGGGCGGCGGCTCGGGCGGAGGCGGCATCGCCGGGCTCGCCGGCAGCCTGGCCGCCGGCGCCCTGGCCGCGACTCCGGCGCTGATGCAGAGCTTCGCCGGGATGATCGGCGGCTCGGCGCTCGGCTTCCTCTCCGGTCCCGCCCTCGGCGCGCTGTCGGGGCTGGTGGCCGGCCCCAGCACGCGCCGGGACGCCGGCGCCGCGCTGCAGGTCTCGGGCACCGGCCTTGGCGCCTCGGTCAACCAGCTGTTCTCCCTCCCCGGCATGATGAACACCGTGGTCGGCAGCTTCAAGTCCGACACCGTCGGCATCGCCCGCCACGAACAGGTCGGCGTCGCCAAGACCCTCAATGTCGGACAGGCCTATGTCGTCAAGGTGGGCACCGAGATGCGCACCAAGGTCGGGGAGACCGTGGACCTCTTCTCGGGCCAAAAGATCGTCCATCGGACCAAGCAGCACTTCACGGCGGCCCAGGAGAAGATCCTGCTATCGGCACCGGGCGGGTCGATCGAGATCAACGAGAGCGGCATCGTCATCAAGGGGCTGAAGGTGGAGATCAAAGGCAATTCGATCGACTTCTCCTCGGGCGGCCCAGGCAAGGGAACCGACCTGGCCTTCAGCGAGGAGTGTCCAGTCCGGAAGCCCAAGCCATGATGCAGCAGGCGGTTCTCGATTTCCTCGAAGCCGAGCGCGCGGCAGTCGGCGACGGGACGGCCCGGCTCTACGTCGTCGCCGACTGTGGCCGCGACCGCAATATCCGGACGCTGCTGCAGGCCTTGGCCGAGGAGAGCGCGTGCCTGTACCAGGGCGAGGCGCTTGCGGAATACGGCGACGAAGCGCCCTGGCTGGCGACGGCCGGCCCGCATGCTGAGCTGTGGACCTGGCTGATCGAGGAAGGGCTGGGCCAGCGCTGGGGCGTGTTCCTGGCGTCCCGCCGGGATTTCGATGCGGTCCGCCGGCATCTGCGCCGCTTCGTGAAGATCCGGACCTGGGAAAACCAGTTGGTCTTCTTCCGCTTCTTCGATCCCTTCGTCTGGAACAGTCAGGTCGGCTTCTTCTCGGAGGAGCAGCGGCGCCACCTGTTCGACGGCATCGACCTGTCTCTGACGGAATTGGGCGACAAGGGCTTCATGCGCCTAAGGCTGGAGGCGGATGCACGCTTTGCCTCCCGCATCATCGAGCCGAAGCCGGAGGGCGGGCTCGAAACCACGGACAGGCTGCAGAGCCTGCCGGGCATCGACCTGACCAACTCCGGCATTCGGCCCTATCTCACGCTAGCGCGCGAGCAGATGGAAGCACCGTTGCTGTTCAACCGGCCAATGCTGATCGAACATGTGCTCGATCATCTGCGCCCGGATCATCGGCAACGCATGTCCTTCTTTCCGGAAGGGGCGCTGCGCTCGATGATCAATCGCGGCGTCGAGCTGGCGTTCTCCTACGGCATCACCGATCTGGCCCATATCAGGCTGTTCTGCGACCTGATGTGGCGCATGGCGCCCGGCTTCCACCGGCAGCAGCAGATCAATGCCGTACTGCGGCGCACCGATTTGCCGGCCGGGCGCCGGTTCGACATTCTGGCGGACGACCGCTATGCCGACGCCTGGGTCGAAGCCGAGGGGCTGCGCGATTTCAAAGACTGGTTCCCCAACCTGCCGCGCCCCCCGGAGACAAGACCGTGAGCGACGAGTTCAATCGCCTGGGCCAGCAGGAACTCAAGAACGACATCTGGACAAAGGCCAAGGAGATCGCGGTCGAGAACCCGGAGATCATCACCGATGTGACCGGCATTTTCGATCCCACACCGATTTCCGACGGGATCTCCACCGCCGCCGCCTTGTGGAAGGGAGACTGGATCGGCGCCGGCCTGTCCGCCGTCTCGATGGTCCCCTATCTCGGTGACGCCATCGGCAAGTCGGGGAAATTCGCCCGCTATGGCGCGAAGGGCGAGAAGATCGCCGATCTGGTCGGCGGCCTGATGGCCAAGGCGCTGAAGGGCGCCGACGCGCAGCGCCAGTTTTTGCAATGGCTGTCGCCACAGAAGATCGACGAGTTGCGCAAGCAGGCCATGGCCAAGGTCCGCGAGGCCATGCTGAAGGCTCGTCAGAAGGTTCCGAACTGCAAGGAATGCGAGGAGTTCAAGGGCAAACTGCAGATGCCCAAGAAGGGAGAGAAGGGTCAGTGGAACACGCCGGACGGCGAAGCTCCACTGAGCGGGAGTGGCAAATTCCAGTTCAACGAGCCGGTGAAGCTGCCGGACGGCCGGACGGTCGATCATATCGAATACCGCGACGGCTTTCCCGTCTTCGACAACTATGTCGAAGGCCAAAAGCATACATTGGATGTCGTAAGCGGGAACGTGGACAAAGATCTCTCTCAATTGCGACGCCAATTTCCAGATACGGAAATCCCCGATCTTGATGATTTTGTTTTGCATCACTTTGAGGACGGGCAGGTTGGGTTTGTCCCGAGAGCAATTCATGATAAAGCGGACACCGGTGTAGCCCATGCGGGCGGCAACTCGATCATCAACTCGGACCTGTTTTGAGGAGGAAACAATGGACTTGGCGAGCATCAATCCTCGTCTGGCAGCAGTCGCCACACAGCAACCCAACGCCAAGCAGGCTGCCGACGCGATATCGAATCTGGAGGCTCAAGTCGGACTCCCCCTGCCAGCCGAGTATTCAGATTTTCTCAAGAATTATGGAGCACTGAAGATTCAAAACACTGATCTCGGATGGTTTGTCGTCACCTTTTTGGCGGGCGATCAGAAGATTGTGCAATCCGGCTATTTTGGCGGCTTCACCAATGCGGACCGGATCGTGGACCGGTACAGGAAATTCATTGATCCATCCAAGCATGAAGACGGCGTCGAGAATCTGATTCCGAAAACCATGATTCCGATCGGCGTCAATGCCGGAACGGATTACGTCCTCCTAGACCTCTCCGCCGAGCGGTCGGGCTGGGTGTGGCAATGGCCGGAGCAATATGCCACCTGGGGCACGGAGGAGAACAACCGGATGGGCCTGATCGCCCGCAGCTTCACCGAGTTCCTGGCCGGCATTCGGACCGAGGACGAGGTCGAAGCGGCGCTTCGACGATAATCAGCGCTCCCGGAGATCCCGTGCCCCTCGATCCGACCAGGCTTGTGCCCGCCATACGGCGCGATGCGGAGCTGATCGCCTCGACCTCTTTCGAGGCCTGGCCCGAGGCCGCGCAGGCGGCGGCGCTCGCAGAGCCTCTCGTGTCCTTGCGCCTGTCGCCTTCAGACCTGGATCGGCTCCTCCGGCACAACACGTCCTACCGGACACGCTATGGGATCGCCGCCGCCCCAGCGGTCGACGATCTGGCGGCCCGCCTCTCTGCCGTCGTCCCCGCGGTGACTATCTTCCCGAAGCTGGGGCCGCTGAGTTGGAAGGAGACGCCCTGGCTGGCACGCCTCGACGGTGCGGCGGCAGGGCTATGGAGCGGCGTACTGCTGCGCTCAGCGACCGATCGGATGGCGCTGGTACTGGAGGCCTGGCTGACACTGGAGCAGTCGGCCTTTCTGCACCTCTTTCCCCATCTCGATCTCGCCGGCGCAGCGGAAATCCGCTTCGCCGTGAGGGGCGGGACGATCCGTCCGGTCCGGCGCCGGGATGGTGGCGATCATCTTGCGCTCTTCAGCGGATCAGATGCCCAAGATTTCGTCCGATCGCTGGTCGCCCGCACGTCGCTCGACCGTGTCTTCGTCGATGTGATCGACCGCGGTGCAGGCAATCTTCGCATCGTCGACATCAACCCGATTCTCGATGATCGCCGCCGTCTCGGGAGGGCTGCATGACCGGACGACCGATCGCGCTCGTCGGCCACCACCACATCTGCCCGGCGGCCGAAGGGTCGAAGCCGCATATCGGCGGCCCGATCGCGCAGCCGCAGCAGAGTTTCGTGCGTTTCAACGGCGTCCCGGTCGCGGTGCGTGGTGACAAATGCACCTGCGTAGGGCCCTTCGACACCATCACCGGGGGCTCCAGACTGGTCCGCATCAACGGCAAGCCCGTGGCCAGGATCGACGATGCGACCGCGCATGGCGGCCGCATCGTCCAGGGCGTGCCGTCGATCAAGGCTGAATAGGTCGGCGGTCCCTTTTTGCAACATGACGGTCTCAATCGATGTCCGCCCTCGGTGGAATTCCTGACTCCGACTGCGATCCTATCTGGTGGCTTGCCAAAGGCGGCCGATCTGGCGACAAGTTGAGCAGCTTTCGATGCAGTCGGAGCCGTCGTCATGGGGGGTTACGATTACGTCGGTTCGTTGACGCAGGCCGGTCGGCTGCTGACGATCGACACGCCGCTGGGCCAGGATGTCCTGCTGCTGGAACGGATGCAGGGGCACGAAGCGCTGTGCGACCTGTTCGAGTTCCGGCTGCATGTGCGCTCGAAGCGCCAGGACATCACGCCGGACGAGATGGTCGGCCTGCCGCTGTCCTGGACCCTGGAGCTGCCCAGCGGCGCGCGGCGCAGCTGGTCCGGCGTGGTCGGCTCGATCGAGGCGGGGCATGCGGTCGGCGACGGCATGCGCGCCTATACCGTCACCGCCAGGCCCTGGCTGTGGCTGTTCTCGCATACCTCCGACTGCCGCATCTTCCAGCATCAGACGACGCAGCAGATCCTCGAGACCATCTTCGGCGAGGCCGGCATCCGCGACTATGACTTCGGCGCCGTCACCGGGCCGAAGGAGCCGCGCGGCTACTGCGTCCAGTACAACGAGACCGACCTGAACTTCGCCTTCCGGCTGCTGGAGGAGGAAGGGTGGTGCTGGTGGTTCCGCCACGAGGCCGGCCAGGACGGCAGGGCGGGCCGCCAGTGACTGCTCGTCGCCGACAGCCCGCGGGCCTTCGCGCAGGGCGAGGAGCCGCGGCTGCGCTACACCACGACCAATGTCGACCTGAACGACGTCACGGTCTGGACCCGGCGCTGGGCCTTCAAGCCGGGCGCGGTGGCGGAATCGGACTGGAACTTCGAGACGCCGCGGCAGGACCTGACGCGGGCGCAGCCGACGGTCAACCCGATCAGGACGTCGAAGCCGTTCGAGATGTACCGCTGGGGCGGCCGGTTCCTGGAGAAGGGCCGGGCCGACCGACCACATCACCCGGCGGCGCATGGAGGTGCATGAGGCGGCCTTCGACACGGTCGCGGCCGAGAGCGGCAACCGCCGCGTCGCCCCGGGCCAGGGCTTCACCCTCTACGGCCACCCGATCGCGGCCGAGAACGGCGACTACACCGTGGTCTCGGTCGACCACGAGGCCAAGGACCCGACCTACGCCCCCGATGCGGCGACCGAAGGGCCGAGCTACGCCAACCGCTTCACCGCGATGCCGGCGAACAAGCCCTTCGTGCCGGAGCAGAAGACCCCGCATCCGAAGATCGAGGGGGTGCAGACCGCGACCGTGGTCGGCCCGCCGGGCGAGGAGATCTGGATCGACCAGTACGGCCGCATCCAGGTGGCCTTCCACTGGGACCGCTACGCCAGGCGCCGCGACGGCGACAGCTGCTGGATCCAGGTCTGCCACGCCGTCTCCGGCCCCAATCACGGCCTGCAGGTCAAGCCGCGCATCGGCATGACCGCCTTCATCACCTATGTCGACGGCGACCCGGACAAGCCGCTGTGCATCGGCACCGCGCCGAACCCGGACAACATGGTCTCCTATGCCTTCCCCGACAACAAGACGCGCTCGACCTGGCGCTCGCTGTCGCACAAGGCCCAGGGCTATGTCGGCAACAACGAGATCTCGATGGAGGACGACGCCGGCCGGGAGAACCTGTTCCTCCACGCCCAGAAGGACCACACGGTCAAGGTCCGCCACAACCACGTCAAGCGGGTCGACAACGACAAGGTCGAGAGCATCGGCGCCAGCAAGGCGATCAACGTCGCTGCCAACCACAAGGAGGAGATCGGCGGCTCGATGAACCTGACCGTCGGCGGCGCCGGCGGCGGCGCCCTCGGCCTCCTGGCCAACGTCGCCGGGCTCGCCGGCTCCTCGGCCGGGCTGATCGCCCAGGCGACCTCGATCGCCGAGCGCGGCGGCGCCTTCAAGGGCGGCGACGCAGGCGGGAGCGGAAGTCAGCCGCCGCTGGCCATGAACATCCAGGCCCCCTCCTCCGCCGGGGGCGGCGGCTCGGGCGGAGGCGGCATCGCCGGGCTCGCCGGCAGCCTGGCCGCCGGCGCCCTGGCCGCGACCCCGGCGCTGATGCAGAGCTTCGCCGGCATGATCGGCGGCTCGGCGCTCGGCTTCCTCTCCGGTCCCGCCCTCGGCGCGCTGTCGGGGCTGGTGGCCGGCCCCAGCACGCGCCGGGACGCCGGCGCCGCGCTGCAGGCCTCGGGCACCGGCCTCGGCGCCTCGGTCAACCAGCTGTTCT
Source organism: Inquilinus sp. Marseille-Q2685 (assembly GCF_916619195.1). NCBI lineage: Bacteria > Pseudomonadati > Pseudomonadota > Alphaproteobacteria > Rhodospirillales > Rhodospirillaceae > Inquilinus > Inquilinus sp. Marseille-Q2685. Next base: position 1,262,302 of record NZ_CAKAKL010000002.1, read on the forward strand.
CCCTGCCCGGCATGATGAACACCGTCGTCGGCTCCTTCAAATCCGACACCGTCGGCATCGCCCGCCACGAACAGGTCGGCGTCGCCAAGACCCTCAATGTCGGACAGGCCTATGTCGTCAAGGTCGGCGAGGAGTTCGTCCTCGAGGTCGGCAAGTCGAAGATGACCCTCCGGGCCGATGGCTCGATCCGGATCCTCGGCGACAACCTGAACATCACCATGAGCGGGCCGGTTCAGATCAACGGCAAGACGATCGACCTGAACTGAGCGCCGGCGCATGGAATTCCGCAACCACACGCCGTTTCCCGGCTTGGCGTTCAAGCAGTACAACGCGCGTTCGGAACTGAACGGCGTCCTGGCGCTGCGCGGCACCTTCGACATCCGTCCCGGCGAAGCGCTGACGGCGTCGGCCAGCCAGAGGCCGTTCCTGCTCAAGGACGAGTATGCCGGGGAAGGCCAGCGCGCCCACCTGCTGCGTCAGGCCGACTTCGTTCCGTTCAAGCCCGGCACGGACGTGACGGTGCTGGCCCGCGCCTATGCGCCCTCCGGCGAGCCGCAGCCTTCGTGGCTGGCCGGAATCAAGGTCGGGGACCGGCAGAAGCTGCTCCGGGTCCATGGCCCTCGTCACTGGCAGCCTGACGGGGACGGCTGGCGCATGGGCGAAGCCGCCCCGGCATCCGAAGTGCCGCTCAGCTACTATCTCGCCTATGGCGGCCCGGTCCCCAAGGCGGCCGAGGATGACAGGCCGCAGGACTGCTGCCGCTTCAATCCACTCGGTCCCGGATTGCTGGATCCAAAGCTGAGCCCGAAGGACCGGCCACTGCCGGCGCCGCGGATCGAGGCGGCGGACGAGCCGGTCACGGAATGGCACGAGGCATATCAGCCGCAGGGTCTGGCCCCGATCGCGCCTTGGTGGCGGTTCCGGGAACAGTATACCGGCACCTATGACGAGACCTGGCTGGCGACCCGGCACCCGTTCCTTCCGCCGGATTTCGACTACCGCTTCTACAACTGCGCCCATCCCGACTTGGTGTTCACACCGTGGCTGCACGGTGACGAAGAGATTCGGTTAGCCAATCTCTTCCGCGCCGCGCCGCTCTTGCCGTTCCGCCTGCCGGGGCTGCGGCTGGTCTGCGTGGTGCACCGGAAGACCGGCGAGACCGAGATCCTCGCGATGCCGCTCGACGGCGTCCACCTCGATCTCATCCACACCCCGCCGCATGTGACCCTGACTTGGCGCGTGGGCTTCGCGTGGCGCGAGGGCGTGCGAACCGTCGAGGCCCATGTGCTGGGACCGGCCGGGCGAAAACCCGCAGGCGACCGGCAGCCCGTTCCGGCGGAGGTGCGTCGTGATTGACAGCCGCGGATCATATCCGGTCGACGTCGGGAGCATGCCACCGGAGGTGGCGGCCCGGTATGGTTCGCTGATCGATCGGTTCCAGGCCCTGTCTCGAGCCAGCGACTGGACCCCCGCCGTCGCCATCCTGGCCGAGGCGGACGAACTGGGCAAACCCTATCGGGTGGGCGACACCGAAGACGGAGGAGCCCCCGCCGCAGGCACAGTGGACGACGACGCCGAAGGAGGCGATCCGCGACTCCTCAAAGCCGATCGTGCTGTCGCTGACACCGGATGTCTGCAAGACCCCGGTCGGCTCCTCCACCCCGCCGATCCCCTACTCGGTCTACGCCCTTCCAGGCGAGGACGAGAAGACGACGCCGACCGTATTCTTCACCGGCGAGCGCGCCTTCGTGCTGCGCTCGAACACCACCTGCACCCATGGCGACGAACCAGGATCGGCCAAGGGCATCAAGTCGGGAACCGTGGGAGACATCGCCGAACCGCTGGACCATTCGAGAACCGTGCGGGCGGAGGGGCAGCCGGTCATCCGACGTGAAGACCGGTTCTATCTGAACCGCGGGAACACGTTCGGCGAAGCCCAGATGGCGGGCGACAACACCACCTATGGCAACGGTGGCAACAGGGCCGACACGCGCGGCGCCGGCGAGCGGTTCGCCGACGGCTTCACTGAGAATGCGAGCGAGACCTGGGAGGGCGCGAAGAAGGTCGGGTCGGACGCCTTGGAGGGGGCGAAAAGCATCGCCTCCGATCTGTGGAACGATCCGCTGGGGACGTTGAGTTCGGCCGGGGAGAGCGTCGTGGGCGGCGTCACCGGGGCGGCCCAGTGGACCGGCGAGGTCGGCCAGAACCTGTGGAACGACCCAGGCGGCACTCTGGGCCGCGGCTGGGAGAACACGCAGAACGCGGCCGGCGCGGTCTGGCATGGCGTCTCCGATCCTTATGTCCAGGCCTATCGGGAAGGCGGGGTGGCACAGGCGCTGGGCCACGGCACCTTCGACGTGGTCAGGCTCGGGGTCGAGGCCCTGGCGACGAAGGGGGCGATCACCGTGGCCGGCAAGGCCGCCACCGCGGCCGGCGTCGCCCGCAAGGTCGGCGCGGCCGAAGGGGCGGCCGCCGGCGCAGTCGACGCGGCAGAGGATGTCGTGCCGGCCGCCCGAAAGGCGGAGCAAGCGACGGAGGAGATCGAGCGGGCGACACCTGATGAGAATGTCAGAATTTCAGCCCCTTTGAGGGGCAAGGAAATCGAACTCGTGAATATGAAAAAGCAGAAAATAAATTACAAGAAAAGATCGCCCGAGGACACCAAAAAACTCAGAGACGAATTCAATACCAGCGAGAGACGGAGCTTCTTGCAAAACATTGGCTCTGATCCAGATAAAATAGAGACGCTTCGGCAAGCAGGCCTATCAGATTCTGATATTCAGAAGATCGCATCTGGCAGAGTCCCTGACGGCTATCAAGTTCACCATAAACTCCCGCTTGATGACGGAGGAACAAACTCGTTTGAAAATCTAGTTCTTATAAAGAACGATCCTTTCCATAAAGCTCTTACCAACCTACAGAACGGGCTGACTAGAAATCTAGCTCCAGGCGATTCAATTACTGTAAACTGGCCAACTCCAGACGGGTTCGTCTATCCAACAGGAGGACAGTAGAATGGAAGATCTAGCCAAGCTTCTAAATCAGATCAAAGCCGAACGAGTAAAGTGGGGCGACCACACTCCTTCTGGAGCAAGCGAAGAGTGCTTGTCTAGGATTTCCGGACAAATCTCTCAAGAGTTCGGATATATGCTGGATCCAGGGCATCTAAATTTTTTTCGGCTATGCGATGGCCTTGATAACAATGGCTATCTTATATATAGCTCCGGTTGCAACAGTGAAGCAAATGTAGAAGATCTAATTTCCGCCAATCGCGCATGGCACGAGGATTCTGAAAAGAAAATTTACACTTTCATCGCAGAAAGTGGAGATTCTTTATTCTGCCACAATAATAATAGAGGAATATATTGCATGCTAGATCGGTATTCTTTAGATGAATACGAAGAATATGACAGCGCGGAGGAATTGTTGCGTTCCGTCCTAAAGAAAATGATCGATGAGCGAACTTAGCGTACAACAAAGAAATATTGTCTTAAGCCGAGCGAATGCAATGCGTAGGTCGTTCCGGAGAACATATGAGCGTCGAGCTAAAGCACTGCAAATATGGCAAAGATGAGCGGTTTGCACAAAGATCTGGCGTATGCGATCAAGAACTACCGCTTTGTGTATGGTCCCTTCAATACCGCCAGAGACGGGTCTACTCCTTCCAGGTACCTTCCACCACTTGAGTAGAGGCAAGAAATGAGCCACAGACCCGAGCTGGACAGAGATCTATCGCGAAGGATTGATGCCCTTCTTAAGGAATCTGGAGAAAAGAATCGTTCCGGGGACACTTGGTCCTCGATTGAAATCGCACTCAGGGCTTGGGACATTATACCCGAATCGAAGGAAGATTGGGATTTTTATCCACAGACGATAGCGGCCAGTTTGGTCAAAAAATATGCTCTACAAAAAGATATAGATCACCTAAGGAGATGGATTGATATAACATACACTGCGTATGACGATACTGAGCGCACCAATCATTTTGTCATGATGCTAGAAGGCTCATCTTTATTGGATGCTGGCCTCGATCGTGAGGCGATGGACGTATTTAGAAAGATATACGAGCGCTTTGGCGCAGAAGGATTCAGGGGCGATCAGAAAAAATATCTCGATTTATACTTGAAGGAAAAATCTTGATGGCGCCGGAAGAGCACTTGTCGGAGCAAGTCCATAACTATATATCTCATATTTCGAGAATCCTCGCTCAGTTCGACGCCTTCCAGCTCGCACGCGTCGGGGTCGAGGGGGCAGAGCCTGTGCGCCCCATCGGCTGAGGCCCGACCGGCGAGGAGACGAGATGTCAGCCGTCGATACCACCATTCAACTGATTCTCGATTCCGGGGAATCGTATCGTCCAGGAAGCGGCGCCACGGATGACATGCTTTTTGCATTCGAGGGCAGATTGGGCGTGAAATTCCCGCCTTCCTACAGGCACTTTCTTGCAAGGATGGGCACGCTCAGCTTTATGGGTCACCAATTTTACGGCATCACGAAGAGCGGCCTTAACGCACAGTCAATTCCATGCGTTCTATGGGCTACCGAGCGCTCTCGCGAAAAAGGTCACATCACGGACTCGATGTTGCGCATCAAGATGTCCGGTCACGGCCCGTTCTATGTGATTGATCTGTCGCAGACAGATGCCGAGGGAGAAGGACCCGTCCTGGAATTGCCGGTTCAGGGAATATCCGGCGGGTCGGAGAAGATAGCCGACGATTTCGGAAGCTTCTTCCTCGATGAAATCACCTCTGCTTTGGCAGACCGCTAGGCCGGATGGCCATGCCGGAGACTGCAAAAACAGCGTAGCAACACAAGCCGCCGCCCACATGGACGATGCGACCGCGCATGGCGGCCGCATCGTCCAGGGAGTCTCCTTGATCGGAGCCAGTTGAACCGACCGGTGATTCCGGCCGGCGGCTCACGCCGCCGCCGCCACCCGGTCTTCCTCGCGCAGCGTCACCGCGATCACCGCCAGCGCGGCCAGCAGGCGGGCGCCGGCCGGCCGCTGCGATTCGGCCGAATCGGACGGGCTCCGCGCCGGGCGGCCGCCGCCGAGGGCGACCGACCGGATCTCCGCCCCGTCGGTGCCGGGAATCAGCCGCGTCAGGGCCGCGTCGAACAGGCGCGACGGCCGCAGCCCCCCGCTGCCGCCGCTCTCCTCCGCCCCGGCCAGCCGGTCGCGGGCGATGCGGCAGGCCTGGACCGCCAGCGCCTCGTCCTGCGCCGGCGAGGCCGAGGAGGCGGCCGGCCCGGACGGGAGCCGCCAGGCGAGCCGGCTGCGGAAGCCGGGCAGCGACGGCCCGAGCTCGGAGACGGCCCATTCCAGCAGCATGGCCTGGCGCTGGCGCCGCAGCGTCGCCGCCGCCGTGCCGGCGGCATCGGCCGCGGCGCCGAAGGCCGGCCCGTCGAGCTCGCGCAGAACCGCTCGGACCAGCTCGATCATCTGATCAGCACGCATGGTCGTCACCCTCAACTGACGGGAATGGAAGGCACCGGGGCGGGATTCGGCGCGGCCGGTGCCGGAATCGGGTTCGGCGCGGCGACCGGGGCTTCCTGCACCAGCGGCCGCGACGCCGGGATCCGGCTCACATCGACATCCGGGGACAACCCGATGGCCGGCGCCGGAACCTGATTCGACGCCGCCGGCGCCGGAACCGGGCTCGGGCTCGGCGCGGCAGCGCCCTCCCCCTGCGGCAGCGGCCGCGACGCGCGGATCCGGCTCATGTCGATATCCGGGGACAGCCCGGCGCGCGCCTGCAGCGTCGGCGCCGCCACCGGCTCGGCCTCGCCGATGGTGTTGACCAGGCCGGAGACCGAGACGATCAGGCCGCTCAGATCGTTGATGGTCGAGGCCTGCTCGGGCACCGTGGCGGCATTCCGGCTGGTCGACACGCGGGTCCGGCCGAGGGCCAGGCTGACCTGGCGTTCGGCCTTCTGCAGCTCAGCATACTGATCCGGATTCACGCGGCGGCCGCCCTGGTCGTCCAGGCTGGCCCTGGTCGCGACGATCTGCTGCTTCAGCTGCGTCAGCCGCTGCCGCATGGTTTCGACCGTGCGGTCGAGCGTGAGGCGCGAGGTTTCCGTCTTGCGGGCCAGGGCCTCGGCCGACAGCGGCGCCTCGGCGACCAGCGTCGGGGCCGGTGCCGCGGGCTCCGGCCCCTTGGCATAGCCCGGAAACACCTTCTGATCGGGGATCTCCTGGCCGCAGGCCGCCGCCAGCAGGGACAGCGCCAATGCGGTGACCGGAGGTTTGATCGGCATCATCGGCAGCACCTTTCGCGAATGGGGAACGGGCCGGGACCCGCGACGGGTCCCGGCCGGCCAATCACCCTCGCCGTCCCGTCACCCGCGCAGCGTGGTGCCGACGTCGTAGCTCGCCACTTGGTTGCTGACGGGCTTATGGTTCTCGTCATAGGTGGTGTACTTCAGATCCACCTTGGTGAAGTTCAGCGTGATCTCCTCCACCGGGCGGTCGCCCGTGGTGTTGATCTGGTAGCCGCTGACCAGCGCGTTGGTCAGCTTGTACTCCATGTAGGTGCTGCCCGGGCTGCCGGTGGTGACCAGGTGGATGGTCACGGCCTTGCCCTGGTTGCCGGTGGCGGCGGCCTCGAACAGCTTCAGGGACGCGCCGTCCATCGCCTTGGTCAGGCGGATCTCACCGATCACCGGCTCGGAAGCCTCGCGGTTCTGGGAGGATCCGGACGGCGTGGAGACGGCCCGGTGGACGCCCCAGTTCAACGACGCCACATCCATCCACTTCTTGTGGTTCTCCTGCGTGGCATCGCCCTGGATGCCATCGATCTGAACGTAGATCGCCATGGTCCCTCACGTCTCCTTTCTTAGGAAATTAGATGCGAACGGCATCACCGGTACAGGGATCCGGCTCTGTCACGAGGGGCCCCGGCAATCCAGAGCACCCCGGTCCATGAAGTTCCTTGGAATGCCTTCCCAAATCACAGACGATTGCTGTCATGCCCAGACACTACCCGCCCGAACAGCTATAATCTGCGGGCGCCCTCTGACACATCAGCGTCACATTTCAATCCAGATCCCCCAGGGTGACTCAAGCCCGCTCGAGACACATGCATCTATACACAGGATTATGGAATCTGGAAGGCGAAAGACATTTATCGCATAATCGATATTAGCAAGCTCGAAGGAGGTCCTCGGTGCGGTTTTGTCGGACAATTGTCGCGCTGGCGGCGGGCGCAACCCTGCCTCTCGGCGCCATTTCGGCCCAGCAGCCCGAGTCGCCGCTGCCGCCGCCCAATGCGGAGGCGCCCCCCTATTATAAGAAGCTCTCTCTCGAGGGCGACTTCAGAACAGACCCTTTTCCCATCGGTGTCGTCGCCGGCGGCCGTTACTCCGTCTCCCGCATGGGCCGCGACTGCATCGGCAACATCACCGCCGAGCGCCCCGACGTGACGGTCGAGTTCAAGGACGGGAAGCGCCCCCTCACCCTCTATGCCGCCGCCGGGTCGGACACCGCGCTCCTCGTCCACACCCCGGGCGGAAAGTGGCTGTGCGCGGACGACACCACCGATGGCGGCATGAACCCGGCGCTGACCTTCGACCATCCCGAGAACGGCATCTATGCCGTCTGGGTCGCCGCGGTCGACACCTCCAGCCGTCCGGTCCCGGCGGTGCTGGCGATCAGCGAATTTCCCCCATCCTGGTGACATGCATGGCCGGGCGGATCATTTCCCTATTATGACCAAGTGACGCTTCGCGGCTCCCACACGCTAGGATATGCCGCTATGCTCAAGAGAATCCCGGCCCATGATAAGACAGATTTGTGACACGATCGGCATTAAGCGAGCAGCCCGGTGCAAACTCCTGAGGTCGTGAACATCCAGACGCTGCTGGCGCCCGTCCCGGGGTCGAGCCCGACCGGGACGGATCCGCGGTCGGACATGTCGTCCGTCGCCGCGTTCCAGCGGCTTCGGGACTTGCGGGCGCAGGCCCGGGCGCAGGAGCGCGCGGCCGATGCCGAGGAGGACGCGGCGCAGCCGACGGCGGAGTGGCGCCAGATCGTCGCCGCCGCCGGCGAGATCCTGGCGGGGCAGTCGAAGGATCTCGAGGTCGCCGCCATGATGGTGGAGGGGCTGACGCGGCTGCACGGCTATGCCGGGCTGCGCGACGGCTTCCGGCTGCTGCACGCCCTGGTCGAGCGGCACTGGGACGGCCTGCACCCCGCCCCCGACGAGGACGGCCTCGCGACCCGCCTGCGCCCGATCACCGGGCTGAACGGCGAAGGCGCCGAGGGCACGCTGATCCAGCCCATCCGGAAGATTCCGCTGATCCGGGGGCAGCAGGCCGACTATGCGCTGTGGCAGATCATGCAGGCGGGCGAGGTCGCCACGCTGGACGACGACCGGCGGCAGCAGCGCCTGGCGGCCGGGGCCCAGGATCTCGACGCGGTCACCGCCGCGGCCCAGGCGATGGACGCGACGGAGGTGTCGACCACGCTCGCCGATATCGTCGGCGCCCAGGACGCCTTCCTGCAGCTGTGCCACAGCCTGGACCAGCTGTGCGGCGCCGAGTCCCCGCCGACATCGAACATCCGCAACGTGCTGGAGGCGGCCCGCGACGCCCTGTTCCTGGCCCTCGGCGACCGCGGCCAGTCCTTGCGGCAGGCGCTCGGCGGGTCGGCGGGCTCTTCCGCCGCGGCGCCGCCGGCGCCGCGCCCCCAGCCCAACGGGTCCGGGCCGGATGCGTCCCCCGCGGCGCCCCCCGCCGACGGGATCCGCGACCGCGAGGACGCGCTTCGCCTGGTCGAGCAGGCGGCCGCCTGGTTCCGCCGGGTGGAGCCCCAGGCGCCGATTTCCTACACGCTGCAGGAGGCGGTGCGCCGGGCCCGCCTGCCGCTGCCCGATCTGATCGACGAGCTGATCCGGGACGATGCCGCCCGGGGTGATTTTCTGGTGGTCGCCGGCATCAGGTCCCGCGGCGCGTAAGGCCGCGGCCGTGCGTCTCGGGAGCAACGCATTGAACAAGACGAGGTCGAGGTGATGATGTCCAGCATTCACGACAAGCTCGAGCGTGTCCGCAAGCCGCGCGTCCACATCACCTACCAGGTCGAGACCGAAGGCGCGGTCATCGAGAAGGAGCTGCCGTTCGTGGTCGGCGTCCTCGGCGATTTCTCCGGGGACCCGACCCAGCCGCTGGCGCCGCTGCGCGAGCGCAAATTCGTGCAAATCGATCGCGACAACTTCAACGACGTCATGGCGCGGATCGCGCCGGGCCTCAACCTCCGGGTCGAGAACACGCTGAAGGACGACGGCACCGAATTCTCCGTCAACCTGGCGTTCAAGTCGCTCGACGACTTCGAGCCGGCCGCGGTCGTCCAGCAGGTCGAGCCGCTGCGCAAGCTGATGGAGACCCGGAACCGGCTGCGCGACCTGATGACCAAGATCGACCGCTCCGAGGATCTCGAAGCCCTGCTCGAGCAGGTGCTGCAGAACAAGGAGCAGCTGTCCCGGCTCTCGCACGAGCTCGGCACCCAGGACGTGCCCCCCGCGGGCGACGGCGGAACCAAGGAGTAAGGGCCATGGCCGTGGAAAAATCCCAGACCCAGACCGCCGGCCGGACCGTCGAGACGACGACCTCGCTGCTCGACCAGGCGATCTCGGCCACGCGGCAGACCGAGCCCGAGCGCGCCCAGGAGCTGCTGCGCACCCTGACGGAAGAGGCGCTGAAGGGCACGGTCACCTATGACCGCAACCTGACCGCGACGCTGAACCGGGCGATCAAGGTGATCGACGAGCAGCTCTCCCGCCAGCTGTCGGCGATCATGCATCACGAGAAGTTCAGGCAGCTCGAGGGCTCCTGGCGCGGGCTGCATCACCTGGTCAGCAACACGGAGACGAGCGCCATGCTCAAGATCCGTGTCATGAACGTCTCGAAGCGCGAGCTGTACCGCGACCTGAACAAGGCGGTGGAGTTCGACCAGAGCCAGATCTTCAAGAAGATCTACGAAAGCGAGTTCGGCACCCCCGGCGGCGAGCCCTATGGCGCGCTGATCGGCGACTACGAATTCTCGAACCACCCCGAGGATGTCGAGCTGCTGCAGCATATCAGCCAGGTCTCGGCGGCCGCCTTCGCCCCCTTCGTCTCGGCGGCGGCCCCGGCCCTCTTCGGCTTCAGCGACTTCACCGAGCTGTCGCGGCCGCGCGACCTGGAGAAGATCTTCGAGGCCCAGGAATACGCGAAGTGGCGCAGCTTCCGCGACAGCGAGGACAGCCGCTTCGTCACCCTGACCATGCCCCGGGCCCTGGCCCGGCTGCCCTATGGCGACAGCACCCGCCGGATCGACGAGTTCGACTTCGAGGAGGCGCCGATCGACGCCGACGGCACCCGCCGCGCGATGGCGCATGACCATTACTGCTGGATGAACGCGGCCTATGTGATGGGCGCGCGGCTGACCGACGCCTTCGCCCGGTTCGGCTGGTGCACCGCCATCCGCGGCGCCGAGGGCGGCGGCAAGGTCGAGGGGCTGCCGTTCCACACCTTCGTCAGCGACGACGGCGATCCCGATCACAAGTGCCCGACCGAGATCGGCATCACCGACCGCCGCGAAGCCGAGCTGTCGCGCCTCGGCTTCCTGCCGCTCTGCCACTACAAGAACACCGACTACGCGGTGTTCTTCGGCGCCCAGAGCACGCAGAAGCCGAAGAAGTACGACCGGCCGGAGGCGACGGCGAACGCCGCCATCTCGGCCCGCCTGCCCTACATGATGGCCACGTCGCGCTTCGCCCACTACCTGAAGGTGATGGCGCGGGACAAGGTCGGCTCCTTCCTCGAGGCGGAGGATTGCGAGGCCTGGCTCAACCGCTGGATCATGAACTACGTCAACAACAACAAGGATGCGAGCCAGGAAATGAAGGCCCGCTATCCGCTGGCGGAGGCCAAGATCTCGGTCAAGGAGATCCCGGGCTCGCCCGGTGCCTACAACGCTGTCGCCTGGCTGCGGCCCTGGCTGCAGATGGAGGAGCTCACCACCTCGCTGCGCATGGTGGCGCGCATCCCGAACGCCGGCGGCAACGGTTGATCCCGGCCCGATGCCGGAAGGAGCCATGGGGCACGCCGGCCTGAGGCCGGAGCTGATCGACCGCATCTTCGCCGGCGGGGGGTGGGACGCTGCCGACGGGGCCGGGCCCGTCGTCTCGTTCCTGGCCGAGCCCCGCCCGGCGGAGGCGCTCAGCCTATGGTTCGGGCGAGCGGAGGCTGCGCGCCTGCTGCGCGACCGCCGGGCGCTGCGCGCGGCGATCGACCGCGACATCGCCGGAATCGACGCCCTGATCTCGGCGCAGCTCGACGTCATCCTGCACGCGCCCAGGCTGCAGCAGCTCGAGGCGAACTGGCGGGGCGTCGCCTATCTGGTCGACGGCGCCGCCGGTACCGCTGCCAAGATCCGCCTGCTGGATATAGGCTGGACGGAGGTTTGCCGCGATCTCGAGCGGGCGATCGAGTTCGACCAGAGCCAGTTGTTCCAGAAGATCTACGAGCAGGAGTTCGGGACGCCCGGTGGCGAGCCGTTCGGCGTCTTGGTGGGCGCCTACGAAATGCGGCACGCGCCGGCGCCAGGCCACCCGACCGACGATGTCGCGGGGCTGCGGGGCATGGCGCAGATCGCCGCGGCCGCCTTTGCGCCATTCATCGCCGGGGCGCATCCGACGCTGCTGGGCGTCAGCAGCTTTGCCGAGCTGGGCCAGCCGATCGAGCTTTCGCACGGCTTTCGCGCCCCCGACTACGCCCGCTGGCACGCGCTGCGGGACACCGAGGAGGCCCGGTTCCTCGGCCTCACCGCCCCCCGGATCCTGATGCGGCTCCCCTGGGCCGATGACGGCAGCCGGGCCGACGGCTTCTGCTATCGCGAGGACGTCTCCGCCCCCGACCTCTCCGGTTATTGCTGGGCTCCCGCGGCCTTCGCCTTCGCCGGCACGCTGATCCGCGCCTTCGACCAGTTCGGCTGGTTCGCCGAAATCCGCGGCGCCGCCGCGCAGGGCGGCAGCGGCGGGCTGGTGACGGACCTGCCCAGCATGTCCTTCGGCACCGACCGCCCTGGAATCGGCTACAAGATCGCTCTCGACGTCGAACTGCCCGATGCGATCGAAAAGGACCTGACCGATCTCGGCATTGTCGTCCTGTCCCGCGCGCGGGACACGCCCCATGCCGTGTTCCACGGCAACCCGTCCCTGCAGCGGCCGCGGGGCGACAGCCGGCAGCCGGCGGCGACCGCCAATGCCCGGTTGTCGGCCATGCTGCAATACATCTTCTGCATCAGCCGCTTCGCGCACTACGTCAAGGTGATCGGCCGCGACCGCATCGGCGCCTTCCAGACCGTCGAGGACTGCCAGGAATTCCTGCGCCGCTGGCTGCTCGGCTACTCGGTCGCCAGCGACACCGCCACCAGCGAGCAGCGCGCCCGCTATCCGCTGCGCGAGGTCGACGTCTCGGTGCGCGAGCTGCCCGGGCGACCGGGCCTGTATGGCTGCGTCATCCACCTGCGGCCGCATTTCCAGTTGGACCAGGTGGCGTCGAGCTTCCGCCTGGTCACCGAAATCGCCCATGCCGGCCAGGCCGCATGATGCCGCCGGCCGGGTCGAGGAAACGAGTCGAGGATCCGACATGACCACTGCGACCGAGCATTTCCAGGCCGGCCGCCTGGCCGAGGCCCTCGCCGCCGCCCTGGCCGAGGTGAAGGCCGCCCCCGGCGCCACGGCCAAGCGGGTCTTCCTGGCGGAGCTGCTGTGCTTTGCCGGCGACTTCGAGCGGGCCGACCGCCAGCTCGACGTCGTCGGCGACCAGGACCCCGGGGCGGCGCTGGGTTTGGCCCTGTTCCGCCAGCTGATCCGTGCCGCCCAGGCCCGGGCCGAGCATTTCACCGCCGGGCGTCTGCCGGAATTCCTGGATCCGCCGGCCCCGCATCTGCAGCGCCTGCTCGAGGCGGGGCTGGCCCTGCGCGACGGGCAGGGCGCCGAGGCCGGCCGCCTCGCCGCCGAGGCGGAGGCCCTGCGGCCACCCTGCCCCGGTCGCCTGGATGGGGCCGAGATCGACGACCTGCGGGACATCGACGACCTCGTCGCGCCGGTTTTCGAGGTGCTGACCAGCACCGGGAAATACTATTGGGTGCCGATGGAGCGCGTCGCCGCGATCGAGTTCCATGCGCCGGAGCGGCGGCGGGACCTGCTGTGGCGGCGCGTCTCGATCACCGTCCGGGACGGCCCGGAGGGCGATGTCTACCTGCCGGTGCTGTATGCCGGCGCCGCCGACGGTGCCGATGACGGCGCCAGGCTGGGCCGGGTTACGGAATGGCAGGGCGGGGACGGCACCCCGGCTCTCGGCATCGGGCAGCGCTGCTGGCTGGCGGGCGAGGCGGCGGTGCCGATCCTGCAGGCCGGCCGGTTCGAAGCCCGGCCGGCCGCCTGAGGCCGCGGAGCAGCGCATGGCCAAGGATGACGGCGCCCTCCTGCTCTCGGTGCTCGACCGGCTGCTCGCGGACGAGGCGGAACCGGCCATGCGCGGCGGCGTGCCGCGCGCGGCCCGGTCCCTGGCGGATATCCGCAACGGGGTCAGGCGCGACCTGGAGAACCTGCTGAACACGCGGGCGCGGCCGATCGCCTGGCCGGACGCCTGGGACGAGCTCCGCTCCGCCCTGACCGGCTATGGCCTGCCGGATTTCACCGCCCTGTCCATGACCTCCGCCGAAGACCGCGAGCGCTTCCGCGCGGTGATCGAGGCGACCATCCGGCGGTTCGAGCCGAGGTTCCGCTCCGTCACCGTCCGCCTGCTCGACAACGCCGAGGGGCTGGACCGCACGCTGCGGCTGCGGATCGACGCACTGATGCATGCCGAACCGTCGCCGGAGCCGATGACCTTCGATTCGGTGCTCGAACCGGTGAGCCGCAGCTTCTCGGTGACCTCGCGCAGCCATGGCTGAAGACCTTCTCGCCCATTATCAGCGCGAGCTGACCTATATCCGCCGCCTGGCCGGCGAGTTCGCCGACGCGCATCCGAAGATCGCCGGGCGGCTGCGGCTGAGCGGCGACGCCACGGACGATCCCTTCGTCGCCCGCCTGATCGAGGCCTTCGCCTATCTCAACGCGCGGATCCGGACCAAGCTCGACGACGACTTCCCGGAGCTGACGGATGCGCTGATCGGGGTGCTCTACCCGCACTATGCGGCGCCGATCCCGTCGATGGCGATCGCGCGGTTCGACTGCCGGTCGGACATGCGGGGCGCCTATCGCGTGCCGCAAGGGACCGAGGTCAGCACCGAGACCGTGGACGGCGAGGCCTGCCAGTTCCGGACCGGATACCCGCTGACCCTCTGGCCGATCGCGCTGGACACGGTCGCCTTCGGCGCCAGGCCGATGGCGGCGCCGCCCAACCCGCGGGCGGCGGGCGCCACCGCGATCCTGCGCATCGGCCTACGCTGCCTGAACGAGGCGGCGACCTTCTCCTCGCTCGGCATCGAGACGCTGCGCTTCCACCTGCCGGGCCCGGCGCAGCAGGCGCTGCCGCTCTACGAGCTGATCCACAACGACTGCCTGTCGATCGCGGTGGCCGACGGCCCGACCGATCCCAACCCTGCGATCCTGCCGGCCGAGGCGATCAAGCCGGTCGGCTTCGATCCCGGGGAGGGGCTGCTGCCCTATCCGGCCCGGTCGCATCTCGGCTATCGGCTGCTGACCGAATACTTCGCCTTCCCCGAGAAGTTCCTGTTCTTCGATCTCGAAGGGCTGGAAGCCAAGACGCTGCTCGACGCCGGCCGGCGGATCGAGATCTTCTTCTATCTGCGCCGCGGCTCGCCCGATCTGGAGCGCAGCGTCGGCACGGAATCCCTGGCGCTCGGCTGCACCCCGATCGTCAACCTCTTCCCCCTGCGGGCCGAGCCGATCACGGTGAGCCAGGCCACGACCGAATATCGCGTGGTCCCAGACTCCCGGCGGCCGACGGCGACCGAGGTCTATGCGATCGAACAGGTCGAGAGCTCGGACGACCGCGGCCAGGTGACCACCTTCGAGCCGTTCTACGCGCTCCGGCACGCCGGCGGCCGGCGGGCCTATTGGCATGCCGCGCGCCGCCCCGGCAGGCAGGGCGAGGCCGGAACGGAGGTCTTCCTGACCCTGGTCGACGAGGCCTTCGACCCGGCATCGTCGCCCAAGACGACGCTGTCGATCGACATCCTGTGCCTGAACCGGGACCTGCCGAGCCGCCTGCCCTTCGGCGGCGGCCATCCGCATCTGAGCGCGGCGGATACGTCCCCCGCGATCGACCGGGTCGCCTGCCTGACGCCGCCGACGCCGACGCTGCGCCCGGCCTTGGGCAAGCGCGGCCGCTGGCGGCTGGTCTCGCATCTCGCGCTCAACCACCTGTCGCTGACCGACGACACGGAGGGCATCGAGGCACTGCGCGAGATCCTGAAGCTCTACGATTTCCGGGATTCGCCGGAGACGCGGGCCGTGATCGACAGCCTGCTGAAGGTTTCCGGTCGCCGCGGTTCGGCGCGGCTGCCGGGCGACGCGCTCGGCGGCTTCGCCCGGGGCGTCGACGTGACCGTCGAGTTCGACGGCGAACGCTTCACCGCCGCCGGCCTCTACCTCTTCGCCTCGGTGCTGGAGCGCTTCCTCGGCCTTTATTGCAGCATCAATTCCTTCTCGCGGCTGACCGCCGTCATCCGTGGCCGCTCGCAGCCCCTGCGGCGCTGGCCGCCGCGGGCGGGGGAGACGGTGCTGCTGTGATCGACCGCCTGACCCGAAAACCCTGGAGCGTCGAGGCCTTTCAGGCCATCCGCCTGCTCGAGACCGTGGCCCGGAAGCGGGATCCGGGGCAAGACGGTCGCGGCCGCCCGATCGGCGAGGATCTGCCCCCATCCGGCGAGGCCGTGCGGCTGACGGGCACCACCTCCCTCGCCTTTCCGGCCGGCTCCGTCGCCCGGTTCGACCCGCCCGCTCCGGAGGAGGGCGGGCCGCCCCGGTTGGCCATCACCCTGTTCGGGCTGACCGGCCCGTCCGGCGTCCTGCCCAGCCACCTGACGGCCGAGGTCAGCCGCGCGGCCCGCCAGAAGCGTCCGGCGCTGAATGCGTTCCTCGATCTGTTCCAGCATCGGCTCGCCTCCTTCTTCTATCGCGCCTGGGCGAAGTACCGGCTGCCGATCGCTTATGAACGGGCGGGCGGCGCCGGGGACGGGATCTCCGATGCCCTGCGCGCCCTTGTCGGCCTGGGCACGCCGCACCTGCAGCGGCGCCTCGCGGTCGATGACGAGGCGATCATCCACTATGCGGGGCATTTCGCCCGCTGGCCGCGGTCCGCGGCGGCGCTCGAGGCCCTGCTGGGCGATTATCTCGGCCTGCCCGTGGCCGTGAAGCCGTTCGAGGGCGCCTGGCTGGCCCTGCCGCAGGAGGAACGCAGCATCCTGCCGACCGCGGCCTCGCCGGACGGCCAGTTCTGCCGGCTCGGGGTCGACGCCGTCGCCGGCGAGCGGGTGTGGGACCGGCGCGGCAAGTTCCAGATCCGGGTCGGCCCCGTATCCTGGGCGCGCTTCCAGACCCTGCTCCCGGGATCGGACGAGGTCCGCCGCCTGGCCGAGCTGACCCGCCTCTATGTCGGGCCCGGCCTCAGCTTCAACCTGCGCGTCGTGCTTGATCGCAGGGAGGTGCCCGAACCGCGGCTCGGCCCCGAGGCGTCACGGCTCGGCTGGACCAGCTGGGCCGTGTCGCAGCCGCCGCCTTCCGACCTGTCCGACGCCGTCTTCGAGCTGGACGATATCTGATCACCGCCGCACCGACCGACCGCAACACGAGCCCCGCATGGCCGCCATCGATCTGAAATCCCTCGTCGGCAAGCTGAATGCGCCATGCCGCCGCGCCCTCGAAGGCGCTGCCGGCCTGACCCTGTCGCGATCACAGTTCAACGTCGAGATCGAGCACTGGCTGGCCAAGCTGCTCGAGGACGAGCGGTCCGACCTTGCGGCCTGCCTGCGCCACTACGAGATCGCGGTCGAGCGGGTCGCGGCCGAGCTGGCCCGCGCCCTCGACCGGCTCAAGACCGGAAACGCCCATCCACCGGCCCTGTCGCCGTCCGTGGTCTCGCTTGGCCGCGAGGCCTGGCTCCTCGCCACGCTCGAATACGGCGAGGGGCAGATCCGCTCCGGGCATCTCCTGGTGGCTCTGCTGTCCGACGAGACGCTCGGCCAGCATGCGCGCGCGGCGTCGCCCTCTCTCTCCCGCATCCCGCCCGACGAGCTGCGCCGCAGGCTGGCCAGCATCACGGCGGCCTCGTCCGAGGCCGAGAGCGTCGAGCCGACGGCGCGCGCCGAGGGCGCCGCCCCCCGGTCGGCCGGTGCAGGACGGACCGAGGCGCTGGACCGCTACACGATCGACCTGACCGAGCGCGCCCGCACCGGCCGGCTCGACCCGGTGCTCGGCCGCGACGGCGAGATCCGGCAGGTCATCGACATCCTGACGCGGCGGCGGCAGAACAACCCGATCCTCACCGGCGAGGCCGGGGTGGGCAAGACCGCCGTGGTCGAAGGCTTCGCCTTGCGGATCGCCGCCGGCGATGTCCCGGAGGATCTGCGCAACGTCTCGCTGCGCACGCTCGACCTCGGCCTGCTGCAGGCCGGCGCCGGGGTGAAGGGAGAATTCGAGAACCGCCTGAAATCGGTGATCGAGGAGGTGCAGGCGAGCCCGCGTCCGATCATCCTGTTCATCGACGAGGCGCACACCCTGATCGGGGCCGGCGGCCAGGCCGGGCAAGGCGATGCCGCCAACCTGCTGAAGCCGGCCCTGGCCCGCGGCGAGCTGCGGACCGTCGCCGCCACCACCTGGTCCGAGTACAAGAAGTATTTCGAGAAGGATGCGGCTCTGACCCGCCGCTTCCAGGTGGTGAAGGTCGAAGAGCCGGGCGAGGCGGCCGCAATCGACATGATGCGCGGCGTCGTCCCGATGCTGGAGGCGCATCACGGCGTCCGGATCCTGGACGAGGCGGTCGCTGACTGCGTCCGGCTGTCCCACCGCTACGTCGCCGGCCGCCAGCTGCCCGACAAGTCGATGAGCCTGCTCGACACCGCCTGCGCCCGCGTGGCCATGGCCCAGGCCGCGACGCCCGAGGCGATCGAGGAGCGCCGGCGCCGGATCGAGCGGCTGGAGGCCGAGATCGCCATCCTGCGGCGCGAGGAGGCGACGGGCGGCGAGTCGGGGCGCATCGCCGATCTGCAGGCGCTGCGCGACCAGGCCGCGGCCGAGCACGAGGCGATGCGGAGCCGCTGGGAGGAGGAGCGCGGCCTGGTCGACCGGATCCGAGGGTTGCGCGACCGGATCGAGGCGGCCCAGGGCCTTGGCCCCGCGGCGGACGGGTCGGAGGCATCGCCTCCGTCCAATGCCGTCGAGGACGTCGCGGCGCTGCGCGCCGACTACGCCGAGGCCCGCCGGGCCCTGCGCGAGCTGCAGGGCGAGACGCCGCTGATCCCGGTCGAGGTCGACGCCCAGGCGGTCGCCGAGGTGGTGGCGAATTGGACGGGCATCCCGGTCGGCCGGATGGTGTCCGACGAGATTCGGTCGATCCTGGCGCTGGAGGACAGGCTGCGCGAGCGCGTCGTCGGCCAGAACCATGCCCTGGAGGCGGTGGCCCGGGCCATCCGCACCGCCCGCGCCAAGCTGACGGATCCACGCAAGCCGATCGGCGTGTTCCTGTTCCTCGGCCCCTCCGGCGTCGGCAAGACCGAGACCGCCCTGGCCCTGGCCGATCTGCTGTATGGCGGCGAGCAGAACCTGACGGTCATCAACATGTCGGAGTTCAAGGAGGAGCATAAGGTCTCGCTCCTGCTCGGGTCGCCGCCCGGCTATGTCGGCTACGGCGAGGGCGGGGTGCTGACAGAAGCGGTGCGCCGGCGCCCCTATTCCGTCGTGCTGCTGGACGAGCTGGAGAAGGCCCATCCCGGCGTCCAGGACATATTCTACCAGGTGTTCGACAAGGGCATGCTGCGGGACGGCGAGGGCCGGGACATCGACTTCAAGAACACCGTGATCATCCTGACCTCGAATGTCGGCACCGATCTTGTCGCCAAGCTCTGCGCCGATCCCGACACCGCCCCGGCGCCCGCCGACCTTGCCGCGGCGCTTCGCCCGGAGTTGCTGAAGACCTTCAAGCCGGCCTTCCTCGGCCGCCTGTCGGTGGTCCCCTTCCTGCCGCTGGACGAGGACACGATGCGCGGCATCGCCCGGCTGCAGCTCGAACGGATCCGGCGGCGCATCGCGGAATCCTACGGTGCGGGCTTCAGCTATGACGACAGCCTGGTGGACGAGCTTCGAGCCCGCGCGACCGAAAGCGAGAGCGGCGCCCGGGCCATCGAGCAGATCCTGGCGAACACGCTTCTGCCCGAGCTGGCCGCCGAGTGTCTCGCCCGCATGGCGGATTCCGCTCCTGTCCAGGACGTGAGCGTATCCGTCGACTCCCACGGCGCGATTCAATATCGTGTCTCATAGCCCGGTCAGGACTGTGCTCCCCCGCACCTTCGCCCGAGTTTCTCGGCCATGAAGCTCATCCTCGACCTCACCACCGGCGGTTCCGGCCTGTCCGGGAGCGACGCCACCAGGACCCTCGATCGTTGCGGCCTTACCCTGGGCCGCGGCCAGGACAATGATTGGGTGCTGGAGGACGGTTCGCGGTTCGTCTCGAAGAACCACTGCCTGATCGACTATGTCGACGGGCACTATGTGCTGTTCGACCTGTCGACCAACGGCACCTTCGTCAACGGCGCGGCGACTCCGGTCGGCCGGTCCGGCAGCGTCGTGCTGTCCGACGGGGACCGGATCGCGGTCGGCGACTACCATTTCCTGGTCCGCCTGTCCGGCGCGGACGCCCCGGCAGCCAGCCATTCGATCGATATCGACGATCCCATGGCCCTGCCCTTCGGCGTCGACACGGGGAGCGGCCCGAGGTTGCCCCCCCACCGGCCCGAGGAGACGGGGTGGCCGCCCCTGTCCGCACCGTCCCAGCGTTCCCCCTTCGAAGCCACATCCGATGACGGCTGGGCCCGTCCCGCCGAGCCCGACCATATCCCGGCGCAGCATGTGGCCATCCGGCCTCCCGCGCCGCAGTTCCGGGAAATTCCGGAGGACTGGGCCGAGGAGAGCCCGGCGCCGGCGGCAAGGCCTGCGCCCGTCCGGCCGATCCCGCGGGACTGGCATGACACGCCGGCACCGCCCTCCCCGCCCGCGCCGCCGCAGCCGGATCCGGCGCCTCCGCCCCCCGAGGCGCGGCCGCCCGCGCCCGCCGGCGCCGATCCCCTGCGCCCGATCCTCGAGGCGGCCGGCCTGGATCCCGAGCAGTTTCCGGCGGAGCGCGGCGAGGAGCTGGCACGCATGATCGGCCAGATCCTCCGCACCAGCGTGCGCGGCCTGCTCGAAGCGCTGGATGCGCGGTCGTCGCTGAAGACGGAGTTCCGGATCGAACGGACGGCGATCCAGCCGCGCAACAACAACCCGCTGAAGTTTGCCACGACGGTGGAGGAAGCGCTTGCCGCGATCCTGTCGCCGCCGCTTCCCGCCTTCGCCAAGGGGGCGGATGCGGTGGAGGAGGGGTTCCGCGATCTTCGCCGGCATCAGATCGGCACCATCGGCGGCATGGAGGCGGCGCTGCGGCATCTGCTCGACAGGCTGTCGCCGGATGCGGTGGCGGAAGCCGCGGGCGGCGCCTCCGGCGGGCTGGGTGCGGTGCTGCCGGCCACACGCAAGGCCCGGCTCTGGGATGCCTATGTCGCCCTGCACCGGCAGATGTCCGAGCGCGCCTCCGAGAATGTGCGGGATCTGTTCGGCAAATCCTTCGCCGAAGGATACGAGCGTCTGAGCGATCCTGTGCAGAAGTAATCGCAAGAAATTCGTACAGGATCAGTAACTGTGCCGAACGCGCACCCGTAATGAGGATGTAACGCATGCCGGCTATGGACAGAAGGGCGGGTTTTTTCCGCGGTCTGGCATCAGGACCAAACGCCTGATACACAGGACGGCAATGCTATTGGGCTGATGGGATAGGAGATGCGCTTGCAGAGGTTGATCGCGCTGATGGGCGTCGCTGCGCTGCTGGCGGGATGTGGGACCGCTGGGGCGATCAGCGACATGGTCGACCGGACGCTCGGCTTCAAGCCGGGGGACACGACGATCACCGTCGAGGCCGCGGCCAATGTGAATCCCGACGCCTCGGGTCGCCCGTCGCCGATCCTGGTCCGGATCTACCAGCTCAAATCAGGGGCGGCGCTGGAGCAGGCCGACTATTTCAAGCTGACCGAGAATCCCCAGGCCGTGCTCGGCGACACGCTGATCGGCAGCGAGCAGATGCTGCTGACGCCGGGCAACAGCCGGACGCTGTCGGTGCAGCTCGACCCCGCCGCCCGCCAGATCGGGGTGGTGGCGGGCTTCCGCGACATCGACCGGGCCCGGTGGCGCGCCGTGGAAAGCATCGATCCCGGCGATGTCGACGAGGTGACGATCCGTGTCGGCGCCTCCGACATCTCGATCAAGGTCGAGGACTAGACGGAATGGGCTGGGACAACAAGGTCGTCTGGGCGGAGGGGATGTTTCTCCGCACCCATCATTTCCAGCAATTCGACCGCTATGTCGAGAAGCTGGTGCGTGCCCGCGTCGCCGGCCTCCATCCCTATGGCTGGGGCATCCGCGAGCTGCGGATCAATCGCGACCTGCTGGGCACCGGCAAGTTCGCCGTCGCGGCGGTGTCGGGGGTGCTGGAGGACGGCACGCCGTTCGCGGTGCCGGAGGATGCCGACCATCCGCCGCCCCTGACGGTGCCGGAGAGCACCAGGAACGCCATCGTCTACCTGGCGGTGCCGGTCCGGCAGCCGGGGAACCCGGACATCGACCACGGCGACGCCAACGCGACGGCGCGCTACGCGACCGCGGAGTTCGAGGCGACGGACGCGAACGCCTTCTCCGCGGCCGTGGCCTCCCTGCAGGTGGCCCGGCTGAAGCTGCGCTACCTGCTCGAGACCGACGACCGGTCGGGCTATGTCTGCCTCGGCCTCGCGCGCATCGTCGAGGTCCGGGCCGACCGCTCCATCGTCCTCGACGACCGGTACATCCCGCCATGCCTGGCCCATGACGCCTCGGCCGCCCTGTCCGGCTACGCCGCCGAGCTGGTCGGGCTGCTGCACCATCGCGGCGAGGCCCTGGCCGGCCGGGTCAACGCTTCCGACGCCCGCGGCGTGGCCGAGGTGGCGGATTTCCTGCTGCTGCAGCTGGTTAACCGCGCCGAGCCCCTCTTCGCCCATGTTGCCGCCGCCGCCGGCATCCATCCGGAGCGGCTCTATGCCGCCATGCTCGAGTTGGCGGGAGAGGTCGCGACCTTCACCGGCCGAGACAAGCGGCCCGTGGCCTTCCCGCCCTATCGCCACGACGATCTGCAGTCCTGCTTCCAGGCGGTGATGATCGAGCTGCGCCAGGCGCTGTCCGCGGTGCTCGAGCAGAGCGCCGTTCCGATTCCGCTCGAGGAGCGGCGCTACGGCATCCGCGTCGCCTCGATCCATGACCGGACGCTGCTCGACCAGGCCGCCTTCATCCTCGCGGTTCGCGCCGACGTCCCGGCCGAGGCGGTGCGTCGGCACTTCCCGTCGCAGATCAAGATCGGGCCGGTGGAGCAGATCCGGAACCTGGTCAATGCAGCGCTGCCGGGCATCACCATCCGGCCGCTGCCGGTGGCGCCGCGCCAGCTGCCCTACCATCCGGGTGTGATCTATTTCGAGATGGACCGGAACAGCCGGCACTGGACCGAACTCAAGACCTCCGGCGGCATGGCGGTCCATGTGGCAGGCGAGTACCCGAACCTGCAGCTCGAATGCTGGGCCATCAAGGCGCAACGAGGATAGCCGATGGTCGATGACGATCCGTTCGCCGACCCGCAGGATGCCGACCGCACCGTGATCCGGCCGCGCCCCGGCGGCGCGCGCCCCGCGGCAGTGGTCACCGGCGGCATCCCGGGTGGGGACGGAGAGAAGACGCTGGTGCCGCGCGCGGCCCCGCCGCCCCGCCCCCGCCTCGCGGCTGGCGTGGCGATGCCGGAACTCGACGGCGCGACGCCCATCGCGCCGACCGGGGTGAATAAGGTCATCCAGGCGGCGACGCCCCTGTTCGCCCTCGCGGTGCGGCTGAAGAACCGGGCCGTGCATCGCGACGTGCCGCTGCTGCGCGAGCGTGTCATCGCCGAGATCCGCGCCTTCGAGCGATCCGCACTGGCCACCGGCGCCACGGCCGACGCGATCCGGGCGGCCCGCTACGGGCTCTGCGCCACCATCGACGATCTCGTCCTGAACACGCCCTGGGGTAGCCAGAGCGTGTGGACCAAGCAGTCGATGGTCTCGACCTTCTATAACGAGACCTGGGGCGGCGAACGCTTCTTCGACATTCTAGACCATCTGATGAAGGACCCGGAGCGGGCGCTCGACATCCTCGAGCTGTTCTATGTCTGCCTGGCGCTGGGCTTCGAAGGACGCTACCGGATCGATCCTCGCGGACCGGCCCGGCTGACGGAAACCCGGGAATCCCTCTACATCGCCATCCGGCGGCGGCGCGATCACCGCGAGCGCGCGCTGTCGCCGCATTGGGTCGGTGTCGCCCCGACCGGGCGCCGGCTGTCACGCCTGGTCCCGCTCTGGGTCATCGGCGCCGCGGCCGGCGCGATTCTGCTTGGGGCGTTCTTCGCCTACCAATGGCTGCTGGACGAGACGCTGCAGCCGGTGATGGCGGCAGCCGCCCAGGTGCCGCCGGTCGGCCCGGTGGTGATCGAGCGGCCGGCGCCGGTCGAACCCCCGCCGCCGCCCCAGATCGTCGAGGAGAGCTCGGGCAGCCGCCTCAAGCGCTTTCTCGAGCCGGAGATCCGCGAGGGACTGGTCACCGTCATCGAGGATCCGCAGAGCACCCGGGTCCGGATCAACGGCAACGGGCTCTTCGCCTCGGCCAGCGACACGGTGATCGACAACCGCAAGCCGATCCTGATCCGCATCGGCGACGCGCTGAAGACCGAGCCGGGCCAGGTCGTGGTCGAGGGACACACCGACAATCAGCCGATCCGGAACCTGCGCTTCCCGTCGAACTGGCAGCTGTCCCTGGCCCGGGCCGAATCGGTGCGGCGGATCCTGGCGGAGCGGGTTCAGGACGATGCCCGCTTCTCGGTCGAGGCGAAGGCGGACACGGTCCCGCTGGTTCCGAACGACACCGCCGACGGCCGGGCCCAGAACCGGCGGATCGAGGTGGTCCTCCTCAAGCCCACGAAGGGCGGCTGACGCCGTGCGGACGAAGACAACCGATGCGTAAGATCGTCTCCATCCTGACGGCCCGCTGGTTCGTCTCCCTGGTCGGCGTGCTCCTGCTGTCGACGATCATCTGGTTCGTCGGCCCGCTGATCGCGGTGGCGGAGGTGCGGCCGCTCGAGGACGCCCTGGTCCGCGTCGTCGTCATCGCCGCGATGCTGGTGCTCTGGGCCCTGGCAATCGCCTGGTCCGCCGTGCGCAGCCAGCGGGCGAACGCGAAGCTGGTCGACGAGGTCTCGGCGGACAACGCCGCCGCCCCGGAAGACACGGCGGATGACGAGATCGAGGCGATCCGCGGCCGGCTGTCCGAGGCGCTCGCGGTCCTGCGCAAGACGCGTCTCGGCCGCAGGGGCCGCCGCCGCTGGCTCTACGAGCTGCCCTGGTACGTCCTGATCGGCCCGCCCGGCGCCGGCAAAACGACGGCGCTGCTGAACTCGGGCATCGATTTCCCGCTCGCCGACCGCACCGGCCAGGGCCAGGACGCCATTCGCGGCATCGGCGGCACCCGGAACTGCGACTGGTGGTTCACCAACGAGGCGGTACTGATTGATACCGCCGGCCGCTACACCACCCAGGACAGCCATGCCGCGCGCGACGCCGCGGCCTGGAAGGGCTTTCTCGGGCTGCTCAAGCGGAACCGCCCGCGCCAGCCGATCAACGGTGCGATCGTCTGCGTCAGCATCTCCGACGTGGCGCTGATGCCGGACAGCGAGCGGCTGGCCCATGCCCGCGCCGTCCGCCAGCGACTGCAGGAACTGACGGATGAGCTCGGGGTCCGCTTCCCGATCTACGTGCTGTTCACCAAGGCCGACCTCCTGGCCGGCTTCTCGGAGTTCTTCGACAATCTCGTCCGGGAGGAGCGCGAGCAGGTCTGGGGCGTTACCTTCGCTTTCGACGAGGGCAAGGACGAGACCGGCGTCGTCCCGGGCTTCCTGCGCGAGTTCGACCTGCTGGTCGACCGGCTCAACGACCGCGTCATCGAGCGGCTGCACCAGGAGCCGGACATCCAGCACCGCAGCCTGGTCTATGGCTTCCCGGCCCAGGTCGCCTCGATGCGCGACGCACTGCACGAGTTCCTGACCGAGGCGTTCCGCCCCAGCCGGTACGACGCCAGGCCGCTGCTGCGAGGCGTCTATCTCACCAGCGGCACCCAGGAGGGAACGCCCTTCGACCGGCTGATGGGGGCGATGGCCCGGTCCTTCGGGCTGGATCGCCAGCAAATGGCGGCCGCGCACGGCCGGGGCCGCAGCTATTTCCTGACCGACCTGCTGCGCAAGGTGGTCTTTGCCGAGGCCGACATCGTCTCGACCAATCCGCGGCTGGAGCGCCGTCTGCGCTGGCTCCGCTGGGGCGCGACGGCGGCCGCCGCAGTGGTCGTGGTCGCCCTGATCGCGGCCTGGACCGTCAGCTACCTCGGCAACCGGGCGCTGATCGCATCGGCCCAGGAAGGTCTCGACAGCTATGCCGCGAAGCTCGGCGACACCAGGGGGCCGGTCCGAGACGCCGACCTCGGTCCGGTATTGCCTGCCCTCGACGCCCTGCGCGCCGCGCCGACAGGCTATGAGCGGCAGGACGACCCGGCGCCGTGGACGCTGGGCTTCGGCCTGTGGCAGGGCGATACCCTCTCACAGGGCACCGTCCAGGCCTATCGGCACGCCCTGAACACTGTCCTCCTGCCGCGTCTGGTGTTGCGGCTGGAGGATATCCTGCGCAACGTGCAGCAGCCCTCCGACCTCGCCTATGTCGCGCTGAAGAGTTATCTGATGCTCGGCGGCAAGGCGCCGGAGGTGGACAGCGCCACCATCCTGCAATGGCTGCGCATCGATCTCGCACAGCGCTATCCCGGAGAGCAGAACGCCCTCCTCCGCCAGTCCGTCGAGGCCCACACGGCTGCCCTGCTCGAGCGCCCCCTGGCCGGGATCGGGATCGACGGCCGGCTGGTCGAGCGGGTCCGTGGGATCATTGCGGCCACGCCGGCGGCACAGCGCGCCTATACGCTGCTCTCCGCCAGCCCCGATGCCGCCGCCCTGCCGGTCTGGTCCGTGAGTGACCATGGGGGGCCCGAGACCCCGCGTGTCCTGGTCCGGGCCTCGAACAAGAGTCTCGGCGAGGGCGTGCCGGGGATCTTCACCTATCGCGGCTTCCACGACGTGGTCTTGACGGAGGTCGAGGACGCGGCCCGCCTCGTAGCCTCGGACCGCTGGGTGACCGATCCGCAGGCGGCGGTGGGCGTGCCTGACGATGCCGCCGTGGCCCGGATCGCCGGCGACGCGCTGCAGCTCTACTACAACGACTACATCTCGGCCTGGAACGCCCTGCTGGCCGATATCCGCGTGGTCCCGTTCGAAAGCCGGGAGCACGCGGTGGAGGTGCTGAACATCCTGTCCGGCCCCGGCTCACCTCTGGCCGCGATCCTGCGCGGGGCGGCGCAGGAGACCGCGTTGACCAAGGAGGCCCCGGCCGCCGGGGGCCAGGTGGCGCCCGAACTGAGCGCCGGCCAGAAGCAGGCGGCCAATGTCGCCGCCGCCCAGGCCGAGACCGTGGCGCAGAACCGTTTGGGCATGAGCGGCCGGATCGCCTCGCTGCTCGCGCAGGACTATGCCCGGACGCGCCTCGGCGGCGGCACCGCCGCGCCGTCGTCGGACTCAGCCCCGCTGCCAGGGGCCTATGTGGAGGAGCGGTTCCGCGACTTGCATGCCTTCGTCGAAGGCCCGAACGGTGCCGCAGCGCCGCTCGACGACATGATCCGGACGCTGGCCGACATCTATCGCCAGATGAACCGCAGCGCCATGACACCGGGCGCCGCCGGAGCTGCCGCCAACGCCGAGCTGGGGGCTCTGGCGCAGCAGCTCACCGCCTCGGCGGGGCGCGCGCCGGAGGCGATGCGCGGCTGGGCCGAGCAGATCGCCCAGGCCACCTCCAACGTCACCATCGGCGGCGCCCGGCAGACGCTGAACGCCGACTGGAACACCACCGGCCGGCCGCTGTGCCAGTCGGCGCTGGCCGGACGCTATCCCCTCGCCCGCGGCGCCCGGCAGGACGTGAAGCTGGACGATTTCGCGCGGCTGTTCGCCCCCGGCGGGCTGATCGACGGCTTCTTCTCCAGCAACCTGGCCCAGTATGCCGACACCTCCCGCACCCCCTGGCGCTGGGCCCGGCTGAACAATGTCGATCTCGGCATCGCCGACAGCACGCTGGCGCAGTTCGAGAAGGCGGCAAGGATCCGCGATGCGTTCTTCCCGCAGGGCGGGACGCAGCCCAGCATCGGCTTCGAGATCGAGCCCGTCGACCTGTCGCCCGAGGCGGCCAGCGTGACGCTGGATATCAATGGCCAGACGGTTTCCTACGACCATGGCCCGGTGCGCCCGGTGTCGATGCGCTGGCCGGGCACCGGGGCCAGCCAGGTCCGCGTTTCCTTCACCGCGGTCGACGGCTCGCCGAGCGGAGGCATCACCCTGGACGGCCCCTGGGCCCTGTTCCGGCTGGTCGACCGGTCGCGGATCGCCGGCGCCTCGGCCAGCGACCGCTTCCGCCTGACCGTCAGCGAGGGCAAGGACAGCGCCACTTTCGAGATCCGCACCGCCAGCGTCCTCAACCCCTTCACGCTGCCGCAGCTGAGGGAGTTCCAATGTCCGCAGGCCTTCTGATCCCAGGGGCCGAGGGGCCCGGCATCTTCGGCAAGCTGCCCTGGCTCGGCGACTTCGTCACCCGCCGGCTGCCCCGCAGCTTCGTCGATCCCTGGGACGACTGGCTGCAGCGCGGCATGGCGGCGACGCGCGACGCGCTCGGCGAGACGTGGCTGGACAGCTTCCTGACGGCGCCGGTCTGGCGCTTCCTGTTGCCGGCGGGCAGCGCCGGCCCCGCGATGGCGGGGCTTCTCATGCCCAGCGTGGACCGGGTCGGGCGGTACTTTCCCCTCACCCTGGCCTCGCCGCTCGAGGCAGATCCGGGGCCGGAGGCTCCGCTGCGCGCCGCCGCATGGTTCGATGTGCTGGAGCGGACCGCGCTCGCCGCGCTCGACGACGCCACGACACCCGAAGCGTGGGAAGCTGCGGTCGAGGCGCTCGGCGCCCCGCCGCTGACGGAGGAGGAACCGGCCGAGATCGGCGAAGGCTGGCGGGGCGTGCCGCTGTCCTCGGCCGACGGGCTGGGCATCGCTGCGCTGCGCCTGGATACGGCGGCGGCCCGGGCCCGCTTTTGGACCGGCCCGGCCGCGGAGGGCTGGTACCTCGCCGGCGACGGGCTGCCGCCGCCCCAAGCCTGGCCGCGGGCGTTCATGACGGCGCGCTTCGCCATGGAGCCGGCCCGGTGAGGCGCTTGCAGTTCCGATCCGCCGGCCGCACCGATGCGGGCGCGGTGCGGCACCACAATGAGGACGCGTTCCTGTCCAGGCCGGAGATCGGCCTGTGGGCGGTGGCCGACGGCATGGGCGGCCATCGGCGCGGCGACCAGGCCAGCCGGATGATCGTCGAGGCCCTGGATCGGGTGCAGGCTCCCGAATCCGGAGCCGCCTTCATGAGCGACGTCCACGCCCGGCTCTCCGAGGTCCACGGCGCCCTGCGGCAGGAGGCGGCACAGGCCGGCGGGACGATCGGGTCGACCGCCATCGTGCTGCTGATCCATGCCGGCCGTTTCGTCTGCCTGTGGGCCGGCGACAGCCGGCTCTACCTGCTGCGCGACCGGCAGCTATGGCAGATCACGCGAGATCACTCCTATGTCCAGGAGCTCGTCGACAGCGGCGTGCTGTCGCCGGAGGCGGCCCTTCACCATCCCCAGTCCAACGTGATCACCCGGGCGGTGGGGGCGTCGGACATCCTGGAGCTGGAGATGGAGCGGAGTGTCGTGCTGCCGGGTGACGTCTTCCTGCTGTGCAGCGACGGGCTGACCCGGGTCGTCTCCGAGGGCGAGATCGCCAATCTGCTCGACGCCATGCCACCCGATCAGGCGGCGAACGGGCTGGTCGACCTGGCGCTCGGCCGCGGAGCGCCCGACAACGTCACCGTCGTGATCCTGGCCTGCGAGGACGACGAGGAGCGCACCGTGCCGCCGCGCCGGCCGAACGGAGGGTGGTCGTGAGCGCCGGGCCCGAGCGCCGGCCCGAGGACCCGGTCTCGCCCGCCGGGGCGGCCGACCGCGAGGCGCAGCCGCCGCGGACGCCGAGATCGGCCGCCGAGCTGTCGCCCGGCGAGACCGTGCTGTTCACGTATCGCATCGTCCGGCTGATCAGCCGCGGCGGCATGGGCGAGATCTACGAGGCCGAGCACATCGACCAGCGGACGCGGCACGCCATCAAGATCATCCTGCCGGAGCTGATGGGCGACGAGGCGATCGTCACCCTGTTCCTGCGCGAGGCCGACGCGCTGCGCAAGATCCGGCACGCCGCGATCGTCGGCTATGACGGGCTGTTCCGCGACGAGTCGAGACGCCTCCACCTGGTCATGGCGTATGTGGACGGCCCCTCCCTGAGCGAGAGGCTGCGCGACGGGCCGTTGACGCCGGAGGAGGTCGCCGCCCTGCGCGACCGTCTCGCCTCCGGCCTTGCCGAAGCGCATGACCTCGGCATCTGCCACCGCGACCTGTCCCCCGACAATATCCTGCTCGAGCACGGCCGGCTCGGCGGCGCCAAGCTGATCGATTTCGGCATCGCCAAACTTGTCGACCCCGACGCCCAGACCGTGGTCGGCAGCGCCTTCGCCGGCAAATTCTCCTGGGCGTCGCCGGAGCAGGTCGGGCTGTTCGGCGCCCAGGTCGATTCCCGGTCCGACATCTACAGCCTGGGGCTCGTGCTCGCCGCCGCCGCCCGGGGCCGGCCGCTCGAGATGGGCCGGTCGATGATGGCGGTCGTCAACGCCCGCCGCAGCATTCCGCAGCTCGACGGCGTGCCGCCGAGCCTCGCCCCCCAGATCGCGCGGATGCTCGAGCCCGACCCGCTCGACCGGCCGCAATCGATGCGGGACCTCGTCGGCACGGCCGCTTCCGCCCCGGGACCGGCCCCCTCGGCCAGGACGCCGCGGCGCCGGATCGCCACGATCGCCGTCGTGCTTTGCTTCGTCCTGGCCGCGGCCGCCGGCGGCCTGGGGTGGCAATGGCGCACGACCGCAGTCCCGCCCTCAACGCCGCAACCCCAGCAGCCGACGCCGTCGGCGGCCGCGTCCGGGCCCGCCATCGAGACGGCGCCGTCGGAACCGGCGCGCCCCGAACCGGTACAGCCGAAACCGGTACAGCCGGAACCGGCGCAGCCAGACTCGGAAGCCCCGGCCGCAGCAGGAGCCGCGATCCGCGTGGATCCGGCTCCGCCCCTGGACCGGCAGCAATTGCCGCGGCTCCTGGACCTGCCTGCGCGCGATCTGTACCTGGCCGGACGCCGCTTCCTGCTGGAGAAGCGCGACGCCGACACCGCCCTCGTCCTGTGGGAAGAGGCAGCGCGGCGCGGCAGCGGCGAGGCCGCGCTCGGCATCGCCCGCTTCTACGACCCGGCCTCCTGGGACCAGGGGCCCCATCCCTTCACCGCGCCGAACCCCGCCAGGGCCCGCGAGTTCTACTCGACCGCCCTGGAACGGGGGATGGAGGAAGCCCGGCCGCGCCTTCAGGCCCTCGGCAATGCAGGTTCCGAACCATGATCCGACTGGCTCTCCTGGCCCGCATCCTCGCGGTCGGGCTGTCGACGGCGGTCTTCGCCGGCGCGGCCATGGCGCAAACTCCGTCTCCCGTGCCGGCGGACACCCGGACGCCGCTGCTGATGCCGGGGACCACGAGCCTGTGGCAGCGTGTGCTCACCCGGCCGGGCGCGAAGGCCGCGCCCGAGCCGGGCGGATCCTCGGCCGGCCCCGAGATCCCGGCCCTGTCCGTGCTGTTCGTCTATGGCCGGATGAAGAGCGGGGACGCCGACTGGATCGAGGTCGGTACGACGCCGGCCGGGCGGACGCTGGGCTGGATCCCAGCCGCGGAGGCGATCGACTGGAAGCAGACGATGGTCGTCCTCTTCACCAATCCGGTGAACCGCGACCGTGCCCTGTTCTTCAAGGACGCCGATCCGCTGCTCACGCTGATGGAGTCGCCCGATGCCGGCGGCCGGGCCGCGACGCTGCGCCAGGCCGCCGAAAGCCGCGCCCTGCCTGCGGACAGCCCGGTGACGGCGATCGAGCCGCCGACCTGGATCGATCCGGCCAAGAATTTCTACCTGCTGCCGATCCTGAACTGGACTGATGGCTACTTCGCCAGCGGCTTCTCGGGGCTCGCTCTCGAGGTCGCGGCGACATCGCTGCAGGAGAAGCCCGACCAGCCCGGCCCGGCCAAGCCCGATCCCGAGACCGCGGCCAGGCTGCTGGAAGGCTACCGCGCCGGCGTCGTCTTCGTCGTCGACACCACGATCTCGATGCAGCCCTATGTCGAACGCACCCGCGCCACCATCGAGGCGCTGACCGCCAAGCTCGCCGCGTCCGAGGAGGGCGACCGGCTCAGCTTCGGCTTGATCGGCTACCGCGACGTGATGCCGGACGGCACGCCCGACGGCTATATCACCAAGGTGTTCGCGACCCTGGCGGATGGGCACGACCGGGCGTCGTTCCTCGGGCGCCTCGACGCCGCTGCGGCCTCGACGGCGAACAATCTCGACTTCCGCGAGGATTCCCTGGCCGGGTTGAAGTCCGCGCTCGACGAGATCGACTGGACCGGCGTCGCCGGCCGGTTCGTCGTGCTGGTGACCGACGCCAGCCCGCGGCGCGCCAGCGACCCCTATTCCGCGACCCATCTCGATCCGGACCAGCTGCGCCTCCTCGCCCAGTCCAAGGGCGCGGCGCTGATGGTGATCCATCTGAAGACCCCGGCCGGCAAGGCCGACCATCAGGCCGCCGAAGACGCCTACACGCCGATGACCGCCTATCCGAACATCGGCAGCCTCTATTTCCCGGTCGAAGGCGGCGACGTCCGGACTTTCGGCATGGTGATCGACCGGATCTCGGAGACCATCCTCCGGCAGATGGATACCGGCGCCAAGGCTGAGGACGCGAACGGGGCGATCTCCGCCGCGGCATCCTCCCCGAACCAGGCGGCAGAGGCGACCGAGAGCACCTTCGCCCGCGCCGGCCTCGTCGGCCGCGCCATGCAGCTCGCCTATCTCGGGCGGATGGAGGGAAACCAGCCGCCCCGCCTGTTCTCGGCCTGGGTGTCCGACCGCGACATCGCCAACCCGGCGCGCAAGACGCTCGATGTCCGGGTCCTGATCACCCGGAACCAGTTGTCGGATCTGCAGGCGACGCTGAAGGCGATCATCGACGCCGGCGAGTCGACCCGAATGGCGCCGAACGACTTCTTCCGCCAGCTGCGCAGCGCCGCCGCCACCATGGCCCGGCGGCCGGAGGGCGTGGGCAGCGAGAACGCCCGCCGGCTGGCCGATCTCGGTCTGATCGGCGAATACCTCGAGGGCCTGCCCTATCGCAGCCGGATCATGGAGCTGAGCGAGGATGACTGGCTGTCCTGGAGCTTCGGCCAACAGCGTCAGTTCCTCGACGATCTCGAGGCCAAGGTCTCGCTGTATCGGCAGATCTACGACAACACCGATCAGTGGATCGCCCTCGACGGCGACCGCAGTGGCGGCGATGCCGTCTCTCCGATTCCGCTCGACGCCCTGCCATGAACGTCCTGGCGCCTCCGCCGGTCTATGCCCTGCGCGACGTGATGCTGCGCCGCGGCGGCCGGGCCGCCGCCTTCGAGCTGCATGTCAGCAACCTCGTCGT
This sequence comes from Inquilinus sp. Marseille-Q2685, assembly GCF_916619195.1. Taxonomy (NCBI): domain Bacteria; kingdom Pseudomonadati; phylum Pseudomonadota; class Alphaproteobacteria; order Rhodospirillales; family Rhodospirillaceae; genus Inquilinus; species Inquilinus sp. Marseille-Q2685. The sequence goes on from NZ_CAKAKL010000002.1 coordinate 1,295,359, forward strand.
CCAGCGTGGCGAGATCTGGTTCCTGACGGGTCAGTCCGGCTCCGGCAAGTCGACCCTGCTGGACCTGCTGGGAGGCACCCTGGCCCCCGACAGCGCCGCCGCCTTTCATCTGGCCGGGGGGGCAGGCTCGCCGATCGACCTGGCCCTGCTCTGGCGCCGCCGGCGGCACGACGCCCTCGCGGCGCTGCGGGCCAACAGCATCGGCTATGTACTGCAGACCGGCGGGCTTTTGCCCTATCTCACGGTCGGGGAGAACATCGCCCTGACCGCCCGCGTCGCCGGCCGGCACGACCCGGAGCATCTGCGCACCCTGGCGCGCCGGCTCGGCCTCGGGCGGCTGCTCGATGTCCAGCCGCGCCGCCTGTCGGTCGGCGAGCGGCAGCGCGTGGCCATCGCCCGCGCCCTCGCCCATCGCCCCGACATCCTGCTGGCAGACGAACCCACGGCGTCGCTCGACCCGCCCACGGCGGAGCAGGTGTTCGGCCTGATGATCGACACCGTCCAGCAGTTGAAGACCACGGCCATCATCGCCTCGCATGACTGGGCCAGGGCCGAGGCCGGCGGATACCGGACCTTCGGCCATGCCCTGCGGCGCGAGCAGGATGCCGTGCGCGCCTATTTCTGGACCTGAGGCCGATCGTGGGACGGATCGCGCTCGCGGCGCGCCTCGCCACCCGGGATTTCGGCCATGACTGGCGGATCGTGCTGTGCCAGGTGCTCGGCCTCACGGCGGTGCTAGCACCGCTGCTGGTGCTGTTCGGGATGCGTTTCGGCCTGATCGACACCCTGGCCCAGCGGTTGATCGAGGATCCGCGCAACCGCGAGATCGTGCCGGCCGGCAGCGGCCGCTTCGACGCCGCCTTCTTCCGGGACCTGGCCGGACAGGACGGGATCGCCTTCATCGTGCCCGCGACGCGCTCGATCGCCGCCAGCTTCACCCGTCTGCGCAAGGAAGATGGCGGCCGCCCCCTCTCCGGCGTCGCGCTGCTGCCGTCGGGGCCGGGCGACCCGCTGCTCGCCGGCAACGCGCCGCCGGCCGGGGATGCGGTCGTGCTCGGCCGCCGGCTGGCCGACAGCCTCGGCACGGCCGCGGGCGACCGGCTCACCGCCGAGATCACGCGGCAGCGCGACGGCCGCATCGAGGCGCAGCGCCTGACCCTCACCGTCTCCGGCATCACCGACGCCCCGATCGCGCCGTCCGACGCCCTGCTGGCCCCGCTGGACCTTCTCACCGCCACCGAGGACTGGCGGGACGGTCTTGGCGTCGGCAGCCGGGGCTGGGCCGGCGCCCCGCCACCGGCCACGGACCGCGTGTTCGCGCGGTTCCGCCTCTACGCCCGCTCGATCTACGACGTCGCCGCGATCGAGGCGTCGCTCAAGGAACGCGGCGTGGAGGTCCGCACCGCCTCCGCCGACATCGCGCAGATGCAGCTGCTGGACCGAAATCTCGGCATCGCCTTCTGGCTGATCGCCGGCTGCGGCGCGCTCGGTTATCTGGTCTCCCTCGCCGCCAGCCTGCGCGCCCATGTCGAGCGCAAGCGGCGGGATCTGGCGATGCTGCGCCTGATCGGGCTGCCGACCCGGTCCCTGGTCGCCTTCCCGGTGGTGCAGGCCGTGCTGATCGCGGTGCTCGGCGTCGCCCTCGCCGGCATCGTCTTCCAGGGCGCCGCCACCGCACTCAACGCCATCTTTGCAGGCAGCCTGCAGCCCGGCGAGCGCATCTGCCGGCTGCTGCTGGCCCATTTCGGCATCGCCACGGCGGCGACGATCCTGGCCGCGCTGCTGTCGGCAAGCTGGGGCGGCCTGCTCGCCGCCCGCATCCAACCCTCCGAAGGACTTCGCGATGTCTGACCGCTCCGCCCGGCGCCTGCGAGCCGCGCTTCTGGGACTCGCGGCCTGCCTGGCGGTCGCCGGGCCGGGCCGGGCGGCCGAGCCCATCACCTGGCCCGAGGAGTCCTACAACCCGTCGCCCGCGCCAGGCGACATCGTCCTGCCCTTGCCCTGCGGGGGCGCCATGACGTTCCGGCGCATCGATCTGCCCTCCGCCGGCGTCCTCGACGATGTCCGGGTCCAGCTCGGCGACGCCCAGCCGGAGCTGGGCTTCCTCAGCGACCGCCGCTTCGAGGTCATCGCCGGTTCCTTCTCCGATGCGGCGACTCCGGGCGTCCGCTACTTCCTGATGGGCAAGTACGAGGTCACTCGCGCGCAGTGGGATGCACTGGCCGGCGGGGACTGCCCGAACCCGACGATGCGGACGCGGCTGCCGCAGACCGAGATCACCTGGTTCGATGCCGTGGCTTTCGGCCGACGCTATTCCGAATGGCTGATCACCCATGCTCGCGACGTGCTGCCGTCGGAATCGGGCACCCCCGGCTTCGTGCGCCTGCCGACCGAGGATGAATGGGAATATGCCGCGCGCGGCGGCATGGCGGTCTCCTCGGAAGCCTTCCTCGCCTCCCGGTTCCCGATGTCGAGCGGCATTCCGGCCGAGTATCTCTGGTACCAGGGCACCGGCTCCGCGGAAGGCAAGCTGCATCCGGTCGGCCTGCTCAAGCCCAATCCGCTGGGTCTGCACGACGTGCTCGGCAATGCGTCGGAGATGATGTTCGAGCCGTTCCGGCTGAACCGGCGCGGCCGGCTGCACGGCCAAGCCGGCGGCTTCATCGTCCGCGGCGGCGATTTCACCATGCCGCTCGACCAGATCCGCTCCGGCATGCGCGTCGAGATGCCGTACTACGCCGGCGGCAGCGGCAAGGCCACCGAAACCCGCCAGCTCGGGCTTCGCCTGGCGGTGGCCGCGCCGGTCATCACCTCGCCCGAGCGTCTGGCGGAGATCGAGCGCGAATGGCAGGCGATGCCGTCGTCGACCGAGAGCCCGGCGAACGCCCGGCGCGAGGACGCGGCCCTGAGCACGCTGGATCGCCTGGCCGACGAGGCCGGAGACGAGGCCGTCAAGACCGAACTGCGCGGCGTCGGGCAGTCGATCCGGGAAGCCCTGGTGGACCGCAACGACGCCCGGAACCGGACGGTGCGGTCGCTGGTCAATGTCGGCGCTCTTCTCGGCAACAAGCTGCGCACCGATCAGCAGCGGCTGCTGGCCGTGAATCAGGCGATCGAGCAAGTGGCACGACCAGCCCTGCGGCGGCTGCAGGCGCGGCGTCAGGACGCCCCGACCCGCAAGGCGACCGCCGACGCCGAGGCACAGATGCAGCAGATGGAGAAGCAGCGGTCCGGGCTGGAGGATACGGTGCGCACCTCGCGCGAGATCTATGTCGACACCGTTCTCAGCACCGCCGGCGACTACTCCGACGAGGTGGTCCAGGCGCAGGTGCCGACGCTGAAGGCGGAGCTGCACGCCCGCGGCTCCGACTCGCTGCTGCCCTATGTCGACATCTTCGTGCTGCACATGCAGCGGATGCGCGACAACGGCGCCGCCGACCCGCAGAGCCTCGTCGACGATCTGACGCAATGACCGGGCGGCGGATATGGATAGCGGTGCTGGGGGGCGGGCTCGCCATCGCGGCCGCTCTCCTCGCCGCCATCCACATCGCCAATGCGCGGCTCGCCGGGGAAGCGCGATCGGCGGTCGGGGAGGCCCGCGCCGTCGCGCCCGGCCCTGCCGCGTCGCCGGACGATCCGGCCGTCGCTCTCGCCGCCCTCGACCGCCTCTCCGCCTCTCCGCTCGCCGGCGGACCGCCAGCCTGGTGGCGACGGGCCGGCCTGAATGCCGGGGACCTCGACGATCTCCAGGCCGAGACGCAGCGGCTGGACCGCGACCTGCTGCGCGACGGGCTGCTGGGCCGCCTGGCAGGCCGCATCCTGGAGCGGATCGAGCGTCCGGACATCGCGCCCGAGCTCGCCTTCGAGGGGCTGAAGGCGGTCCTTGCCCTCGGCGACGCGGACGCTCCGCGGCAGGACGACCTGATCCGCCTCTGGGCCACGATCGACTGGTCGATGACCGAGCCCTCCCCCGACCGGCGCGAAAGGCTGGCGCGCCAGCTGGACCGGGCCCTGGCTGCGGAACCGCGCCTCCTGCCTGCGGTGGATGCCGCGGCGATCGACCGGGTCAGGGCCCGCCTCCGGCAGACGCCGCTCGCGGTCCGGGCCTATGCCGCGATCCGGAGCTCCGAGGCGGCCCAGGCTCTGCCGCCGTTCCGCGCAGATCTCGTCCTCGGTGCCGACGGCTGGCCGCTGACCCGCCGCTCCGGAGCCTCCCTCGCCACGCCGATCCCCGGCCTGCTCACGGCGGACGGGTTCCACCGGGTGATGGCGCCGGCCCTGGCCGATCTGTCCGGCGCGCTGCAGGCCGATGCCTGGGTGCTGGGCGATAGCGGACGGCCCGAGACGGTCGGGCGCACGCTCGCCGCAACCGTGCTCGGCCTTTACCTCGACGACACGGCCAGGGCCTGGGACAGCCTTCTGGACGATCTCGAGGTCACGCTGCCCGGGGCCGACCCCGGCAGCGCAGGCCGGGTCATCGACGCTCTGACCCGGTCGCCCGGACCGCTCCTGCGCCTCGCCCTCGCCGCACGCCAAGCCACGCTGTTCGACCGGGCGAGCGGTGCGGACGCAGTGCGGCTTTCGGCCCTGGCCGAGGCCGTCGGCGGCACCAGGCCGTGGACGGCGATCGATCGTCGCTACGCCTGGCTTCTCGGGGGTGACGGCCGGGATCTGCCTGGCTTCGGGGTGCTGATCGACGCGGCGCAGCCGCTGATCGATTCGGCCGGCGGCCTGCCGGGCGACGCGCCGCCATCGGCCTCGCCGCTCGACTGATGGCGGAGGTGGCCCCCCGGCCGGGCGCGGATCCACGCGCCGCCTGCGATGCCGGCATCGCCGGGGCGCCGCACAGGCTGTGCCGGCCTGAGATCGGGCTCTGGGCGCTGGCCGTGCCGGGAAGCGAGACGGCGGAGAGTCGCGACGAGGCAGCCGCCGTCCTGGGGGATCTTGCGGCGCTCCCGGACGGGCTGAGCCGGGCGGAGGTGGCTCGGGCCGTTCGCCGGCGGATCGAGCGGGAAGCGCTCCGGTCCGGTCACCGGCAGCAATCCCGCCGGCGCCCCGAAGGCGTGTCCATCCTGGCCGCGATCGTCAGCCCGCCGCATACGATGTGCGTCCGGACTGGCGTGGGCCGACTCTATCGCCTCGGGCCGGACGGCCTCACCGCCATCGGCTTCGAGGGGCGGTCCCGGTCCGCGGACAACGCGCTCCAGCCGGAGGTGACGCGGATTCACCTGGAAGCCGGAGACCGGCTGGTCCTGGCCTCCTGTGATCTGTCGGCCGACATGATGCGGCCGGTCGATGCGGCCCTCCTCCGCGAGCCGCCCGACACCGCCGCCCGGCGATTGGCCGCGCACGCCGCCGAGGCGGGGGAGCGTCTACCGGCTGTGCTCGTGCTGGCCGCGCGGACCGTCGCGAAGGCCGCCTCGTCGCAGCCGGTGTCGCCGTCGCGCGATCGATCGCCGGCAGGCGGGCGCGCCCGCCCGGCCGGACGGGCCCCGCTGCCGCTCCTCCTGGGGGTCGGGGCCTTGGCGGTGCTCACGGCTCTGGCGGTTGGCCTGGCGCTGTCGCACCGGCCCGGGCCACCGCCGGCAGAGCCGCCCGCTCCGGTTCCCACGGCCGACCCGGACCTTGCGGCGCTCGGCCTGTCATCGGCCGATATCGGGGCCGCCGATCGGCGTCTGGCGCAGACCGTGCGCCTGGCCGTGGCAGTCAACGCGATCGACCGTGCCCTGGACCGGCTCGACCTGCCGCCCGCAGCCGGCTCCGCCCCGATCGCCGATCCGTTCTCGCCCGCCGCGCTCGACGCCCATGCTCGCCTCCTGGCAGCGCGCCTGCCGGGGCTGCCCCTGGCGCCGCCCCTGCGCATCGAGTATCAGAAATCGAGCCCTTTCGGCGTGCGCGTCCATCCGATCACCGGCCTGACGATGATGCACACCGGCGTCGATCTCGTCGCCCCCGCGGGAACGCCGATCTTCGCCACCGGCGCCGGCCGTGTCCTGCGGTCGGGCCCCGCCGGCGGCTACGGGAACATGGTGGAGGTCCAGCATGCCGACGGGCTGGTCACCCGCTATGCGCATATGCAGTCCCTCGCGGTCGGCGTGGGCGATCCGGTCGCGGTGGGGACCGTCGTCGGCACCCTCGGCTCGACGGGCGAATCGACCGGCCCCCATCTTCACTATGAGGTCCGGCGCGGCGATATCCCGGTCGACCCGATGCCCTTCCTCGAGGCCGGCCAGGCCCTGAAGGCGGCCCTGCTGGTGGCGTTCCGGAAGTGACGGCGTCGCGTCCGCCCGAGCGAGGCCATGCGGCCGCATGGATCCGGCAGCATGATCCCACTCGGACAATGTTCATCCAATCCCAAACGAGGCACGGTATCCTCGCATGATGCAGCCGGGACTCACCGGAGATCGGGCCGGATGGAGCGGCACCGGTAATGGAGGGGAAGGAGGCGAACCGATGATCGCAGTCGAGAGACACAGCATGACCCGGATGATCTTCGGCATCGCAGCCCTGCTCGGGTTTTCGATTGCTCCCTGCGCGCCATCGCAGGCGGAGATCCTGATCCTGCAGACTGCGGCCGAACGCCAGCCCATCGCCTGCGAGGACCGCGACGTCGTCATTCGCGCCGACGACCAGCGCTACACCATTTCAGGCAAGTGCCGTTCGCTCATCCTCGAAGGCGATCGCAACATCGTCTCGATCGGGCTGGCCTCGGGCGCCACGCTGACCGTGTCCGGGTCGCAGAACCAGGTGTACTGGACGGAGAGGTCCCAGGCGCCCTCGGTCGTCGACGCGGGCAGCGGCAACCGCATCGAACCGCTCGACGGCGCAAGGCCGCGGCGCTGACGGCTCTGGACGCGGTGATCCGCTTGGCAGGCAGGCTCTCTCCCGGATCCGGATGGAGCACAATGGCTGCATCGCCGAGGAGGAGATCGCCGAAGGCTGGATCCCCCGCTGCGGCTCACAGCCCGAGACCGTGCTGGTCGAAGTGGAGGTTTAATTGGCTACCTCGCCCTGCACGGCCTGGACCTGCGCGGTCGAGCGGATCTGGACACCGGCATCGCTCAGTGGGGACACGACACCATCGGGCCCCATGCAGCCTGGCCGTCATACGGCTTAAGGCCGGCGCTCAACCGCAAGCGACAATGACGGCGACGAGCGGCCGCCCAAGGAGGTCGCGATCCGCGAGCACCTCGCCTGTAGGGTCATGCCGAGGCCGCCAGTCTGATCACGTTCCAGGACGCAGGCCCGAGCGTCGCCGCGATCCGTCCGCCCTCCACCCGCACGCCGGTCAGCGCGCGGGGCTGGATCCGGTCCGGCGCCTCTCTGGTGTTGGCCGCGGAGAGATCGTCGTCGCGCATCTCCAGCGCCTGGTTCAACTCGAGATCGCCGAAGCCGCGCGCGTCGATCTCGACCGGGGCCGATTGGTCGAGGTGGCGATTGAGGACGAACAGGGTCACGGCCCGGCCGTCCTCGTCATGGACGGCGGCCACCTTGACATAGGGCACCTCCGGCAACGGGAAGGTCAGGTCCGCCGTGCCGCGGGGGTCGTAATAGGTCGCGGCATAGGTCGGTGAGGCCGCCTGCGCCCGGAGGACCCGGCCGCGGCCGAAATTGCTGAAATGGGCGAAGGGATGGAAGATCGTCTGCCGCCAGGCCGGGCCGCCGGTCGCCGTCATGATCGGGGCGATGGCGTTCACCAGCTGCGCCAGGCAGGCGCAGCGCACCCGGTCGGCGTGGTTGAGCAGCGAAATGCAGGCCCCGCCGAAGGCCAGCGCATCCTTCATGGTGTAGACCTCTTCCAGGATCTCGGGCGCCGCCGGCCAGCCGAGCTTGGTCCGGCCTTCGCCGCGCCGGCGCGTGCGGTACCACACGTTCCATTCGTCGAAGCTGAGCATGATGCGCCTGGAGGAGCGCCGCCGCGCCGCCACGGCGTCGACGATGGCGACGACCTCGTCGATGAAGGAGTCCATCAGGTCGGGGCTGGCGAGGAAGGCCGGCGTGTCCCCGGCATAGTCGTTGAGATAGGTGTGCAGCGAGATGAACTCGACATGCTCGAAACAGTGCTCGAGCACCGTGTCCTCCCACGCGCCGAAGGTCGGCATGGTGCGGCCCGACGAGCCGCAGGCGGCGAGCTCGATCGTCGGATCCACCCATTTCATCAGCTTGGCGGCCTCGGTGGCGATCCGGCCGTATTCCTCCGCCGTCTTGGTCCCCATCTGCCAGGCCCCGTCCATCTCGTTGCCGAGGCACCAGAACTTGACGCCGTGCGGCTCCGGCCAGCCATGGGCCCGGCGCAGATCCGAGAGCTCCGTCCCGCCGGGGAAGTTGCAGTATTCGACCAACCGGCGGGCGGCATCGCCGTCGCGGGTGCCGAGATTGACCGCCAGCATCGGCTCCAGCCCGGCGGCCCGGCACCAGTCGATGAACTCGTTGGTGCCGAAGGCGTTGATCTCGGTCGACATCCAGGCGAGGTCGAGCCGTCGCGGGCGCCTGTCGGCCGGCCCGACGCCGTCCTCCCAGTTGTAGCCCGAGACGAAGTTGCCGCCCGGATACCGGATGATGGTCGGCGCCAGCTCGCGCACCAGTTCGAGCACGTCGGCGCGGAAGCCGCGGGCATCGGCGCGCGGATGCCCCGGCTCGTAGAGACCGCCATAGACGCAGCGTCCGAGATGCTCGACGAAGGCGCCGAACAGGCGGCGGTCGGTCTCGCCGATGGCGAAGGCACGGTCGATGGAAACCCTGACGGTCTGCATGAAGCGCTCCGGGAGAAGAGACGGACGAGATCCTCAGGCCGCCGGCTGGGGCCTGGGTGCGGCGGGGAGCTCCTCCCGCCAGGCGTTGCGGACGGGCAGGACCGCCTGCAGCAGTCGGATGGAATACGGATGGCTCGGGGCGGTGAGCACGGCCCGGGCGGGACCGCCTTCCACCACCCTGCCCTTTTCCATGATGATGAGGCGGTCGCTGATGGGGTAGGCGGTGGCGAGGGCGTGGGTGATGTAGACGATCGACACGCCGAACGCGTCGCGCAGCGTCGCGAACATGTTGACGATGGTCATGCGCAGCGACGCGTCGATCATCGACACCGGCTCGTCCGCCACGATCAGCGCCGGCTCGGGCACCAGGGCGCGGGCGATGGCGACGCGCTGCAGCTGACCGCCGGACATCTCGTGGGGGAAGCGGCCACGGACCTCGGCCAGCGACAGGCCGACCTTGCGCAGCGCGGCGTCCACCCGGGCGTCCACCTCGTCGCGCGTCCGCACGCCGCAGAACCGGCGTGCCGCCATGAAGAGATAGCCGTCGAGCCGCTTCAGCGGGTTGAACGCCTCGAAAGGGTTCTGGAACACCGGCTGCACCTCGGCCATGAAGGCCAGCCGGTCGCGGCGGCTGCGGATCGTCGCGAGATCGCGGCCGCGGAACAGGATCGACCCGCCGCTCGGCGCCGTGCTGTTCAGGATCATGCGGGCCAGGGTCGATTTGCCCGAGCCGGACTCGCCGATGATGGTGAAGACCTCCGGCCGGTCGCTCGCCAGCGAGAAGTCGACGCCGTCGACCGCCCGCACGACATGGCGCCCGAACAGGCCGCCGGACCTGAAGCTCTTGCTCGCCTGCCGGACCTCGAGCAGCGTGCTCATGGCAGAGCCGTCCCCCCGGCCCGGGCGCTGGCGACGTGGCAGGCGACCCGATGACCCGGCTCGAGCTCCTCGAGCGGCGGCGCCGCCTCGCGGCAGCGCTCCACCGCCAGGGGACAGCGGGGGTGGAAGCGGCAACCGGCCGGCGGGTCGGCGAGGTTCGGTGGGGCGCCCGGAATGCCGGTCTTCCGGACATCGTCCCCGATCCGGGGCAGGCTCGAGATGAGATGCGCCGTATAGGGGTGGAGCGGGCGCTGGAAGATCTCGGCGGTCGGCCCCTCCTCCACCAGCCGGCCGGCATACATGATGCCGAGCCGGTCGGCGAGGTTGGCGTGGACCGCCATGTCGTGGGTGACGAACAGGATGGAGGAGCCCATCTCCTGCTGCACCTCGCGCAGCATGGCCAGCACGCCCTTCTGGACGACGACGTCGAGGGCGGTCGGCGGCTCGTCGGCGATGATGAATTCCGGCCGGCAGATGGTCGCCAGCGCGATGGTCAGGCGCTGGCGCATGCCGCCGGACAGCTCATGCGGATAGGCGTCGAGCACCTTGGGGTCGAGGGACAGCCGCCGCAGATGGGCCGAGACCGCGGCGAAGAACGCCTGCCGCGTGTCGCCGATATGGCGCGCGGCGAAGTCGACGAATGTGTTCCGGATCCGTCGGACCGGATTCAGCACGTTCATCGATCCCTGGGGCACGTAGGACAGGCGGCTCCAGCGGATGTCGGCGACCTGGGCCGGCGACATCGCGTAGATGTCCCGGCGGCCGTCCGCGAAGGCGAAGGTCACGGTGCCGCCGACGACGTTGAGCGGCGGCCGGATGGCGCGGGCGATGGTCTTGATCAGCGTGGTCTTGCCGGAGCTGGATTCCCCCGCCAGCCCGTAGATCTCGTTGCGGCGGATGGCGAGGCTGACGTCGTCGACGGCGCGCACCTCCCGCGTCACCCCGAAAAACCGCATCTGGTACCAGGCCTTGAGACCCGAGACCTCTAGCAGTGGCGCGGACCTCATGCGCCGCCCCCCATCCGCGCCAGCCGGCTGCGCGGGTCGATGTATTCGTTCATCGAGATCGCGAGCAGGAACAGCCCGACGAAGAGCATGACCACCAGGGCCACCGGGAAGGCGATCCACCACCACACGCCGGCGACCAGCGCCGTGTGCTGGTTGGCCCAGTAGATCATGCCGCCGACGGTCGGCGTGTTGATGTCGGTGAAGCCGAGCACCGACAGCGTCACCTCGATCCCGATCGACCAGTTGATGTTGTTCATCGTGGTCGAGAACACGATCGGCAGGACGAAGGGCAGGTGTTCCTGCACCAGGATCCGGCCGGTGCTCGCGCCCGAGAAATAGGCCTGCTGGGTGAACTCGCGGGTCCGCAGGCTCATCGCCATGGCGCGGATCAGCCGCGCGTCATAGGCCCAGCCGAGGGCGGCGGTGATCAGCGCGAGCATGGCCCAGCTCATCGCGTCGCGCATGATGAAGTAGAACAGGACGAGGATCGGGAAGAGCGGCACGACGACGAAGGTGTCGTTGATCGACATCAGCACCCGATCGACCCAGCCGCCCTTGTAGCCGGCCACCAGGCCGACGACGAGCGCGATGATCCGGCTGAGGACCGCGACCACGATGCCGAAGGTCAGCGTGTTGCGGATCGCGATGGTCAGCTGCCAGAACACGTCCTGGCCGCGCGAGGTCGTCCCGAAGAGATGGTCCGACGAGGGGGGCACGTCCGGCGCCACCACATAGACGTCGAGCGGCGGGTACGGCGATGCGAAGGACAGCAGCGCCATCACGATCACCAGCCCGACCAGGACGAGGCCCGCAGTGAACTCGATGTTGTATCGGACAAGGTCCCGCAGGATCGCGAGGAACTGCATCAGCGGGCCTCCACGCGCGGATCGATCAGCGGGAACAGGAGGTCGATCAGCAGGGCCGCGGCCGAAACCGCGATGATCGACACCGAGGTGATGCCGAGCACGAGGCTGTAGTCGCCGGCGTGGACGCCGCTGATCAGCAGCGAGCCGAGGCCGGGATAACCGAACACCTGCTCGGTGATGATCGCCCCGTTGAAGATCGCGCCGAGCTGCAGCGCGAGGCCGGTGACCTGGGGCCCCAGCGCGTTGCGCATGACATAGGAGCCGAGAATCCGGCGCCGGCCGACGCCGCCCAGCTCGGCATAGCCGACATAGTCCTCGGTCACGATGTTCGACACCAGCGCCCGCATGCCCATGAACCAGCCGCCGATGCCGACCGCCATGAGCGACAGGGCGGGCAGCACCGAATGGACCAGCACGTCGAGGGCGAAGCCGAAGCCGTCCTCGCGATTGGCGTTCATGCTGGCGCCGCCGCTGATCGGCAGCACCGGCCAGAGGAAGCCGAACACGATCAGGAGGACGAAGGCGACGATGTAGTACGGGATCGGATGGACGCCCATCGACACGATCCCGGCCAGCTTCAGCAGGCGGTTGCGCCGGTAATAGCCGGCGAGCCCGCCGATCAGGTTGCCGATGATCCAGGTCATGAGCGTGGAGACGAGCAGGAGCCCGACCGTCCATGGCATCGCACGCCAGATCAGGGTGGACACCGGCGTCGGGAAGGCGGAGAGGGACGGGCCGAAATCGCCGGCGACGACCCGCCGCCAGAAGGACAGGTACTGCTCGACCGGCGATCCTTCGAGGCCGTAGAGCTGGCGCAGCGAAGCCCGCATCATCTCGATCGCCTCGGGGCTGGTGACGCCGAAGGAGGTCGCCGCGGACACGCTCTGCTCCACCGGGTCGATCGGCGTCGAATGGCTGATGACATAGGTGATGTTCACGCCGATGAAGACGACGACCACGAACTGCACCAGCCGTCTGGCGAGATAGGCGAGAAAAGGCTTCATTCTCCGCCCTCGGGTTGCCGGCGGCGCCCGCCGGACGGGCGCCGCGCAGCCATCGCGGGGTTCAGGGCTGGACAGGCTTCAGCCGCACCATCATCAGGCGCGAATTGCCCCAGTTCGGCACCGGATTGGTGTAGGGATCTTCGGCCGTCGGGTAGCCGGTCCAGTAGGTCTCGTCCATGGCCGTGAAGACGTTGTAGGCCATCAGCGGGATGACCGGCATCTCGCGGACCATGAACCTGGCGTAGTCGCGCCCGAACTCGACCGTCCGCGGATCCTCGAAGGAGACGGTGCGGATCTGCTCGATCAGCTTGTCGAGTTCCGGGCTCTGCAGGCGCTGCCAGTTGCGCGGCGACTGAGTCTTGCCCGCCGGCGCGACGAACTGGGAGTGCCAGCTGTCGAGGAAGAAGGCGAGGTCCGGGTGGCCGCCATAGGTCTCGATGCTCCAGCCGATGAAGGTGTCGAAATCGCCGGCGCCGCGGCGGTCGAGCATGTTGGTGCCCTGGGCGACGTCGATCTTCGCGTCGATGCCGAACTGGCGCCACTGCTGGGCGATCATCGTGCCGGCCCGCGTCATCACCGGCCGGGTCTCGCCCTCGACCATGATCTTGATCGAGAAGGGCTTGCCGTCCGGCGTGTACCAGGCGTTGCCGCGCTTGGCATAGCCGGCCCGCTCCAGCAGCTCCGCGGCAGCCGTGGGATTGGTCTTCCACCAGCCATAGCCGAAGGAGCGCGCGATCTCCGCCGGATCGGTCGGGATCTGGTCGCCCATCGACGGGCGCAGCATCGTCGCGATCTGCTGTCCGACGGTGGGATCGTAGGGCTTGATCTTCTCCTTGCCGGTGTCGAGCTCGAAGCCGGCCAGCCAGTCCTGCAAAGGCTTGTGATAATCGTCCGGATGGGTGCCGGTGGGCGGGACGGCGATGGCCGAGATCGTCGCGGCGCCCCGGTATGACGCCATCGCGACGGCGCGGATGTCGATCAGCAGGGCCAGGGCCCAGCGCACGTCGCGGTTCTGGAAGGCCGGATTCTGCAGGTTGAAGATCACCGACGGCAGGGTCGGATCGGGGTGGCCGTAGGGGAAGCCCTTGAACCAGGTCTTCAGGGATTTCGACTGCTTGGCCAGGGTGAACATGCCCTCGGGCGCGACGTCGTGGATGACGTCGAGATCGTGGTTGAGCTGCGCGATCACGCGCTTGTCCGGCGGGCCTGGGTCGACATAGGCGACGTATTTCGGGCCGGGCTGGCCGTAGCGGCCGAGCGTCGTGCGCTGCCAGTCGTCGCGTCGTTGCCAGACGTACCACTTGCCGTCCGGGTCATAGCTGTTGAGCGTGTAGGCGCCGAGCGAGACCGGCTTGTTGAAATCGAACCGCAGCGGGTCGGGCGCCTTCTCGAAGACGTGCTTCGGCATCATCCAGATGGCGTTGAAGCGCACCGTGAACAGCGCATGGAAGCGGGAGTTCGGCTTCTTCAGCCTGAAGACGACGGTCTGCGGATCGACCGCCTTGACGCTGTCGACATTGAGCGAGAGCAGCGCGCTCCAGCGCATGCCCGGAGTCTTGATCTGCGTCTCGACGGTGTAGACGAGATCGTCGGCCGTGAACTCGACGCCGTCGCTCCAGTAGATCCCCGGGCGCAGCTTCACGGTCATTTCCGTGAAGTCGGCATTGTAGATCGGCTTCTCGGCGGCCAGGGAATTCTGCCAGGAGCCGTCGAGCCCACGCTCCGGATCGATGTACCAGAGCGTGTCGAGCGCCAGCTGGTGCAGACCGGTGGACTGTCCGCCGGCGTTGATGGCCCAGATGTTGAACCAGCCGGAATTCTTGATCGTCCCCTCGGGGTTTTCGAGGATCAGCGTCTCGCGGCGCGGCAGCTCCGAGACCGTGCCTTGGGCGAATGACGCGGCCGTGCTGGCGACGAGGCCCGCAAAGGCGAGCATGAGCAATTTCATGACACGCATGGGTTCCTCCCTATCCAACCGGTTCTGAAGCCGGTCCGGGCAGGGAGTGAAACCCCATTCGACCTACGCGTCAATAATTTTGATACATATCACAATCTCTGATACAGAACAGGGCGATCTCGTGGCCGTTCTCAAGGATGATCGTGCAATGGACGTCCCGCAGCGCCGGTTGCTGACATTGATGGCGGGGGAAGGCAGCGAAGCGCTGGAGGCGCTCGCCTCGCCCGTCAGGCTGGCCATGCTCAGGCTTCTCCGGCAGCGCGGGCCGTTGAACGTCAACCAGATCAGCAGCGAGCTGGAGCTGCCGCAATCCACCGTTGCCATCAACGTGCAGAAGCTGGAGCGGGCCGAGCTGATCCGGACCGAGACCGTGAAGGCAAGCAAGGGACAGCAGAAGGTCTGCTCGGCCCTCTATGACGAGATCACGGTCCGGCTCGACGATCCGGACGCGCTGCAGAACGATCGGATCATCGAGGTCGCGATGCCGATCGGCCTCTACACCACCTGCGAGGTCAGCGCCCCCTGCGGGCTGTGCTCCACCGACGGCGTGCTGGGCCTTCTCGACGTTCCCGACCATTTCCTGGACCCGAACCGGATGAAGGCTTCCCTGATCTGGTTCGGCCGCGGCTTCGTCGAATACAAGTTCCCCAACAACGCCAAGGTGGTGGGGAAGGCGATCGAACAGCTCGAAGTCACCATGGAGCTGTCGTCGGAAGTGCCCGGCACCAACAGCGACTGGCCGTCGGACATCACCCTGTGGATCAACCATGTCGCGGTGGCGACCTGGACGTCGCCGGGCGACTACGGCGACACGCGAGGCCGCTACACGCCGCGCTGGTGGAAGCTCGCCGGATCGCAATACGGCAAGCTCGTCACCTGGCGGATCACCGGCGACGGGGCCTTCGTCGACGGCAGCCGCGCCTCGGACGTGACGCTGGACCAGCTTCGCCTGAACGACCATCACGCGATCCGCCTCCGGATCGGCATCGAGGAGAACGCCGAGCACCCAGGCGGCCTCAACATCTTCGGCCGCGGCTTCGGCAACCATGATCAGGACATCGTCATGCGCCTGCGGCTGGGCGCGTGACGGTCCGGCGTGCCGCGGTCGTTCTCCGAAATGTGGACATGGATCATGTGGCGGCTGATCGTGCCGATGGCGGCGACCGGATCCTTCTCCTCGATATTGGCGTGGAAGGTGTCGTACATCCCCTTCACGGCGGGGTGGTCGACCTCGTCCAGATAGCCGGCCAGCTGATCCATCGTGTTGAGGAAATAGCACTCGAAGCGGTTCAGCGCCTCGAGGGCGAAGCGGACGCCCTGCCGCTGGGCGTGGTCGCCGGCGCGGCGGTGGAAGTCGACGCCGCGCCGGCGCTCCTCGGCCGTGGGGCCGTGGCCCGTGAAATGGCCGAGCTGCGAGTGCATCGGGCCGGCGACGATCGATGCCCCGAGCGCCCTGGCGCAGTCGACGACCCATTTCGCCCGGTCCAGCGCGGCCTCGCGCTCCGCCCGGTCGTCCGAGAGGCAGTTGTGCCCCGCCCCCAGCACGCTCACGGCGGTGACGTCGAAGCCCAGCGCCGCGAGCCGCTCCCCGAGCCTGGCGTAGTCGTCGGGCGCGCCTTCGAAGACCGGGATCTCCACGCTGTCATACCCGGTCTCCCGCCGCGCCTTCAGCAGCGGCGCGTGGTCGTCGGTGACATGCCCCGTCCAGAGCAGCAGGTTGAAGCCGTACTTCATCCCCCCTCCTCCCTCGGCCGTCGCGGGTCGCCGGCCCGACCCCAAGGCAATTGCTTGAAGCGCCTACGGTGGCAGATAAGGCGCCGCCCGATTGCCTCTCCCGCTTGCGGGAGAGGTCGGAGACGCGAAGCGGCTCCGGGTGAGGGGAGTTTGTCGAGGTCTGGGCCAGCCCTCACCCGCCAGCGCTGCGCGCTGTCGACCTCTCCCGCGTCCGGCGGGAGAGGCAATGCAATGGTCCGAACCGGACAGATCATGGACAGAATGGACCAAAGACATCGCGATCGCCCTGGCCCGCCCCCTTTTCAGGCGAGGCCGGCCACGGCGCCTATTGCGCCGCCGACGCCTGGCCCTTCGCCGCCAGCAGCTGCTGCACCATGGCCTGGACCAGCCGCGGCAGGTCATAGGGGAAGCGCGCGGTGATCAGGTTGCCGTCGACCACGCAGGGCTCGTCGAGAACGACGGCGCCGGCATTCTCGAGGTCGATCTGGATGTTCCACACGGCGGTGGCGCGCCTGCCCTTGAGGATCCCGGCGCTGACCATCACCCATTGGCCGTGGCAGATCGCGGTGGTCGGCTTGCCGGACTCATGCATGGCGCGGACGAAGGCCCGGGCGTGCGGGTCCATGCGCAGCGCGTCGGGGTTCCAGCAGCCGCCGGGCAGCAGGACGGCGTCGTAATCCGCCGCCTTCGCCTCGTCGGTGTAGCGGTCGATCTTCAGCCAGCCGGCATTCTCCATCAGGCGGATGGCGAGGACATGGGTGGCGCATTGCGGCGGGAAGCGCAGCCCCAGCGTCGGGTCGAACTCGCCGATGCGCGGCGAGACGATGTGGACGGTGGCGCCATGCTCGGTCAGCCAGCGATGGGCGCCCAGGATCTCCACCTCCTCCACGCCGTTGGTGCAGCAGATGGCGATGCGCTTGCCCTCGAGCAGGTTCGGGTCGGAGGGCGGGTCGAACAGGAAGCTGTTGAGCTCCCGGTTCAGCTCGCCGTCCGCCGTGACCAGCAGCTCCGTCGAGATGGAGGGGACCGGGGACGCGGACATCAGCTGCTGCATCCGGTGGAAGGCGGCGGCTTGATCGCGATGGCTCATCGTTCACTCTCCTGGAGATGTCGAGGGGTTGTGCTCGCCGGATCCTTCCTCGCCTCCGGCCTCCCGGCGGCCCTGCAGCATCAGCACGCCGGCCAGGACGCAGGCGATGGCCGCGACCGTCCAGGTGAAGCCGTGCATGTACCAGGGCCTGGCGGCCAGCTGGGCCTTGCCGCCGAGGGTGGTGGGATCCGGCGGCTTGAGGAAGAACAGGCCGTAGAGATGGGCCGCGAAGATCGCGACCAGCAGGACCAGGCAGAAGATCATGGCGACGATCATCGCCGCCTTGACCACGGTCCGCGCAGGAACGCCGGGCTGCGCCAGCGGCAGCAGGTTGTTCGCCAGCGCCGCCACGACGACGATGATGCCCCCGGCCGTGAACAGCGCGATCTCGAAGGGCTGGAAGATCAGCAGCAGCGCCGCGACGCCGAGCCCGATGATCGCGTATTCCAGCCTGCGCGCGGCTGCGGGCGACAGCCCGCCCTGATCGTGCCGGCTCATGCCCGGACCGCCTTGCCGTCCGCGGCGAAGATGTGGGTCTGCAGGGGATCCGGGATCAGGTGCAGCGGCTCGCCGACGGTCACCTTCCGGTCGCGCGGGACGACCACCCGGATGTCGCCGCCGGTCCGGGTCCGCGCATGGATCAGCGTCTCGGCGCCCATCGGCTCGATCAGCTCGGTCACCGCATCGATCGTGCCGGCGGTGTCCCGGGGCACCACGGTGAAGGCGCGCGGGCGCACGCCGACGGTGACCCGCCCCGGCCCCAGGGCCGCGACGGCCGGGTTCGCGGGGAGGTCGACGTCCTGCCGGTCGAAGGTGACCGTCGCCTTGCCGCCGCCATAGCCCTTCAGCTCCGCCTCGATCAGGTTCATCTGCGGCGTGCCGATGAAGCTGGCGACGAAGACATTGGCCGGCCTGGCGAAGACGTCGTGCGGGCTTCCCACCTGCTCGATCAGCCCGTCGCGCATGATGGCGATGCGGTCCGCCATGGTCAGGGCCTCGAGCTGGTCGTGGGTGACGATGACCGTGGCCTTGGACAGGTTGGACAGCACGGCCTTGATCTGGCCGCGCATGGCGTGGCGCAGCTCCACATCCAGCCGCGACAGCGGCTCGTCGAACAGGAAGCAGTTGGGATCGCGCACGATGGCGCGTGCGACGGCGACGCGCTGCTTCTCGCCCTCCGAGACCTGGCCCGGCATCCGGTCCAGCACGTCGCCCAGATGCAGGATGCCGGCCACCCTGCCGACACGGGCGGCAATCTCCGCCTTGCCGATGCCCTCGCGGTGCAGCGGCATCGCGATGTTCTCGCCGACCGTCAGCGCCGGGTAGAGGGCGTAGAACTGGAAGACCATGGCGATGTTGCGCTTCTGCGGCGGCAGCTCGTTCATCCGCTGCCCGGCGATCACGATGTCGCCCGCCGTCGCCCGCTCCAGCCCCGCGATCATGCGCAGCGTCGTGGTCTTGCCGCAGCCCGACGGGCCGAGCAGGCAGACGACCTCCCCCGCCGCGACCGACAGGTCGGCGTCCCGGACCGCGACGAACGGGCCGAACGCCTTGGTGATCCCGCGGATCTCGATGGTCGACATCGCTACTTCCTGACCGTGCCGAAAGTGACGCCGCGCAGCAGGTGGTCCTGCAGGAAGAAGGTGACCAGGAAGACCGGGATCAGGAACAGCGTCTCGATCGCGGCCAGCAGCGTCCAGTCGGTGCCGCGGCCGCCGGAGGAGACGGCCTGGTTCATCGCCACCGGCACCGTGCGCGTGTCGGGGCCGGTCAGCAGCAGGGCGAACAGGAACTCGTTCCAGGTCAGGATCAGGCCGAAGACGAAGGTCGCGGCCAGGCCGGCGACGACCTGCGGCAGGCAGATCTTCCAGAACACCTTGACCTCGGACGACCCGTCGATCCGCGCGGCGTCCTCGACGTCGGTCGAGAGCTCGTCGAAGAAGCTCTTCATCATCCAGATGGTGAAGGCCAGGTTGAAGGCGGTGTAGAGCAGGATGATGCCGGGATAGGACCCGGACAGGCCGACGGCGCGGAACATCAGGATCACCGGGATGATGACGACGATGGCCGGCAGCATCCGCGTGGTCAGGATGATGAACAGGTAGGTGTCGTTGCCCTTGAGCGGGTAGCGCGAGAAGCCGTAGGCCGCGAGCGTGCCGAGGACGAGGGCCAGCAGGACCGAGACGGTCGCGATCACGATCGAGTTGAAGAAGAAGCGGTCGAAGCCGGTCGCCTCCGGCTGCCCGCCGGCCGTCATCACGCGCGAGAACACCGAGCCGAAATTCTCCAGCGTCGGGGTGAAGACGAACTGGTCGGGGATGAGGCCGAACAGCGAGGTCGGCGACAGCGTCGGCGGCACGGACAGCGCCAGCGCCTGCGGCTTGATCGCGGTGAAGATGATGAACAGCACCGGCAGGAAGTAGACGAAGCTGACGCCGGCCACGACCAGGGTGCGTCCCCAGCCGGCCTCCGCGACGCCGTGGCTCCGGCGAAACCCGATGCGTTCCCAGATGGATGGGCCGGAGGCCATGGGTCAGCTCTCCCGGTTCCTGCGGTTGGCGAGATAGAGGTAGAGGTTGGTGAGGACGATCACCATGAACAGCATGATGTAGGAGATCGCCGCCCCCTCGCTGGTCTTGTTCTGCTCGTTGGCGATGCGGATCAGGTGGTAGGAGATCGTCATCGTGTCGTTGCCGCCCTTGGTCAGCAGGATGACGAGGTCGGCCAGCTTGAACGCCTCGATGGTGCGGAACAGCAGCGCCAGCATCAGCAGCCCGCGGATATAAGGAAAGGTGATGGTCCAGAAGCGCCGCCAGGCGGAGACGCGGTCGATTGCGGCCGCCTCGTAGAGGTATTTCGGCACGGAGACGAGCCCGGCCAGCACCAGCAGCATGACGAAGGGCGACCACATCCAGGCATCGGCGAAGACGATGCCGGCCACCGCGCCCGCCTTGCTGTCCATCAGGATGAACTGGCCGTCGGCGACACCGTTCATCACATAGCTGAGGATGCCGAAGGTCGGGTCGTAGTAGTAGGTGAAGAATACGCCCGAGGCGACGACCGACAGCATCATCGGCGTCAGCACCAGGATCAGGAGATATTTGCGCAGCGGAAACTGCTTGGCGAAGAGCATCGCCAGCAGGAAGCCGACGACCATCTGCGCCGTCACCGTCAGCACGACGAACATCGCCGTGTTGATCAGGGCGTGCCAGTTGTCCGCCGCGGCGATGTCGTTGGTGAGCACCTTGATGTAGTTGCCGAGCCCGACGAACCGGATCGACTGCTGGTTCGATTGGTAGGCGAAGAACGACAGCCCCAGCGACCACAGCAGCGGGAAGATGTTCATCGTGAACAGCACGGCGATGGCCGGCGCCACGAGCAGCCCGCCGTAGTAACGGCGGCGATAGGCGTTGACCGCGAACGCCGCGGCGACCAGCGCCGCCATCGCGCCGACGATCCAGAAGGCGACGGCCGCGGGCGCCGCCACGGCGGCGGCCACGGAGACGACGACGCCCGCGACGATGGCCAGCCGCCAGTTGTCGGCGGAGACCTCCAGAAATGCCGGCGACGTCCGCCCCCCGGGGGCCGACAAGGTTGGTGTCACTGACATGGGCGCTCTCGATCGCAATTCTGCTTGTCGGATCCGGCCCGCCTGGCTGCGGCTCGGGGCGGCTGCCGCCGGCCCGGACGGCCGGCGGCAGCCTCCGTCACATCACTCGATCAGGCCCGCCTCGGTCAGCAGGTTCTGCTGGAACTTGGCGATGTTGTCCAAGGTCGTCTTGGCGTCCTGCTTGCCGGTGATCGCGAGATCGAACTGGTCCTGCTGCTGGGTCAGCAGCTCGAAGAACTGGGGCACGTGCCACACGTCCTTCTGCCAGTCCAGCGACGGGGCCCAGGCCCTGTTCCACGGGCGGTAGGTCACGTATTTGGGGTCCGAATACACGGACTTGATCGCCGACTGACCGCCCGCCGCCGCGAACTGGTGCTGGATGTCGGACGACAGCCACCACTTCACGAACTCCACGGCCTCCTTGATCTGGGTTTCGGAGGTCCAGGTGGTCAGCACGAAGGGCTGCCCGCCGATGTTGGACCAGCGGACCATCTTGCCGTCGGCCCCCATGGTTCCCGGCATCAGGCCGAACACCAGCTTGTCCGCGACCTTCGAGGTCTTCGGGTCGAGCGAGGCCTCGCCCAGCCCGATCCAGTTGACGTTCATGGCCACCTTGCCTTCGCGGAACAGCTCGTCCGACTTGAAGATGTCCATGGTGCCGGTCTTGGCCACCGGCGGCATGTATTCGATCAGGCCCAGATACGCCTCCAGCGCCTTCACCGCGGCCGGCGAATTCACCACGCCCTCCGCCTGGCCTTGCGGCACCTGGGTCTCGTCCCAGATGTTGCCGCCCATCTGCCAGATGAACCCGTTGATCTGCATGGACGAGAAGTCGTAGCTCTTCCCGGCCTGGAAGGCGATGCCGTAGAAATCGTCGTCGGCGGGCTTGCCCGCCAGCATCTCGCCCTTCTTGCGCCGGAAGAACTCGCCGACGTTCCTGAAATCGTCCCACGTCATGGCGTCGATCTCTTCGCCCGTGCAGGGCAGCTTCTTCTGGTATTTCGCCATGAAGTTCTTCTGCTCGGTCTCGTCGCAGATGATGTCCTTGCGGGCGAAGGTGACCAGCACGTCAGGAAACTGCGGGAAGCCGTAGTAGTTCTCCGACTTGTAGGGATAGGTCGCGTAGGCGTTCAGCGGGTTGGGATGGATCTCCATGAACGCCTTCTTGAATTCGGGGTCGGCGTCCAGGAGGTCGTTGATCTTCCGGAAATAGCCGCCCTCGACGAAGGCGCCCAGCCATTGCGAGTCCGACACGATGAAATTGTACTTCTGCTCACCGGAGGTGAGCGAGGCGTTCACCCGGGTGTAGAAATCGGGCCAGGGAATGAAGTCGACGTCGAGCTTCACGGTGTTGCCGGATTTCGGCTTGTACTGCTCGTCGAAGAACTTCTTCATGACACGCGTCGGCGGCCAGTCGGGCACCGCCATCGACAGCGTGACCTCTTCGGCGAAGGCAACCCCGGCCCCGCTCGTCATCAGCAAGGCGGCCAGGCCCGCCGCCGCCACCACGCCCTTGATCTTCGTCGTTGCCGTCATTCTTGGATCTCCTCCCCATGTGTTGTCGGCTTTTTTGTTGTTGTCCGGTCTCCTGCGTCAGGTGATCGCCTGTCCGCTCGAAGCCCGGAAGACGTGAAGCTTTCCAGGATCGAGAACGATCGAGGCCCGCTGGCCGGGCTGCAGGCCCGAAGCCGCCGCTTCCGGCAGCACCAGCCGCAACGTCTCTCCGCCGGCCTCCATCGAGATCACCGTCACGTCGCCCAGCGGCTCCAGCATGGCGATGCTCGCCGGCACGCCGTCTTCGCCGCCGGCCGCAAGGCGGATGTCGCTCGGCCGGATGCCCACCACGGCCGCTTCCCCGGCTTCCGCTGCGCTCAGCCTGCGCGGGCATGGCAGGGGGCCGATGGCGGAGTCGACGACGGCGCCGTCGCGGGACAGCGTGCCCCTGATCATGTTCATGGCGGGCGAGCCGATCTTGCCGGCCACATACAGGTCGCGCGGCGCTTCGTAGAGCTCATCGGGAGTCCCGGTCTGCACGACGCCGCCATCCCGCAGCACGGCGATCTCCTCGCCCATCGACAGCGCCTCGAGCTCGTCGGGCGTCGCATAGACGATCGTGAGGCCGAACTGCCGGTGCAGCCGCTTGAGCTCGGCGCGCATGTCGTGCCGGAGCTTGGCGTCCAAATTGGTCAGCGGCTCGTCCAGCAGCAGGATCCGGGGGCGCCGGATCCGGGACCGGCCGAGCGCGACCCGCTGCTGCTCGCCGCCCGACAGCGTGCCGGGCTTGCGGTCGAGCTTCGCGTCGAGCCGGAGCATCGCCGCCGTTTCCCGGACGCGGCGATCGATCTCGTCCCGCGCCTCCCCGGCCTCGACCAGCGGATAGGCCAGGTTCTGACGGACGGTGAGATGCGGATAGAGGGCGAAGGACTGGAACACCATCGACACGCCGCGCCCCGCGATCGGCTCGTGGGTCCAGTCCCGGCCGAAGATCTCGACCCGGCCCCGGTCCGGCGCGACGAGTCCGGCGATCATGCGCAGCGTCGTGGTCTTGCCGACCGAGCTGGGCCCGAACAGCACGAAGAAGCGGCCTTCCGCGACGCTGAACGACAGGTTGCGCAGGGCTGTGACGCGTCCATAGGACTTGCTGACATTCGTCAGGTTCAGCGCGCAGGCGTCGCCCTGTCCCATCGCTTCCCTCCCTTCCCTCCAGCGTATCACGGATCCGCCCGCCCCTGGCGACTCCCGCATTCGGGCGAGGGACTCGTGCCGGACGGGATCACGGCCGCCATCAGTCGAATGCCGGCAGCAGGCGATCGCGCGACCGCTCGATATGCGTGCGCATCGCCCGCTCGGCTTCGTCCGGGTCGCGCCGGGAGAAGGCGGCCAGGATCGCCGCGTGCTCGTCGAGCGCC
This sequence comes from Inquilinus sp. Marseille-Q2685, assembly GCF_916619195.1. Taxonomy (NCBI): domain Bacteria; kingdom Pseudomonadati; phylum Pseudomonadota; class Alphaproteobacteria; order Rhodospirillales; family Rhodospirillaceae; genus Inquilinus; species Inquilinus sp. Marseille-Q2685. Next base: position 1,319,168 of record NZ_CAKAKL010000002.1, read on the forward strand.
TCCTCGGTCACCCGCGAATGGAACATCAGGCGGAAGATGTGGAAATGGGTGTGCTGGTGCGCCAGCGTCTCGCGGATGAGCTCGTTGCCGGCGACGTCGAGGATCTTGTCGTGGAATGCCGCGTCCTGGCGCGCGAACTGGGAGTAGCGGGCCCGTGCGTCCGGCCCCTCCGGGCGCGACATCACCCCCGCCGCCTCGGCCAGCTCCTGCAGTGCCGCATCCGTCATCGCCGACGCGGCCCTGCGCGCCGCGTCGGGCTCGAGCAGCAGGCGCAGCTCGTACAGCTCGGTGAAGCGCCGGCGCGAGATCTGCGGCGCCGCGCTGTAGCCGACGAGATGGGTCTTGACCACCAGGCCCTCGCCCTCCAGGCGGCCGAGCGCCTCCCGGATCGGCGTCTGTGACACGCTGAGCTCGCGCACCAGGGCGTCGACGGTGATGCGGGCGCCGGGCGGGATCTTCAGCGCCATCAGCCGGGCGAAGATCGCCTCGTAGACCTCTTCGGCGAGGCTTGCGGCCCTGTGGATCACCGTGCCACCTTCGTCCGGATCGGATGCGATCAGTGGTTTCTCGCTTCGCACTGCTTTGTCCCTTGACAACGCAGCAGAGCTAGCACGATCCTCCGCCGCATTCAATACGATATCCTATACGATTCGATATAGGATATAGGCGAACAGAAGTCGCAGCGTCGTTCATCGATGGAGTCGATCGTGACGTCCTTCTCGGCGATCCGGCTGCCCAAGGAGATCCTGTTCGGCAAGGGCCAGCGCGGCGCCCTGCCCGCGGTCGCCGGCCGCCTGGGGCGCCGGGCGCTGATCTGCACCGACGAGCGCCTCGCCACGTCATCCGATTTCGAGCGGATGCTCGACGGCCTGCGCGCGGCCGGCCTTGACGTCCATGTCCATGGCCGCGTGCAGCCGGACGTGCCGCGCGACAGCGCCGCCGACTGCGCCGAGGAGGCGCGCGGCTTCGCGCCCGACCTCGTCATCGGCATCGGCGGCGGCAGCTGCCTCGACATGGCGAAATGCGCCGCCCTGCTGCTCACCCATGGCGGCCGGCTGCCGGACTATTACGGCGAGTTCAAGGTGCCGGGGCCGGTTCTGCCGGTCGTCGCCGTTCCCACCACCGCGGGAACCGGCTCGGAAGCGACCCCGGTCGCCGTGATCTCCGACCCGGACCGTATGCTGAAGGTCGGCATCTCGAGCCCGTACCTCATTCCCGCCGCGGCCGTCTGCGACCCCGACCTCACCCTCTCCTGCCCGTCCGCCCTGACCGCGGTCGCCGGCGCCGATGCGCTGACCCACGCCATCGAGGCGTTCACGGCAGGCCGGCGCCAGCCTTCGGCGGCGCTCGCGCAGCAACACGTCTTCATCGGCAAGAGCGCGCTGACCGACCATTTCGCGCTCCTCGCCATCCGGCTGCTCGGGCGCGGCCTCGAACGCGCCTGGCGCGACGGGACGGACGAGGAGGCGAGGGCGGAGGTGATGCTGGCGGCGCTGGCCGCGGGCTGCGCCTTCGGCACGGCGGGCACGGCGGCGGCACATGCCATCCAGTACCCCGTCGGCGCCCTGACCCACACGCCCCACGGCCTCGGCGTCGCGACCGCCCTGCCTTATGTGATGCGCTTCAACCGCGCCGCGGCGCTGGAGGAGATGGCGGAGATCGCCATCGCACTCGGGGTCGACGGTGGCCGCACCGCCCGCGCGGCGCTGGCCGACGCCGCCATCGACGAGGTGACGCGGCTGCTGCGCGCCATCGGCATCACGCCGACGCTCGCCGGCCTCGGGCTGCCCGCCGACAAGCTGGACTGGACCGCCGAGCAGGCGGTCGGCATCGAGCGCCTGATCAAGAACAATCCGCGCCCGATCGGGCCCGCCGAGATGCGCCGCCTGGTCGATGCCGCCTATCGCGGCGACCTGGACGCGGCGGCAGCCGACTCCGTCCTCGAATAAGGGATCCGGCCATGACCCTGGCAACGCCGCTGGCGCCCGCGCCCCCCTCCTCCGCATCGGGCCTCGATCCGGCGGGTTGCGCCCGCGGCCTCTTCATCGGCGGCGAATGGCTGTGGCCGGCGGGCCGCAAGCCGATCTCCGTCATCGATCCGTCGACCGAACAGCTGCTGGCCGAGGTGCCGGACGCGTCAGTCGAGGATGCGGCGGCGGCGGTCGAGGCGGCCGCGCAGGCGGCCGGGGCCTGGCGCGCGACGCCGCCGCGCCGGCGGTCGGAGATCCTGCGCCGCTGCTTCGAGCTGATGAGCGAGCGCGCCGAGGACCTGGCGCGGCTGATCGCGCTGGAGAACGGCAAGGCCCTGCGCGACGCGCGCGGCGAGGTCGCCTATGCCGCCGACTTCTTCCGCTGGAACGCGGAAGAGGCGGTGCGCATCTGCGGCGACTTCATGCTCTCCCCCACCGGGGCGAACTACATCGTCGTCGATTACGAGCCGGTCGGCATCTGCGTGCTGGTCACGCCCTGGAACTTCCCGGCGGCGATGGCCACCCGCAAGATCGCGCCGGCGCTCGCCGCCGGCTGCACCGTGGTGCTGAAGCCGGCCAGCGAGACGCCGCTGACCGCCTATGCGCTCGCGGCCCTCTGTGCCGAGGCCGGCGTGCCGCCGGGCGTCGTCAACGTGCTGACCACCTCCGCCCCCGGCCCGGTGACGGCGGCGATCCTGGCGGATCCCCGGGTGCGGAAGCTGTCCTTCACCGGTTCCACCCAGATCGGCCGGGTGCTGCTCGCCGAGGCGGCGAAGCATGTGGTGAGCTGCTCGATGGAGCTCGGCGGCAACGCGCCGCTGATCGTCTTCGACGACGCCGATCTGGAGCTGGCGCTCGACGGCGCCATGCTGGCCAAGATGCGCAATGGCGGCGAGGCCTGCACCGCCGCCAATCGTCTCTATGTGCAATCCGGCCTCTACGACCGGTTCGCGGCGGAGCTGGCGGCGCGGATGGCGGCGCTGAAGGTCGGCCCCGGGACCGATCCCGCCACCGAATGTGGCCCGATGATCAACCCGGCCGCGGTCGGCAAGATCGAGCGGCTGGTGGACGACGCGCTGTCGCGCGGCGCCCGGCTGCTCTGCGGCGGAAGACGGCCGGAGGGCCCCGGCTACTTCTATCCCCCGACCGTGCTGGACGGCGTCCCGGCCGAGGCCGCCATGGCGCGGGAGGAGATCTTCGGGCCGGTCGCCGCGCTCAGCCACTTCGAGACCGAGGACGAGGCCGTCGCCCTGGCCAACGCGACCGAATACGGCCTGGCCGCCTATGTCTTCACCCGCGACCTGGCGCGCGGGCTGCGGGTCTGCCGCCGGCTGGAGACCGGCATGGTCGGTCTCAACCGCGGGCTGGTCTCCGACCCGGCGGCGCCGTTCGGCGGCACCAAGCAGAGCGGGCTCGGCCGCGAGGGCGGCGCGCAGGGCGTGCTGGAATTCCTCGAGGCCAAGTACATCGCGACGCGGCTCTAACCGGCCGGACCGGTGGTCCGTCTTCGATCTGGCCGGCCTGGCGCGTCCGTCGTTTAATGTGGGGAATCCGGGGGCGCGGCTCGAGGTCGCGGCCGAAGCCCCCGGACAGGGTCGAGCCGCTGACCGGGCAAACCGGCAGTCAAGACAAGGCCTGCGACGTCAGATCTGGGGAGGATCCGATGGCCAACACCTATCCCAAGCTGCACAACGCGGCCTGGCCCGGCATCGTCGGCAAGGGCGGCGATTCCGAGCCGATCATCCCGCTCGACACGCTGCTGCGCCTGACCGCCGAGGCCGAGGTCGATGGCGTCAAATTCGACGGCATCGACCTGTTCATCACCGATCCGCATATGTCGATCGACAGCGACGAGGACGCGGTCAAGCGGATGGCCGACCATATCGCCGGCTACGGGCTGAAGGTCGGCTCCTTCGTCGCGCCGATCTGGGGCGGCGCCGGCGGCGGATCGGCCATGGGCTCGGCCGACGACCGCAAGCGCTTCGTCGAGCAGGTCCGGAAAGCCTGCGCCATCGGGCGGCAGATGCGCGAACTGGGCATCCGGCCCACCGGCGGCATCCGGATCGACTCCTCGACCGGCGTCGAGGCCTGGTGCCAGGATCCGGAGGGCAACACCCGGCTGATCGCGCAGACCTTCCGCGAAGCCGCCGAGATCGCCGAGGACCATGGCGAATTCCTGGTCGCCGAGGGCGAGATCTGCTGGGGCGGCATGCATTCCTGGCGCGAGATGGTGAAGCTGCTCGAGCTCGTCGACCGCCCGGGGGTGGTGGGCTACCAGGCCGACATGGCGCATTCGATGCTCTACACGCTGGGGTACAACGCCGAGCAGGACCGCATCCTGCCGAGGGATTTCGACTGGTCCGATCAGGCGACGCTCGACGCCGCCTACCGGACGGTGGCCGATGCCCTCCGCCCCTGGACCATGGATTTCCACGTCGCCCAGAATGACGGCACCGTCTTCGGCTCCGGCGACCACGAGAAGACCGGCCGCCACTGCCAGGTCACGGACCCGAACGGCCGGCTCGATATCGTCAAGCATGCCGGCTACTGGCTGCGCGACGGCGACAGCACCCTGACCAGGAGGATGCGCCATATCTGCTGGGACGGCTGCATGTTCCCGAATGCGGTGATGGAGGACCAGAACACCTGGAACGCCGTTCTCGGCGCCATGATCAAGGTGCGCGACGCCCATGGCTGGCGCGAAGACTGAGGCGGAAGGACCAACGATGGCCAAGACACTCAATGTCGGCATGGTCGGCTACGGCTTCATGGCGCGGGCCCATTCCAATGCCTGGGGCAAGATCTCGCAGTTCTTCGACACCGGCCACCGGCCGGTCCTGAAGGCGGTCGCCGCCCGCAACGGCGAGAAGGCCAAGGCCTTCGCGCAGACCTGGGGCTATGAGGGCGTCGAGAGCGACTGGCGCAGGCTGGTGGAGCGCAAGGATATCGACGTGATCGACATCTGCACGCCGAACGACAGCCATGCCGAGATCGCGATCGCGGCGGCCGAGGCCGGCAAGATGGTCACCTGCGAGAAGCCGCTGGCCCGCAGCGCCGCCGAGGGGCTGCCGATGGTGCAGGCGGTCGAGACGGCGGGCGTGCCGAACATGGTCTGGTACAATTACCGCCGCGTGCCGGCGGTCAGCCTGATCAAGCAGGTCGTCGACCAGGGGCTGCTGGGCAGGATCTATCACTACCGCGCCAAGTTCCTGCAGGACTGGACCATCTCGCCCGACGTGCCGCAGGGCGGCGCCGGGACATGGCGGCTCGATGTCGACGCGGCCGGGTCGGGCGTGACCGGCGACCTGCTGGCGCACTGCATCGACACGGCGATCTGGATCAACGGCTCGATCCGAAGCCTGACCGCCATGACCGAAACCTTCGTCAAGCGGCGCAAGCACGCGCTGACCGGCAAGGTTCAGGCGGTCGGCATCGACGATGCGGCGGCGGTGCTGGCCCGTTTCTCGAACGGCTCGCTCGGCACCTTCGAATCCACCCGCTACGCGCGCGGGCACAAGGCCGCCTACACGCTGGAGATCAACGGCGAGAAGGGCTCCTTCGCCTGGGACCTGCACGACCTCAACCGCGTCGCCTGGTTCGACCACCGCACGCCCGGCGTGCTGCGCGGCTGGACCTCGATCCTGGTCACGGACGGCGAGCACCCCTATCTCGGCAAATGGTGGGTGCCGGGGCTCATCATCGGCTACGAGCATTCCTTCGTGCATCAGGTCGCCGATTTCCTGCATGGCCTGGCCGACGGCAAGCCGGCCGCGCCGACCTTCCGCGACGCGCTGGAGACGACGGTCGTCTGCGACGCCATCATCGCGTCGGGCAGAGCGGGCACATGGATCGATGTCGAGACGCCCAGGCCAACCAAGGCGCGGAAGACCAGGGCAATGAAGCCAGGCGTCGCTTCCAAGGCGCTCGACAGCAGAGCCAAGGCGTGACTGGACGGTCCCCGCGCTTTTCGGCCGGCCTGCCAGGAGGGTCGAGCCAAAGCCGCCATGCGGCAGCCTTCGTGATAACAAAGGTGGTTGCGGGACGCGCAGGCGACGGGACGCGCCCATCGCCTGTCGGTCTGGTTGCCCGACACTGCCGAAGCGCGAATCCATCCGTCGCGCATGGATGCGAGAGTAGGACGATGATCTGTTGGATAGGTGCCGACGTCGCCGCTATCAGACTCGGCCTTGCGCTATGCAGGTCGACCTCTATCGGAGAGGCGCACCATCGCGGCTCATCATTAAGCCACAGAGCACATCATCGCTCATCTCTTTCTAGACATACTCTAGAGAGATGGCGTCCCCTAGGGGATTCGAACCCCTGTTACCGCCGTGAGAGGGCGGTGTCCTAGGCCTCTAGACGAAGGGGACTGAGGCGCGGGCCCGGATATAGGGGAGCCCGCGCGCCGACGCAAGACATTTCCGTCGGTTTTTTGACAGCCCTATCCGGCCGCTGCCGCAGCACCGGGCGCGAGGCAGCGCCGCGCCCGCTCCAGCACCGTCTCGACCGTTGCCGCATCAGTGTCGAAGGCGCCGACGAAGCGCCAGACCTCGCCCTCCCAATGCGCCGCGACCACGCCCTGGCGCTTCAACCCCTCGGCCAGCGCCGCCGGCAGGCGGACGAACACCTCGTTGGCCTCGACCGGGTGCTCCAGCGTCACGCCCGGCAAGGCCTGCAGCCCCTCGGCCAGCTGCCGCGCCCGGGTGTTCGCGTTGCGCGCCAAGCGCAGCCACAGCCCGTCGGCCAGATAGGCCTCGAGCTGGGCCGAGACGAATCGCATCTTCGACAGCAGGTGCCCGGCGCGCTTGCGGCGGAAGGCGAAATCCGCCGCCTTGTCCGGGTCGAAGAACACCACCGCCTCGGCCATCACACAGCCGTTCTTGGTGCCGCCGAAGGACAGCACGTCGACGCCGGCCTTCCAGGTCAGCTCGGCCGGCGAGCAGCCCTGCGCCGCCAGGGCATTGGCAAAGCGCGAGCCGTCCATGTGCACCGCCAGGCCCCAGCGCCGCACCGCCTCGGTCAGCGCGCCGATCTCGGCCGGGCTGTAGACGGTGCCGGCCTCGGTCGCCTGCGACAGGCTGAGCATCGCCGGCTGGCTGCGGTGCACGTCGCCGCGCCAATCCGTCGGGAAGACGGCCTCCAGCATCGCCGGGGTCAGCTTGCCGTGCGCGCCCTCGGCCAGCATCAGCTTGGCGCCATGAGTGTAGAATTCCGGCGCGCCGCATTCGTCGACCGCGACATGCGCCTCACGGTGGCACAGCACCGCGCCATAAGGCGGGGTGAAGGTGGCCAGGGCCAGGGCGTTGGCCGCCGTGCCGGTCGGCACCGGAAAAGCGGCGACGCGGCGCTCGAACACCTCCGACAGGCGGTCCTGCAGCCGGGCGGTGACCTCGTCGCCGCCATAGGAGGGCACGCGCCCATCGGCGGCGCCGGCGATCGCCGCCAGGATCTCGGGCGCGGCGCCGGCGACGTTGTCGCTGGCGAGGTTGATCACGTCGGTCATGCCGAATCTTCCGGTTACGGGGCGGTGGTCAGAAGGGTCGCGGCGGCGCCGGTGCGCGGGTCGATGCTGCGCAGCTCCTGCCCGCCGCCGGGCAGTGTGATCAGGATCACTGCGCGATCGCCCGCGACGGCGATGCTGGTGATGCGGCTGCCGGCGGGCAGCGCGGACGGCGCGGCGGCGGTCGCCGGCGTCGTGGCGGGAACAGCGGCGGTCGGTGCCGGGGCGGACCCCGGGGCGAAGAAGCGGCGGCCCAATTCCCCGACGACGACGGCAGCGAGCAGGATGATGACCACAAGCATCGCCCAAACGGTTATCTTCACCGCTCGCAATGACCCAGCTTCCAGACGCACCCGTCTCACCCCTTTCCAGCGACGGGACGATTCCCGTCATTATCGGTCCGGACGCCGCCGGCCAGCGGCTGGACCGCGCCCTGGCCGCCGCGGTTCCGGACCTGTCTCGGTCACGGCTGCAGGCGCTGATCGCCACGGGCTGCGTGCGGGAGGGCGAGCGGACAGTAGAAGACGCCTCGGTCAAGGTCAAACCCGGCCAGCGCTTCGAAATCCGCGTGCCGCCGCCGGTTCCGGCGGAGCCCGAGCCGCAGGCGATCGGGCTTGATATCGTGTACGAGGATTCCCATCTTATCGTCATCGACAAGCCGGCCGGGCTGGTGGTCCACCCCGCGGCCGGCAATCCCGATGGCACCCTGGTCAACGCCCTGCTCGCCCATTGCGGCGCGCAGCTGTCCGGCATCGGCGGCGTCGCCCGCCCGGGCATCGTCCACCGGCTGGACAAGGAGACCAGCGGGCTGATGGTGGTGGCCAAGACCGACGCCGCCCACAAGGCGCTGTCGGCCCAGTTCGCGGACCGCACCCTGTCGCGCACCTATCTCGCCCTGGTCTGGGGCCGGCCGAGTCCCTCGGCCGGGACCATCGAGGGCGCGATCGGCCGCGACCCGCGGAACCGGCAGCGCATGGCTCTCGTTAAGGCTGGAGGCAAGCCGGCGCGCACCCACTACCGCGTGCTGCGCCCGGCCGGGGCCGAGGCCAGCCTGATCGCCTGCAAGCTGGACACCGGGCGGACCCACCAGATCCGGGTCCACCTGACCTCGATCGGCCATCCGCTGATCGGCGATCCGGTCTATGGCCGACGCCCGCGCTCGGCTATCGGGCCCAAGTCGGCCGGAAACGATACGGCGCGCAGCTTTCCGCGGCAGGCGCTGCATGCGGCGAAGCTGCGCTTCCGCCATCCGGCGGATCAACGTGAACTCGAATTCACGAGGCCTCTGCCGGGAGACATGCGACATTTGCTCGTCTCCCTCGCAGGGGAAGACCGTATACCCGAGTACTGAAGTCGGGTATTATGAATCGGTCCGGATGAGTCATCCGGAAGGGCGCCCGCCTCCCAAGGGCCGGGCGCCGGAGAGGGAGCAAGATTGATGGCACAAGCAAGCCTGCCCGTCCTGGGGTCCGAATCCAACCTGAGCCGCTACCTGCAGGAAATCCGTCAGTTTCCGATGCTGGAGCCGCAGGAGGAGTTCATGCTCGCCAAGGCGTGGCGGGAGCATGGCGATACCGAAGCGGCGCACCGGCTGGTGACGAGCCATCTGCGGCTGGTCGCCAAGATCGCGATGGGCTACCGCGGCTACGGCCTGCCGATCTCGGAGCTGATCTCCGAGGGCAATGTCGGCATGATGCAGGCGGTCAAGCGGTTCGATCCGGACCGCGGCTTCCGCTTGGCCACCTACGCCATGTGGTGGATCCGCGCCGCCATCCAGGAATACATCCTGCACAGCTGGTCGCTGGTGAAGATGGGCACCACGGCGGCGCAGAAGAAGCTGTTCTTCAACCTGCGCAAGCTGAAGGGCCAGCTGCAGGCGATCGAGGACGGCGACCTGAAGCCGGAGACGGTGACCAAGATCGCCACCGAGCTGTCGGTGCCGGAGCAGGACGTGATCTCGATGAACCGCCGCTTGGCCGCGCCGGACCATTCGCTGAACGCGCCGCTGCGCGTCGACGGCGAAGGCGAGTGGCAGGACTGGCTGGTCGACGAGCGCGACAGCCAGGAGGTGATGCTCGCCGACCGGCAGGAGCTCGGCAAGCGCCGGCAGCTGCTGAAGGATGCGATGTCGCATCTGAACGACCGTGAGCGCCGCATCCTGAGCGAGCGCCGGCTGCGCGACGAGCCGACCACGCTGGAGGATCTGAGCCAGGAATACGGCATCAGCCGCGAGCGGGTGCGCCAGATCGAGGTGCGCGCCTTCGAGAAGCTGCAAAAGGCGATCCGCAACGCCGCGGTCGAGGCCAAGCTGGCCCACTGATCGGGCAACCGATGAACCGAGACGGCCGGGGCGATGCTCCGGCCGTTTTCGTTTGTGGATCAGCCCTTCGGCACCTGATCGACGAGCGGCTCGCCCGCAGCGCAGAGCGGACAGTCCTCCGGCCGCCACATCCCGCGCGCCAACGCCGCCAGGGCCAGCAACGGCACGCCGTGGCCAGCGGCGATCCGGCCCGCCGCCTCGCCGAGGGTCAGAAGGCAGGCGACCCCGGCCGGCGCAGCGCCATGGCGCAACAGCTCCGCCAGGGTCAGGCCGAGCGCCGAGCCGGCGTTGATCGCGTCGTCCGCCACCAGCACCCGCCGCCCGGCTATCACGGCCGCCAGCGGCGCCGGGATCCGGTACTGCACCGCGCCGTCCTCGATCCTGCGTTCGGCATGGACGAAGCCGAGGCCGAGTTCGGCCGCGATCGACTGGGCCAGGAAGGCGCCGCCGGTCAGCGGACCGCAGACGATCTCCACCCCCAGCCCCGCCGCCCGCCCGGCCAGCGCCGCGGCCCAGCCGCATCCGGGCGGCATCGACGAACAGCAGGTCAAGGTCGAGCCAGAGGTCGCCGTGATGACCCGATTCGTAGCGGAAATGTCCACGCGTGGCGGAGACGGCCTGCAGCAGCGCCCGTTCGATCCCGTCCGTCATCCGCCTGCCCTCCCGGCCGCGTCATCATGTCCTCGAAGCGCGCCGCGGCGAAGTGTTGCCTGCGATGCCCCGCCCCCATGTCAGACGGGTCGAGACCGAGACGAGGAGAGCCTCATGCGCGTGCCCATCCCCGCCTTCGCCGCCCCCGCCCTCACCGCCGCCGCCCTGCTGGCCCCTATCCCGGAGGCCGCCGCGGTCGACGCCGCCTACGACACCGAGAAGGGCCGGATCCGCGTCCAGACCGTCGTCGAAGGGCTGAGCCACCCCTGGGGCCTCGCCTTCCTGCCGGACGGGCGGATGCTGGTGACCGAGCGCGACGGCAATCTCCGCCTGATCGGCGGCGGCAAGGTCTCCGAGCCGCTGGCCGGCGTGCCGGAGGTGGACGCCGGCGGCCAGGGCGGGCTGCTCGACGTCGCGGTCGACCCCGCCTTCATCCAGAGCCGCATGGTCTATCTCAGCTACTCCGAGGCCGGCGACGGCGGCAACTCCACCGCCGTGGCGCGCGGCCGGCTGAGCGAGGACGGGACGCGGCTGACCGGGGTGGAGGTGATCTTCTCGCAGAAGCCGAAGCTCGACAGCGCCATGCATTTCGGCTCCCGCCTCGTCTTCGACCGGCAGGGGCACCTGTTCATCACCCTCGGCGAACGCTCCAAGGCCCAGTTCCGGGACCAGGCGCAGCAGCTCGGCTCCCATCTCGGCAAGGTGATCCGGATCTGGCCGGACGGCTCGGCGCCGGAGGACAATCCCTTCACCAATCGCCGGGACGCGCTGCCGGAGATCTGGTCGTACGGCCACCGCAACATCCAGGGCGCGGCGCTGAACCCCGACACCGGCGTGCTCTGGATCAACGAGCACGGGCCGCGGGGCGGCGACGAGATCAACATCCCCGAGGCCGGGAAGAACTACGGCTGGCCGGTCGTCTCGCACGGCGTGAACTACAATGGCAGCCCGGTCGGCACCGGCCGGCGCGAAGCGCCGGGCATGACCGGGCCGATCTACCACTGGACGCCGTCGATCGGCGTCTCCGGCATGGCCTTCTACACCGCCGACGCGATGCCGGGCTGGCGCGGCGACGTCTTCGTCGGCGGCCTCGCCATCCCCAAGCTGGTGCGGCTGGAGCGCGACGGCGACCGGATCACCGGGGCGGAGGACCTGCTGGAGGATCTGGCCTTGCGCATCCGCCAGGTGGTGCAGGGGCCGGACGGCGCGCTGTACCTGCTCACCGACGAGAGCGACGGCGAGATCCTCCGCGTCGGGCCGGCGTCCTAGTCGGCGAACGGATCCCGCACCAGGATGGTGTCGTCGCGCTCCGGGCTTGTCGAGAGCAGCGCCACCGGCGCCTCGATCAGCTCCTCGATCCGGCGGATGTACTTGATGGCGGTCGGCGGCAGGTCGGCCCAGGAGCGGGCGCCCTTGGTGCTCTCCTCCCAGCCGTCCCATTCCTCGTAGACCGCCTTGGCGCTGGCCTGGGCCGACTGGCCGGCCGGGAAATGCTGCAGCACCTGGCCGTCCAGCTCGTAGCCGATGCAGATCTTCAGCGACTTGAAGCCGTCCAGCACGTCCAGCTTGGTCAGGGCGATGCCGTCGATGCCGCCGGTCTTCACCGCCTGCCGCACCATCACCGCGTCGAACCAGCCGCAGCGCCGCGGCCGGCCGGTCACGGTGCCGAATTCGTGCCCGCGCTCGCCCAGCCGGCGGCCGATCTCGTTCTCCTGCTCGGTCGGGAACGGGCCGGAGCCGACGCGGGTGGTGTAGGCCTTGGTGATGCCCAGCACATAGCCGACGCCCTTCGGCCCGATGCCGGAGCCCGCGGCCGCCTGCCCGGCGACGGTGTTGGAGGAGGTGACGAAGGGATAGGTGCCATGGTCGATGTCCAGCATCGCGCCCTGGGCGCCCTCGAACAGGATGCGCTTGCCCTCGCGCTTCAGCGCGTCCAGCCGCTCCCACACCACGCCGACATAGGGCAGGATCTTCGGCGCCACCTCGCGCAGCTGGGCCAGCAGCTCGGCCGGGTCGACCTCGTCGGCGCCGAGCGCGCGCAGCAGCGCGTTGTGATGCGCCAGCAGGGCCTCGACCTTGCCCGGCAGCGCCGCCTCGTCGGCCAGGTCGCAGGCGCGGATGGCGCGGCGGCCGGTCTTGTCCTCATAGGCCGGGCCGATGCCGCGGCCGGTGGTGCCGATCTTGCCCTCGCCGCGCGCCGCCTCGCGGGCCCGGTCCAGCGCGCCGTGCACCGGCAGGATCAGCGCCGCGTTCTCGGCCAGCAGCAGGTTCTCCGGCCCGACCTCGACATCCTGGGCGCGGATCCTCTCGATCTCGGCCAGCAGCGCCCAGGGGTCGACCACCACGCCGTTGCCGATGATGCCGAGCTTGCCCGGCCGCACGATGCCCGACGGCAGCAGCGACAGCTTCAGCACCTTGTTGCCGATGACCAGCGTGTGGCCGGCATTGTGGCCGCCCTGGAACCGCACCACCACGTCGGCCCGGCTGGACAGCCAGTCGACGATCTTGCCCTTGCCCTCGTCGCCCCACTGGGCGCCGACCACGGCCACATTCGCCATCGGAATACCTCGTGCCTTCTAACTCAGATCTCGTCGAGCCGGCCGTCCCGCAGGACCCAGCCGCAGCCGAGGCGGCGCGCCTCGATGAGAGGATCGGCGCCGGGCTCCAGCCCGGCGATGGTGACATAGCCCTGGGCGCGCAGCGCGGCGCCCTCGCCCGGCGCGGTGCCGCGCGGCAGGAACACCCGGCGCGGCGCCTGCGGCGGCGCGGCGGCGCGCAGCACCGTGTCCATGAACAGGGTGAAGCCGGTCGCCTCCTCGCCCTCGGCGCCATTGGCGCGATAGCGGCCGCCGCGGCCGACCTCGCCGCGGGCATTGCGGGCGAACAGGGTGAAGGCGACGCCGGTGTGGTACTCGAAGCCGCGATGCTCGACGAAGTCGACCGTCACCATGAGGTCCGGCGCCGAGGCGCGGATCAGCCGCACCACCTCGGCCAGGCGGTCCAGGATCGGCCGGGTCACCGCCGGGAGGTCGATGCCGGCGAGCGCGGCCAGCGCCGCATCGGCCGGGCCGGAGGCGGCGAGCAGCCCGCCAAGGGCCGCCGCGGCAGTGCCGCCGAGCTGGGCGACGGCGGCGGCGTCCTTGCGGTCGAGCGCGTGGCGCAGCGCCGTGCCGGCCTCGCCCTCCACCCCGAGGGCGCCGAGCAGCGCCGGCACCAGGGTCGGCTCGGTCAGGTCCAGCGCCAGCCGGTCGACCCCGACCGCCTGCAGCGCCTCGACCGCCAAGAGGGCCGCCTCGGCATCCGCCGCCGGCTGGGCGCCGCCGATCAGCTCGGCGCCGACCTGGGCGAACTGCCGCTCCGGCCGCAGCTGGGTGCCGCGCACCTGCAGCACCTGGCCGGCATAGGCCAGGCGCAGCGGCCGCGGCGCAGCGGCCAGGCGGGAGCGGGCGATGCGGGCGACCTGCACCGTCATGTCGGCGCGCAGGCCCAGCATGCGGCTGCCCATCGGGTCCATCAGGCGGAAGGTGTGCCGCGCCATGCTGGCGCCGACGCCGGACAGCAGCGTGTCCTCGAACTCGACGAGCGGCGGCTTGACCCGGTCGAAGCCATGACTGCCGAGGACGGCCATCATGCGTTCGATCACCGCCGCTTCCTGCGCCGCGTCGGGCGGAAGGACGTCGTAGAATCCCTCGGGCAGGAGGGCGGCGTTGAAAGCGTCGGTCATGACGTGCCGCACGCTAGGGCCTTCCGCCCCCGGCGCAACGACGAAGGCGGCTCGATCCCCGCCCCGCGCTCACCCCCCATGCGCGACCAGGTATCGCTGCAGCGCGTCGGCGAAGGCCCGGCTGTCGACGGCGAGATAGGCGTTCTCGGCCCCGCCGTCGCGGAAGAAGCGGGTGACCACGGCGACCACGGCGTAGCCGCCCCTCTCCTTCATGAAGATCGGGCCGCCGCTGTCGCCCTTGGTCATGTCGCAATCGTGCTTCAGCGTGTGGTCGCGGCGCAGCGCCAGGGCGCGGCAGCCGCTGTGCGCCGTCATCCGGTCCGGCGCGTCCCAGGCGTAGCCCGCCTGGACCAGCGGCACCCAGTCGCCGGCCTTGATCCGCGCCTCGTCCGCTTCGGTCAGCCGGTGCACCGCCATGATGCCGGCCCGGTCGCCGATGTCGGCGTCGAGCAGCAGGATGGCCCAGTCGGAGCCGAAGTCGGAGCCCTGGCCCTCCTCCTCCCGATCCGCTGCGGGGCGGTAGCCCGGCGCCAGCTGGACCGAGACGATGCCGGCCTCCGCCACCGACCTGTCGCCGTCGCGCCCGGCGCGGAAGCTGCTCGGCTCGTCGCGCTCGCCGTCGTCGCGGAAGAAGCAGTGGGCCGCGGTCAGCACCACCCGCCTTCCGACCAGGGTGCCTGTGCAGCTGCCGCCGCTGTCGAAGGCGATCTCGCCGATCGCGGTCCAGGGCATGCGGTCGGGCCGGACCATGCGGCGGTCGTCGCGGCCGAAGAAGTGGTCGCGGATGCCGGGGACGGTATCGCGGCCCAGGCAGTCGGCGGTGTCGCTGCGGGCGGCGCAGCGGCCGGTGCCGAGACCCGGCTCGTCGCAGACATCGTCGAAGGCGGTGGCGCAGCTGTTGATGTGGTTGCGCCGGGCGTAGAGCGGCCGGCAGTCGCTGATGTCGGTGCCGTCCGGGCAGACGCCGGTGCCGATGCCCGGCTCGTCGCAGGCGCCGTCGCCCGCCCAGTAGCAGCCGTCGCCGCCGCCGGCGCGCAGCGGCCGGCAATCGGTGCTGTCGCGGCCGGCATCGCATTCGCCGGTGCCGATCTCCGGCTCGTCGCACTGGCCGTCGAAGGCCCAGCGGCAGCTGTTGTCGCCGGTCTTGAAGGCGGCGCAGTCGGCGTCGTCGGTGTCCGCGGCGCATTCGCCCGAGCCGCCGAAGCGCTGCTCGTCGCAGGCGCCGTCCCGGGCCCAGCGGCAGCTGTCGTCGGCCCGAACGGGCCCGGCCAGGGCGAGGACCGCGAGCATCGCGAGAACGGCCCTCACCGTTCAGCCGCCATGGGCGGCGACGTATTTCGCCACCGCCTTCTCGAAGGCCCGGCTGTCGACCGCCAGATAGGCCGAGCGGCTGCCGTCGTCGCCGCCGTAGAAGCGGCTGACCACGGCGACCACGGCATAGCCGCCGGACCGCTTGATGAAGATCGGCGAGCCGCTGTCGCCCTTGGTCATGTCGCAGTCGTGCAGCAGCGTGCCGTCGTCGCGCAGCGAGACGACGCGGCAGCCGACATGCTCGGTCATCCGGTCCGGCGCGTCCCAGGCGTAGCCGCCCTGCATCACCCGCACCCAGCGCCCGGCCTCGATCTCGGCCTTGTCCTCGGGCTTGAGGCGGTGCACCGCCATGACGCCCGTGACGTCGCCGATATCGGCGTCGAGCTCGACCAGCGCCCAGTCGAGCCTGTACCAGGACTCGCCGCCATGGCTGCGGCCCTGGCGGAAGCCCGGCGGCAGGAAGAAGCCGGCCACGCCCGCCTCCGCCACCTGGCTGGCGCCGTTGCGGCCGGCGCGGAAGCGGCGCGGCTTGTCCAGCGAATCGTCGTCGCGCATGAAGCAATGCGCGGCGGTCAGCACCACCCGCCGGCCGACCAGGGTGCCGGAGCAGGCGCCGTGGTCGAAGGTCAGCTCGCCGATCGCGCTCCACGGCATACGGTCGACCCGGGCCAGGCGGCGCTGGTCGCGGCCGAAGAAGTGGTCGCGGATCCCGGCCGGGGTGTCGCGGCCCAGGCAGTCGGCGGTGTCGCTGCGCACGGCGCAGCGCCCGGTGCCGGCGCCGGGCTCGTCGCAGATGTCGTCGAAGGCGCTGGCGCAGCTGTTGTCGCGGTTGCGCCGGGCGTAGAGCGGCCGGCAGTCGCTGACGTCGGTGCCGTCGGCGCAGACGCCGGTGCCGATGTCCGGCTCGTCGCAGCTGTGGTCCTCGGCCCAGCGGCAGCTGTCGTTGCCGCCGGCGCGGACCGGCCGGCAATCCGCGGTGTCGGTGCCGGAGGCGCAGTCGCCGGTGCCGATCCCCGGCTCGTCGCAGCGGTCGTCGAAGGCCCAGCGGCAGCTGTTCGGGCCGGATTTGGCGGCCTCGGCCGGATCGGCCGCCGCGCAGAGGCAGAGCACCGTCCAGGCGACCAGCAGGCGAAACGTCAGAACGGGCATGCCTGGACCAAGGCGGAGCATCCAGAGCGAAGCGATCCCGTATCCTAAGCGCGATCCCGCGGCGAAACGATGGCGGATCGCACGATCGACGCTCCTGCCTTAGGATGGAACCGGACGGGCCGCGGCGGGTTGTCCGGGCGCATCAGGGGAGAGACGTCGATGCGGTGGCAGAATCTGAGGCGCAGCAGCAATGTCGAGGACCGGCGCGGCATGCGCCCGGCCGCGGTCGGCGGGGTGGGCGGCATCGGCGCCATCGTCATCGTGCTGGTGGCGCTGTTCTTCGGCGTCGATCCCTCGGCCCTGCTGCAGCAGGTCGACCCCGGCCCGGGCCCGTCACAGACCGAGACCGCTTCCGGCCCGTCCGGCGCCCAGCAGGACGAGATGTCCCAGTTCCTCGCCGCCGTGCTCGGCAGCACCGAGGACACCTGGGGCGCCGTGTTCCAGGAGGCCGGCAGCCGCTATGCGCCGCCGAGGCTGGTGCGGTTCAGCGGCGCCGTCCAATCCGCCTGCGGGTCGGCCAGCGCGGCGATGGGGCCGTTCTACTGCCCGGCCGACCAGAAGGTCTATATCGACACCGATTTCTTCGACGAGCTGAGCCGCCGCTTCGGCGCGCCCGGCGAGTTCGCCGAGGCCTATGTCGTGGCGCATGAGGTCGGCCACCACGTCCAGAACCTGCTCGGCATCATGGACAAGGTCAGCCAGCTGCGCGCCCGCGGCGGGGTCGACGGCAACGCGCTGTCGGTGCGGGTCGAGCTGCAGGCCGACTGCTTCGCCGGCGTCTGGGCGAAGCGCGGCGACCAGCAGAGCCGGTTCATCGAGCCGGGCGACATCGAGAGCGCGATGAAGGCCGCCGCCGCGGGCGGCGACGACGCGCTGCAGAAGCAGTCCCAGGGCTATGTCGTGCCCGACAGCTTCACCCATGGCAGCTCGGAGCAGCGGGTGCGCTGGTTCCGCCGCGGCTTCGACAGCGGCACCCCGACCACCTGCGACACCTTCTCGGCCCAGACGCTGTAGCCGCCGGCCGGCGGAGAGGCCGGTCACCCGGTGTCGGGTCCGCTGGGTTTGCCTGGTTCGTGGGGTTCGGGGGGCTCCTCGTCGTCGCCGGCGAAGTCGACGCCGAGGGAGCGGCAGAGGCGGGCGGCGGCCCGGGCGGGCGGCTCGGCGTCGATCAGGGCCGGGACGTCGGGCTCCTCGAGCCGGGTATCCATCCCGGCCTCGAGGCCGGGCGCCTTGGCAGGATCGACGGCCTTGAACGCCCGCCTCATCAGTTCGTGCAGCCGGGCCCGGCGCCGCTCCCGAACCTCCGCCGGGGTGCCGGTCGGCGGCGGCGGGTGCGGCGGGTCCGACCAGTCGGCCGCCCGGCGGCGCCATTCGTCGGACAGGCCGAGGCCGCAGGCCAGGCCGGTGATCACCGCGCCCACCGGCCGGTCCTCGATCCGGTCCTCCTCGTCCTCGTACAGCGCGTCGAGCCGCTCGTGCAGATTGTTGGTGTGGTAATCGGCCTCGTCGAGCTCCCGGGTCGCCTGGCCGGGATCCCAGATCAGGGCGTAGAAGGCCTCGGTGACATGGTTGCGCTGGCGGGCGCGGCGGGCCTTCCGGTCCGCCTTGTCGCGGGCGCAGAGGTCGGCGGCGGCGCGGGAGCGCAGGTCGAGCGAGCGCTGCACCGAGCGGGAGAAGCGGCCGAAGGCCATCCCGGCCTGCTGCGCCTCGGCCCGGGCCGCCTGCACCGAAGCTTCATCGGCCTCGGGCTGGGCGGCCCTGGCCTGGGCGGCCCAGGCCTGCGCTTCAATGGCGCGGGTGCCTTCGGCCTCGGCCAGTTGCATGGCGATCTCGGCCAGGCGGGTGAGCATCCGGACCTGCTGCAGCGCGAGGCTGCGGCAGTAGGCCTGGATGTCGAGATCGGAGTCCGCGCCTGTGTCCATGGAACATATCATGAACGAGGTACGGGCGGTTAAGCAATGAACATTGCGTTAACCGGAGGGATCAGGCGGAGCCATGAGCAGGCTCCCCGAACCAGCGTGACGCGGCCCTGGACGCGTCCTTCTCGTCGGGGGCGGCCTCGCCGGCCCAGACGACGACACCATCGGGGCGCACCAGCACGGCGCTCAGGCCCAGCCGGTCCTTGGCGTCGCCGGCGACGTAAGCGATCCGTCCCTTCCAGCGGCCTGCCAGCGCCTGGAGCGAGGCGCGCGAGTCGAAGTCCAGGAACAGCCCCCTGCCCGTCCTGAGGAGACCGCCGGCCGTGGTCCCGTCGGCCAGCTCGAAGTCGGGAACGCTGCGGCCCACCAGCGGATGGTCGCCGCCGAGATCGTAGCGCAGGGAAACGCCCCACACGCGCCGGGCGAAGTAGGTCGCGCCGTCGCGCGTGCCGATCAGATCGCGCATGATGGCTTCGAGCGCGCGCGAGCTTCGGGTCGGCCGCATGAGCGCGACCTGGGCGCGCGACCAGTCGAGGACCAGCGCCCCCACCGGATGCCGTTCGCCGCAGTAGCTGTCGAGCAGATCGGGCGGCGCGTCGCCGCGGATGGTCGCGGCGAGCTTCCAGCCGAGATTCATCGCGTCGCCGAGCCCGAGATTGAGGCCTTGACCGCCCAAGGGGGAGTGGATGTGCGCGGCGTCGCCGGCGAGCAGCACCCGCCCGTTGCGGTAGGCGGTCGCCTGGCAGGCGCGATCCGTCCAGGTCGTGGCGAGCCGGAGCGCCGTCACGGTCACGTCCGTGCCGGAGACGCGGCGCAGCACCGCCTGCACATGTTCGAGCGTGACCGGCCGGGCCCGGTGGAAGGCGCCGCCGTCGAACTCGACCATCGCCACCGTCCCGGGCCGCGCATAGGTGTACATGCCCGTCGGCGTGTAGTGGCGGCCGGGGCGGAGCGTGTCCGGATCGGCCAACTCGACATCGACGGAATAGCCGGTGAACTCGGGATCGGTGCCCGCGAAGTCGAAGCCGCCGGCCTTGCGGACCGTGCTGCGGCCGCCGTCGCAGCCGACGAGCCAGCGCCCGCGGACGGTCTCGCCGCCGGCGCGAATGGTCACCCCGTCGGCCTGATCGAAGCCTGCGACGCCGACGCCGCGCCTGATCTCGACACCCAGCGCGGTGGCGCGGGCGGCCAGAACGGTTTCGAGGGTTTCCAGGTCGACCGGCATGCTGGTGCCGGCCGGGCTCGGCAGACGATACGGCCATTGCGAGCTGTCGATGTCGTCCTGGTAGAACGGGATGCCGGCGAAATGGCCGCCGGGGCGGCGCGGCTGCTGCAGCCAATGCGCGGCGGCCACGGTGCCGCCGCCCGATGCATCCTTCGCGCGCTGCGCCGCGGCGACGTCGTCCAGCAAGCCGCGATGGTACAGGGCTTCGAGGGTCGGCGCCGAAAGGCCGCGCATCCCGAACGGCAGCCGCTTCAGGGGCGAACGCGGGTCCCCGGCCTGCTCCAGGACCAGCACCGAAAGGCCGGCGAGACGCAGCTCACAGGCCAGAAACAGGCCGACGGGGCCGGCGCCGGCGATCACGACATCATGGAGAGCCGGGTCGTGCATGAACCACTCCTCTGTCGGCGTTCGACCGGAGCGGCGGGGCTGAGAACCGCCCCGGCGAACACAAGGACGCAGCGTCCGCCGTTCGTCGCGGGGGTCTCCTGCGCAGGGGGGGAGACCAGAGCTTTCGTTTCCGGAAGGGCCTGGGCTGACCAAACCAAGCCTGCCTTTTCCGACACGGGCTGTATAGCGTCGCCGCGGTCGATCGGCAACGGACAGGGCTGCGACGGCTTGCCGTTGGCCGGCTACCCGCCCTCGGCCTCGCGCCAGATCTTGACCAGCGGTCCGCCGGCGCCGAGCACCGGGTCGGTCGCCGGCACCGGCACCCCGCGGATGCTGTCGCGCAGGGCGCGGCCGTCGCCGTCACCTTCCTTGACCAGGTCCGGGTCCTGGCCCGGCGGATAGGCGCCGATCACCAGCAGGTCGCCGCTGCCCTCCTCGCGCTTGTGGCCGACCCCGGCCGGGATCACCACCACGTCGCCGGCCAGCAGCTCAAGCGAGACGCCGCCGGCGCCGCCGAACCGCACCTTGGCGCGGCCGCCGGCGATCCCCAGCACCTCATGCGCGTTGCTGTGGAAGTGGTGGAACGGATAGATGCCGTTGCGCCAGCCCTTGCCCCAGCCGTTCTGGCCGAAGCGCGCCTCGATCGCCGTCGCCATGTCGCCGAGGCCGAGCCCGCTGACCTGGCGATAGACCAGCAGCGGCAGGGCCGGGTTGTTCGGCACGGCACCGCCATCCTCGAAGTAATGGGCCTCGACGCCCGGATCGGCTTCAGCCATGGCCTGTCTCCTCGGCTGCAGACCAAGGAGTTTGGCCCGAAGGCAGCCAGCGGCAAGGGCCTGAAGCTGGAAAGCGTCGCGTAGGCTGCCGTTCGCGGCACGCGAACCTAACGTCTACTCGGCAATGATGCCGAGCGCCGCCAACCGGGCTCGGATCACGGCCTCATCGTCGGGCACGCGTTGCAGCCTCTTTCGAGGAGTGTGCTTGAACGAGACATAGTCCAGTTCCAGGAGCGCGATGCCTTGCTCGCGAAGCACCTCACGGCGACGCTCATCATAGCGCCGCCGCTGCTCTCCGCGTGTCACACCACTGACGGTCATTCGCCGGTCCATGAAGGCAACCGGCTCACTGTGCTGTCGTTCCCGGTACTCTATGACCAACCCGAGATCGGCGTAAAAGGCGTCCACCGGCAGGCATCTGGACCGGCCAAGCCGATCCGGATCCCCTCGCAGGAAACCGAACCGATGCTGGCGCACAGAACATCTTCGAAGGATTTGATCGCAAAGGTCGATGACGTAATGCTCGTCCCTTCGAGAGGCCTCTCGGTCGTCAGACATCGGGACAACGCACTATGCCAGCGACTTGGCCACGTCCTCGCACATCTTCTTGGCGTCGCCGAAGAGCATGAGGGTGTTGTCGCGGAAGAACAGCTCGTTCTCGACCCCGGCATAGCCCGAGGCCATCGACCGCTTCACGAACAGCACCGTCTTGGCGTTCTCCACGTCCAGGATCGGCATGCCGTAGATCGGGCTCGCCGGGTCCGACTTCGCCGCCGGGTTGGTCACGTCGTTCGCCCCGATCACGAAGGCCACGTCCGCCTGCGCGAAGTCGCGGTTGATCTCCTCCAGCTCGAACACCTCGTCATAGGGCACGTTGGCCTCGGCCAGGAGCACGTTCATGTGCCCGGGCATGCGCCCCGCCACCGGGTGGATGGCGTAGCGCACCTCCACCCCCTCCTTCTTCAGGAGGTCCGACATCTCCCTGAGCGCGTGCTGCGCCTGCGCCACCGCCATGCCATAGCCCGGCACGATGATCACCGACCGGGCGTTCTTCATCACGAAGGCCGCATCCTCCGCCGAGCCCTGCTTCACCGCCCGGTCGCCCGAGGCGCCGCCGGCCGCGGCGGCATTGGCCTCGCCGCCGAAGCCGCCCAGGATCACGTTGATGATCGACCGGTTCATCCCCTTGCACATGATGTAGCTGAGGATGGCGCCCGACGACCCGACCAGGGCGCCCGTGACGATCAGCAGGTTGTTCTGCAGGGTGAAGCCGATGCCCGCCGCCGCCCAGCCGGAGTAGCTGTTCAGCATCGACACCACCACCGGCATGTCCGCCCCGCCGATCGGCAGGATCAGCAGGAACCCGAGCGCCAGCGCCACCAGGATCAGCAGCAGGAAGGCTGCCCCCGACTGCCCGGCGCACATCCACACGATCAGCAGCACGATCAGGAGGCCCAGGCCGGCGTTCAGCGGGTGCTGGAACGGGAACACCAGCGGCTTGCCCGAGACCAGACCTTGCAGCTTGGCGAAGGCGACCAGGGATCCGGTGAAGGTGATCGCCCCGATCGCCGCCCCCAGCGCCATCTCGATCAGGCTGCCGACATGGATCGCCCCCGGCGTGCCGATATTGTACGCGGCCGGGTCCAGGAACGCCGCCGCCGCCACGCACACCGCCGCCAGCCCCACTAGGCTGTGGAACGCCGCCACCAGCTGCGGCAGCGCCGTCATCTGGATCCGCTGCGCCACCACGTAGCCGATGCCGCCCCCGATCGCGATCGCCGGTACGATCAGCCAGTAGTTCCGCACCTGCGGCAGCAGCACCAGCGTCGTCGCCACCGCGATCGCCATCCCGGCGATCCCGTACCAGTTCCCCTGCCGGCTCGTCTCCGGGCTCGACAGGCCCCGCAGCGCCATGATGAAGCACACCGCCGCCACCAGATACGCCAGCACCGCCAGGCTCGTCATCGCGATCCCCTCGTCGTGTCTTGGTTTGCCTGTACGGGCTGCCTCAGCCCTTCTTCCGGTACATCGCCAGCATGCGGCGGGTCACCAGGAAGCCCCCGAAGATGTTGACCGAGGCCAGCAGCACCGCCAGGGCCCCCAGCACGCTCGACGCCCCGATCCCCGCCGGCCCCGCCGCGATCAGCGCGCCGACCACGATCACCGAGGAGATCGCGTTGGTCACGCTCATCAGGGGCGAATGCAAGGCCGGCGTCACCCGCCACCCCCCGTAGTAGCCGACGATGCAGGCCAGCACGACCACCGTCACCCCGGTGAGGAAGAAGCCGTGCCCCCCCGCCGGCACGGCCGTCGCCGCCTGCGCCTGCGCCGCCAGCGCCTGGGCCTGGTCCGCCAGCCCCCGCGCCGCCTCGGCCAGACCCTGCGCGCCCTCTGCGATCCCGTCCGCCGCCATGATCCCGCTCTCCCCTACGCCGCCTGCTCGGCCCGGCCGCCGAAGCCCGGATGCACCACACGGCCCCCCGCGGTCAGCCGCGTCGCCGCCACGATCTCGTCAGAGCCGTCCACCTTCAGCGCCTTGCTCTCCTTGTCGATCAGCGGCGTCAGGAAGGCCACCAGGTTGCGGGCGTAGAGCGCCGAGGCGTCGGTCGCGATCCGGCCCGGCACGTTCCTGTGCCCGACGATGGTCACGCCCTGGTCCTCGACCACCTCGCCCGGCCGGGTCAGGGCGCAGTTGCCGCCCCGCTCCGCCGCCAGGTCCACGATCACCGACCCCGGCTTCATCGACCGCACCATCGCCTCGTCCATAAGCACCGGCGCCTTCTTCCCCGGGATCAGCGCGGTGCAGATCACGATGTCCTGCTTCTTCACCGTCTCGGCGATCAGCGCCGCCTGCTTGGCCCGGTACTCCGCCGACATCTCCTTGGCGTAGCCGCCCGAAGTCTCCGCCGCCTTGAACTCCTCGTCCTCCACCGCCACGACGCTGGCGCCCAACGACTGCACCTGCTCCTTCGCCGCCGGACGCACATCGGTGGCAGAGACCACGGCCCCGAGGCGCCGCGCCGTCGCGATCGCCTGCAGCCCGGCCACGCCGGCCCCCATCACCAGCACCCGCGCCGGCGGCACCGTGCCCGCCGCCGTCATCATCCTCGGGAACGCCCGGCCGACCACCGACGCCCCCTCCAGCACCCCCCGGTACCCCGCCAGGTTCGCCTCGCCCGACAGCACGCCCACCGCCCGCGCCCGCGTGATCCGCGGCACCAGCTCCAGGGCGAAGCTCTCGATCCCCGCCTCGGCATAGGCCGACAGGCTCTCCGCGTCGTCATAGGGCTCCAGCACCCCGATCAGCGCCGCCCCCCGCGGGATCAGGGACAGCTCGTCCACCTCGCCCTGCCCGGCCCGCAAGGGCCGCCGCACCTTCAGCACCACATCGGCGCCCGCGAGAGCCGCCGCCGCATCCGGCGCCACCTCCACCCCCGCCGCGCGGTACGCCTCGTCCGTCACGGCACTGCCCAGCCCGGCCCCGGCCTCCACAACGACCGTCGCCCCCAGACCCACCAGCTTCTTCACGCTGTCCGCCGTCGCCGCCACACGGCGCTCCCCGTCCCGCCGCTCCCGCAACACCACTATCCGCATGGATCGTTCTCCCTTCGCGTTCCCGGCGATGGATCCGCAAGTTTTTCCCCGCGGCGACGCAACGTCCGACCATGCCCTACGCCCCCGCCCGCTGTCCACGATCCTTCCACCTGAAACAACGGAACCCGGACGGGGTGTCGCGCCTTGATTCCCCACCGCCCCGCAAGAGATTGCGGCCGGCCAGAAACGCCTTCGAGGAACCACCCCTTGTCCACCTTCCTGCGCACCCTTGCCCTGACAGTCGCCGCCGTCGGCGCCATCGCCTGCGTCCCGCAGGACGGCTACTACGGCAACGGCTCCTACAACGACGGCTACTATAGCGACGGCGGCTATTACGGCGACGGCGGCTACACCCGGATCGACAACCGCTATCGCGGCGACCGGAACGACCGCGCCAACAGCTGCCGCCGCGCCTATAACGGCGTCTGCGACGAAGGCCGCTACGGCGGCACCAATCGCTGCGACGACGGCACCGACACCGCCGACTGCCGCGGCTATGCCAGCCGCGACCGCGACCACGGCCCGAACAGCTGCCGCCGCGCCTATAACGGCGTCTGCGACGAAGGCCGCTACGGCGGCACCAACCGCTGCACCGACGGCACCGACACTGCCGACTGCACCGGCGGCGGCTGGCGCGGCCGCCGCAACTACAACGACAACGACGGCTGGCCGTTCGATTGACCGATCGCCCGGGCATGGCGGACGTCTTTCCGCCATGCTCGGCCCCACATGGCCGCGGCGCCGCCACGATCGGCCGGCATGGTCGGGTCTGCGACCGATCCTGAAGGGGGACCCGCATGACACCGATCCGCCTCGCCTTGCCGGCCGCCGCGGCCGTGGCGTTCCTGGCCCTGCCGGCCTTCGCCGCCGAGCCGCTGGCGCTCAAGCGCGTGCTGCTGTCGACCGGCGGCGTCGGCTATTTCGAGTACGAGGCCAGGGTCACCGGCAACGAGACCCTGGACTTGGCCGTGCCGCTGGACCAGGTCGACGACGTGATGAAGAGCATCGTCGTCTATGACGACAGGGGCGGCATCGGCGAGATCAGCCGGCCCGGGCGCGAGCCGCTGGCCGCCGCCTTCCGCGAGATGCCGTTCGGGCCGGAGGCGCTGTCCTCCCCCGCCGACCTCCTGAACGCGCTGCGCGGGGCCGAGGTCCGGGTCGAAGGCGCCCGCGGCGTCTCCGGCCGCATCCTGTCGGTCGTGGCGGAGACGTCGAAGGACAAGGACGGCGCGCAGATCACCCGCCACCGGGTCAGCCTGATGACCGCGGGCGGGGTGCGCCAGTTCCTGCTGGAGGAGGCGGACGGGCTGCAATTCGCCGACCCGGCGCTGCAGGCCAAGCTGGACGCGGCGCTGGCCGCCCTGGCCCGCGATTCGGCCAAGGACCGGCGCACGCTGGCGATCCGCGCCACCGGCGACGGCGAGCGCACGCTGCGCGTCGGCTATGTCGTCGCGGCGCCCTTGTGGAAGACCAGCTACCGCCTGACCCTGGCCGCCGACCCGAAGGCGGACAAGGCCGGGCTGCAGGGCTGGGCGGTGCTGGAGAACATGAGCGGCACCGACTGGCAGGGCGTCGACCTGACCGTCGTGTCCGGCAACCCCGTCACCTTCCGCCAGGCGCTGTACCAGAGCTACACCGTCGCCCGGCCCGAGGTGCCGGTGGAGGTGCTGGGCCGGGTGCTGCCGCCGGTCGACGAGCGCGCCCGCGACGCCGACGGGGCCGGCCCGGGCCGTGCCCGGGCGGCAGCCGGCGCCGCCGCCCCGCCGGCGCCGATGGCGATGATGGCCGCCCCGGCCGCCGAGGCGGCGATCGCGCAGGACGAGGAGGCGCGGCAGCAATACGCGCAGGTCACCGCCGCCGAGTCCGGCGAGACCGCGACCCAGGTCACCTTCCGCCTGCCCGAGCCGGTGACCGTCGCCGCCGGCCATTCGCTGCTGGTGCCGATCATCGACCGCGAGATCCCGGCCGGCCGGATCGACCTGTACCTGCCGGAGACCGAGCCGAAGCACCCCCTGGCCGCGGTCGACCTGAGGAATGACGGCCAGACCGGCCTGCCGCCCGGCGTGCTGACCCTCTATGAGCGCGGCGCCGACGGTGCCGTCGCCTATGTCGGCGACGCCCGGCTGGGCGCGCTGCCGGCCGGCGAGGCCCGGCTGGTCAGCTTCGCCGTCGACCAGAAGGTGACGGTCGACCGCGAGGACAGGCGGGACGACACCCTGGCCCGCGCCCGCATCGTCGACGGCGTGCTGGAGCTGACCACCACCCAGCGCGCCAGCGTCACCTATGCCGTCACCGGCGTCGCCGGCGAGAACCGCACGGTGCTGCTGCAGACGCCGCGCTACGAGGGCTGGACCCTGACCGAGCCTGCCGAGGGGAAGGTCGAGATCGTCGCCGGCCAGTACCGCATCCGCCAGGCGGTGCCGGCCGGCAGGACCGAGACGGTGACAGTGACGCAAGAGCAGCCGCTGTCCCAGACCATCGACCTGGCCGAGGACGCCGACGACCAGATCGCCGCCTGGGCCGAGGACCGCAGCCTGCCGGCCAAGGTGCGCCAGGCGATGACGGAGCTGGCCGGCCAGCTCGCGGTGATCCGCGACCGCGAGGCCGAGGCCGAGCGGCTGGAGCAGCGCCAGGCGGAGATCGGCCAGGAGCAGGCGCGGCTGCGCGAGAACATCGGCGCGGTGCCGAAGGACAGCGACCTGTTCCAGCGCTATCTCGGCAAGCTGAACGACAGCGAGAGCGAGCTGGAGCAGGTCGGCGCCGGCCTGGACAAGGCCCGCAAGGCGATCGACTCCGCCCGCGCCCAGTTCCGCCAGTCGGTGCGCAAGCTGAACGTCTGACGGGCGCCCCACCCCTCCTGACAGAATGCTGTCAGGAGGGGTGTCGTATCGTGCCTCCATCGACGGCCCGTCCAGGGCCTCACGGATGGAGAGACACCGATGGCCTTCGTCACCGAGGTCGTGCTGTTCCGGGCCCGGCCGGGCATCGCGGTCGAGACCGTGGTCGGGGCGGCGGAGGGCAGCCGCGCGGCCTTGGCGGGGCTCGACGGCTATATCGACCGCAGCTTCGGCATCGGCGCCGACGGGCTGTTCGGCGACATCGTGCGCTGGCGCGACCTGGCCAGCGCCGAGGCGGCCGCGACGGCGGCGCCCGCCCTGCCCGGCTTCGACCGCTTCATGCAGGCCATCGACGGGCCGAGCGTTCGGCTCTATCACTTCAGGAGCCGTTCCCTCTGACCCTCCCGCCTGCCCCGTCGGCAGGCAATCTGCCGATGCGCCGAGCCGACCGCCTGATCCAGATCCTGCTGCTGATGCGCGGCCGCACCTTGGTCACGGCGCAGCAGCTGTCCGAGGCGCTCGAGGTGTCGGAGCGCACGGTCTATCGCGACATGGCCGACCTGCTGGCCAGCGGCGCGCCGATCGACGGCGAGGCCGGGGTCGGCTACCGGCTGCGCCGCGGCTTCGAGCCGCCGCCGGTGCAGTTCACCGCCGAGGAGCTGCTGGCGCTGAGCCTGGGCGCCCGCATGGTCGCGGCCTGGACCGACCCGGCCCTGGCCCGTGCCGCCGGCAGCGCCGCGCGCAAGATCTCCGGCGTGCTTCCGGAGGCCAGCGCCGCCTCGCTCGACGAAGTGCCGATCCATGCTCCCGGCCGCCGGCCCTATCCGCTGGAGCTGATGGAGCCGATCCGCCTCGCCATCGCCGAGCGGCGCAAGCTGCGGCTGCACTACAGCGCGCCGGAGGCGACCAGCGAGCGGATCGTGCAGCCGCTCGGCCTGTTCTTCTGGGGCAACCGCTGGACCGCCACCGCCTGGTGCGAGCTGCGCCAGGATTTCCGCAGCTTCCGCCTCGACCGGATCGACACGCTGGAGACGCTGGAGGAGCGGTTCGAGCCGGTCTCCGGCCGGACGCTCGAGGATTACCTCAACCGCGAGCGCGAGGCGCGGGAGGCGGAGGAGCTGCGGGAGCGGGCCCTCCAGTCCGGCCGTTAGCGCGCCCCTACGGCAGCAGCACGGTCGCGCCGGTGGTCTGCCGCGCCTCGAGCCGGCGATGCGCCTCGGCCGCCTCGGCGAGGGGCAGGCGGGCATGGACCGGGACCGTCACCGCGCCGGTCGCCACCACCCCGAAGAGATCCTTGCTCATGGCCAGCACGTCCTCGCGCTTCGCAAGGTGCTGGAACAGCAGCTGCCAGGTGGCGAAGAGCGAGCCCTTCCGCATCAGGAGCATGATGTCGAACGGCTCGATCGGCCCCGACGCCGCGCCGAAGCTGACGAAGGTGCCGAAGGGCCGCAGGCAGTCGAGCGAGGCCGGGAAGGTGGCGCGGCCGATGCCGTCATAGACGACGTCGCAGCCCTCGCCGCCCGTGATCTCCCGCACCCGCGCGGCGAAATCCTCCCGGCGGTACTCGATGACGTGGTCGCAGCCGTTCCGGCGTGCCAGCACGGCCTTCTCGGGCGAGCCCACCGTGCCGATGACGGTGGCGCCTAGATGCTTCGCCCATTGCGTCAGGATCAGGCCGACGCCGCCCGCTGCCGCATGCATGAGGACGGTGTGGCCCGCCCCGACGCGGAAGGTGCGGCGCAGCAGGAACTGCGCCGTCAGGCCCTTCAGCATCATCGCGGCGCCGGTCTCGAAACCGATGGCGTCCGGCAGGCGCACAAGGAAATGGGCCGGCACGATGCGCTCCTCGGCATAGGCGCCGAGCGTCCCGACATAGGCCACCCGGTCGCCCGGCGCGAAGCCCTCCACGCCCGCGCCGACCTCGACCACCTCGCCGGCGCCCTCGTTGCCGGGCGTGAACGGGAGGGCGGGCGGCGCATAGGCGCCGGTGCGGAAATAGGTGTCGACGAAGTTGAGGCCGACCGCGCGGTTGCGGACCCGGACCTCGCCGGGCCCGGGCCGGCCGATATCGACCTCCTCATAGGCCAGCACCTCGGGCCCGCCGTGGCGGTGAACACGGATCGCTTTCATGGGGTTCGCCCCTGTCCTGCGCTGCTGATGCCCGGGAGATGGCGTGGGGCGGGACATGGTTGTAGGCTGATACCATGAACATCAGAGTTCATCGAAAATGATATCCGAGCAGATCGGCCTCGACCTCCTCCGCACCTATGTGGCGGTCTGCCGGCAGGGCAGCCTGAGCAAGGTCGCGGCGCAGACCGGCCGGACCCAGTCGGCGCTGAGCATGCAGATGCGCCGGCTGGAAGGCCTGGTGCAGCGGCACCTGTTCCAGCGCACCGGCCGCGGCGTCGTGCCGACCGCCGAGGGCGAGATCTTCCTGGGATACGCCACCCGCATCCTGGCCCTCGGCGACGAGGCCGTGGCCCGGCTGCAGCAGAAGGAGATCAGCGGCGGCGTCCGCATCGGCCTGGCCGAGGAGCTGGCCTCCGCGGCGCTTCCGGCCGCGCTGGGGCGGCTGCACCGAGCCTATCCCGACATCCGCCTCGACGTGGTGGTCGAGCACAGCGTGGCGCTGGGGCGGCTGTGGGGCGAGGACGGGCTGGACATCATGCTGGGCCCGACCTCGGTGGTGACGGCCGACGCCCTGGCCACCTGGACCGTCGAGCTGCAATGGGTGTGCGCGCCCGACTGCGCCCCGGATCCGGAGCGGCCCCTCGACCTCGTCGCGTTCACCGCGCCCTGCCTGTGGCGCCGGCGCATGATCGAGGCGCTGGCCGCGACCGGCCGGGAGCACCGGGTCACCTTCACGAGCCAGAGCGTCACCGCCCTGCAGGCGGCGGTCGAGAACGGGCTGGGCGTCGGGCTGCTGCCGCCCGAAGCCGTCCGCGCGGGCGGCATGCGCGTGCTGAAGCCGTCCGCCGGGGTGCCGGGGCCGCTGGCCGCCCAGTACGGCCTCTACGCCCGCGACCGCCGGACGCCCGTGGCCGATGCCGCGATCGGCGTGCTGCTGGACGGCCTGCCGGCGATGCCCGAGCCGCGGCCGGCAGGGGAACCGGAGACGCAGAGCCGCCGTTCCGGATCGTAGAGGCCGCCCGCGTGCGGCCGAACGAACCGGAGGCGCCGCGTGCCGTACATCCTGCTCTGGCTGCTCGGGATTCCGATCCCGATCCTGATTCTGATCTGGCTGTTCTTCAGCTGACCGGCGACCTCAGCCGGCCCGGCCGGCCAGGCCGAACAGCAGGTTGAGCACCAGGGCGGCGCCGGTCCGGCCGGTGATGTCGTCATGATCGAAGGGCGGCGAGATCTCGACCAGGTCGAATCCCACCGTCTTCGGATGGCTGCCGATCCGGCGCAGCGCGTCCTGCACGTCGCGCGCATCCAGCCCGCCCGGGTTGGGCGCCGCGGTGCCGGGCGCCTGGCTCTGGTCGATGCAGTCGATGTCGACCGAGACGTAGAGCGCATCCACCCCGTCGGTCGCCAGGGCCAGCGCCTGCTCCACCACCGCCGCCATGCCGCGGCGGCGGACCTCCAGCGCCGGGATCACGGTCACCCCCTGCTCCGCAGCATAGCCGGCGAGCTGCGGCGAGTTGGCGAACTCCGCCATGCCGATCTGCACCAGGTTGCGGCCGGACAGCGCCCCGTCCAGCAGCTCCAGCGACTTGCGGAACGGCACGCCGCTGGATTCGGCGCCGAGATGCGCCTTGCGCAGGTCGTGATGAGCGTCGAAATGGATCACGCCCAGCCGCTTGCCGGGCCCGAGCGCCCGCACCACGCCGCGGATGATCGGGAAGGAGATCGAATGGTCGCCGCCGATCGCCACCGGCACGATGCCGCGGCCGGCGATGGCGGCGACCGCGGCGCTGATCCGGTCGTGGCTGCCCGGCAGGTCGGTGACCACGGTCGGCACGTCGCCGACATCGGCGGCGCGGAATCCCGTCATCGCCCGGCCGTCGCCGCTGCTGTAGGTGGTGTAGTACATCATCGACCGGCGCACCGAATCCGGACCGTGGCGCGACCCGGTGCGGACCACCGAGGCGCCGTCGAAGGGGATGCCCAGCAGCGCCGCCTGCAGCCCCTCCCACTTCCCGTCCCATTCGAGCCAGCTGCCGGCGCGGTGCTCGCCGGGATCGCCCTTCATCGTGTTGACCACGAGGCCGGGCGGCATCAGGCCGGGATCGGTCGGTTCGGACATGGTGTGCTCCGGTTTCGGGATGGGCCGGTCAGTCCAGCTCGGCATAGGTGCCGCCGCGCCAGGCGTACATGACGTAGGACGGGTCGACGACGTCGCCCTTGGCGTCGAAGCGGATCGGGCCGATCACGGTGTCGAACGGCTTGCCGCCGCGCAGCGCCTTGACGATCGCCTCCGGCTCGGCGCTGCCCGCGGCCTCCGCCGCCTGGGCCAGCACCTGGAAGGCGGCGTAGCTGTAGAGGGCGAAGCCGTCCGGGCTCTTGCCCTTCGCCTTCAGCGCCTCGACCACGGCCTTGCCGGCGGCGCTGCCGCGCGGGTCGGGCGGATGGGTCATCAGCGTGCCCTCGGCCGCGGTGCCGGCGATCGCCCAGAAATCGTCGGCCAGGATGCCGTCGCTGGCGACGAAGACGGCGGCCAGCCCCTGGTCGCGCGACTGGCGGATCAGGAGGCCGGCCTCGGTCTGGTAGCCGCCGTAATAGACCGCCTCGACCCCGGCGTCCTTGAGCTTGCTGACCACGGCGGAGAAGTCGCGCTCGCCCTGGTTGATGCTCTCGATCAGCACCTCCTTCAGGCCGGCGGCGTTCATCGCCTTGCGCGTCTCCCCGGCCACGCCGGTGCCGAAGGCGGAGCGGTCATGGACGATCGCGACCTTCTTGAAGTGGGCGGCCAGGTAGCGGCCGGACACCGCGCCCTGGGCGTCGTCGCGGCCGCAGACCCGGAAGACCTCCTGCCAGCCCTTGGCCGCCGCCTCGTCGGTCAGGGCCGGGTTGGTCGACGCCGGCGTCACCATCGGGATGCCGCTGTCGTGATAGACGGCCGCGGCCGGGATCGAGGAGGAGGAGCAGAAATGCCCGACCACCGCCGCCACCTCGCGGCCGGCGAGGTCGTTGGCGACGCTGACCGCCTGGCGCGGGTCGCACTGGTCGTCGCCCAGCTCCAGCACGACCTTGCGGCCGAGGATGCCGCCCCTGGCGTTGATGTCAGCGACCGCGAGCTCCGCGCCGCTGGCCATCTGCTCGCCGAACGACGCCTCCGGCCCGGTGAACGGCCCGGCCGCCCCCAGCCGCAGCTCCTCCGCCCGCGCCGCGGCCGAGCCCTCCGCCGCCAGCGCGGCGGCCGCCAGGACGGTGCTGGCGATCAGCATGCCTCGAATGGCGCAACCCATGACTTTCGCCCCTGTCGGATGGTCCGGACGTCTTGGCGCGCCCGGTGATGCATCCAACCCTATCGTGACACCTACTTGACACAAAGTGATCAAATCTCAGGAAATAGATGATCTGAATTCATGAAGGCGGATGCCATGCGCCTGCCCCTCGACCCGCTGCGCACCTTCGACCTGGCGGCGCGGCACGAGAGCTTCTCCCGCGCCGCCCGGGCCCTGCACCTGACCGACAGCGCCGTCAGCCACCAGATGCGCCGGCTGGAGGAGGCGGTGGGCTTCCCGCTGTTCGAGCGGCGCGGCCGCCGCGTCGTCCTGACCGGGGCCGGGCGGCTGTTCCATCGCACCGTGCATGACAGCCTGGAGACCGTCTCCGCCGCAGCGACCCTGCTGGCCGCCCGCGCCGGCGAGCTGGCCGGGCCGCTGGTGATCGGCGCGCCGCCGATGTTCGCGAGCAAGTGGCTGGCGCCGCGGTTGGCGGAGTTCGTGAGGGCCCATCCGACCGTCGCCTGCACCGTGCGGGTGCTGGACAACGACGCGGTGGCGACCGCCGGGGTCGATGTCGGCGTCACCTTCGGCGGCGGCCCCTGGCCGGGGCAGTGGTCGCGCATCCTGGCGGAGGTGGCGCTGTCCCCCGCCTGCAGCCCGCGCCTGTTCGGCGACCGCGGCGGCGTGATCCCCGACCCGTCGGCGCTGGGCGAGGTGCCGCTGCTGCACCAGGACGACGGCACCGAATGGCGCCGCTGGTTCGAGGCCGCCGGGGTGAAGGCGCCGCATGCCGCCCGGCAGATGCACTTCTCCGACATCAGCGTCGCCATCGATGTGGCGCTGCATGGCGGCGGCATGGTGCTGGTCAGCGACGTCCTGTCCTCCCAGCATGTCCGCGACGGCACGCTGGTCCGCCCCTTCCCGGTCCGCATCGCGGCGGAGGGGCAATGGTGGGTGCTGTGCGATCCGCGCCGGCTCGAGCTGCCGGCGGTGCGGATGGCCCTGGCCTGGCTGACGGCGCAGTTCGACGGCTGACGGGACGAGCCGCCGGGCACAGGGTTCAGCCCCGGCTTCACTTTCCAGCGAAGCCGAAATAACCATTCCAGAACAAAGACTTGCGCCGTTGACCCATCGAGTCCACGCGGCTATCCGGGGCGCCTCGACCGTCACCCGGATGCGCCCCCGTGCCCCTCGCCACCACCCTCGGCCTCGCCCTCAGCCTGTCGATGGACGCCTTCGCCGCAGCGATCGGCAAGGGCGCCTCCGCCCGCCGCATCCCGGTGCGCGCCCAGGCGGTGGAGGCGATGCGGGTCGGCGTCGTGCTGGGCGGGTTCGAGCTGGTCATGCCGCTGCTCGGCTGGGCGCTGGGCATCGCCTTCGCCGAGGCGGTGGCGGCGATCGACCACTGGGTCGCATTCGTCCTGCTCGGCCTGGTCGGCGGCCGCATGGCCTGGCACGGGATGATGCCGGAGCGGGCCCCGGCGCCGGACCGGCGGTCGAGCCTGGGTGCGCTGGCCATGGCCGGCATCGCCACCAGCCTGGACGCCACCGCGGTCGGGGTCAGCCTCGCCTTCGTCCGGATCGACATCTGGACGGCGAGCCTGACCATCGGCGCGGTCACCTTCGGCATGTGCCTCCTGGGCTTCCTGCTCGGCCGCGGCGCCGGGGCCCGGCTCGGCCGACTGGCCGAGGTGCTGGGCGGGTTCGGCCTGATCCTGGTCGGCGCCCGGATCCTGGTCGAGCACCTCGGCGGCGCCTGACCGCCGCCGGCGTACCGGAACGCCGCGGACTGTGATAAAATTCCCGACAGCGAGCGTGACGTTTCCGGCAGGCGGGGGGGCATGGACCGGGCGGACGCAATCCTCAAGGCCGTGCAGCGGATCTACGACGCCGCGGCGTCGCCGGATGCCTGGCCCGGCGCGGTCGAGGCGATCGCCGCCGTCGCCGACGGGCAGCGCGGATCGCTGCTGGTCGAGGACCAGCCGCAACGGCGGGCGGATCTGATGATCGGCTGGCGCTGGGACCCGGCCCATCTGCAGCGCATGTCGGCCCCGGGCGCCCCGCGGACGGCGCCATGGGCGGCCAGGCTGCCGCTCGGCCGGGCGGTGCGCAGCCTGGAGCTGAAGCCCGAGCGTGATTTCATCCGGTCGGATTTCTACAACCAGGTGGTCCGGCCCAACGGCGATTTCTACGGCATCGTGGCGCTGGTGCGGCAGACGCCGACCCACGGCAGCTACGTCGCCGTCCGCCGGGTCCTGGGCGCGCCGGATTTCACCGACCGCGACGTCGCGGCGCTGCAGGCGGTCCTGCCCCATCTCGCCCGCGTGCTGGAGCTCCGCCGGACGCTGGGCGCCGCCGACCTTCGCTTCGCCGATGCGATGGCCGTGCTCGACCGGATCGATCTCGGGCTGATCCTCTGCGATGCCGAGGGCCGGCCGGCCTATCTCAACCGGCGGGCCGGCGCGCTCGTCGCCCGCCCCGACGGGCTGTCGGCCGGGCCGTCCGGGATCGCCGCGGCGCTGCCGGAAGAGACCCGCCGGCTGCGGCGCGCCGTCGCCATGGCCGCGGCGGCCGGGACCGCGCCCCCCGGCCTCGATGCCGCGGCCCGCGCCGCCGCCGCCGGCACCCGGATGCGCGTGTCGCGCCCCTCCGGCGCCCGCCCGCTGCTCCTGACCGTGATCCCGATCCGCGAGGCGGGGGTCGGGGACCGCCGGCCGCAGCCGCGGGTGGCGATCTTCATCGTCGATCCGGACCGCACCGCGGCGCCCGCCTCCGCCCTGCTGCAGGAGCTGTTCGGGCTGACGGCGGCGGAGGCCGGCTTCGCCGTCGAGATCGCCCGCGGCGACGGCATCCGGGCCGCGGCCAGGCGCCGGTCGATCTCGGACAGCACCGCCCGGACCCATCTGGCCCATATCTTCGAGAAGACCGGCACCAGCCGGCAGGCGGAGCTGGTCCGGCTGCTGGTGCAATGCAGCGTGTCGGCACCGCCGCCCGACTGAGCCCTTATTCCGCCGCCAGCTTCGGCGCCGCCGGGGTGCGCAGGGTGGCCAGCAGCTCGGCCTCGCGCGCCTTGGCCTTGTCCCGGTTCTCGTCCTTGACGTGGCCGTAGCCGCGGATCTGTTCCGGCACCCGGGCGATGGCGACGCAGACGGCATGGGTGTCCGGCCCCAGCCGGGCCAGCAGCTCCTCCACCACCGCCTCGTAATCCGCGATCAGCTGCCGCTCGGCGCGGCGCTCGGCGGTGCGGCCGAACGGGTCGAAGGCGGTGCCGCGCAGCCGCTTCATCCGCGCCAGCAGCCTGAACGCCTTCAGCATCCAGGGCCCGAAGGCGCGCTTCTTCAGATGGCCGGTGTCCGGGTCCTTCTCGGCGAAGGCCGGCGGCGCCAGGTGGAACTGCAGCTTGTAGTCGCCCTCGAACTGCGCCTCGATCTGCTTCAGGAAGCTGCCGTCGGTGTAGAGCCGGGCGACCTCGTATTCGTCCTTGTAGGCCAGGAGCTTGTAGTAGTTGCGGGCCACCGCCTCGGTCAGCTCCTCCCGGCCCAGCTTCGCCTCGGCCGCCCGCACCTTCCCGACCAGCGCGGCATAGCGCGCTGCGTAGGCGGCGTCCTGGTAGGCGGTCAGCTGCTCGACCCGGCGGGCGATCACCTCGTCCAGGCTGCGCGACAGCCGGTGCCCTTCCTCCTGCGGCGGCGCGGCCAGCCGCTCGACCCGGGCGAGGTCGTGGGCGGCGCGGCGGCCCCACAGGAAGGCGGCCTTGTTCATGGCGACCGCCGTGCCGTTCAGCTCGATCGCGCGCTCCAGCGCCTCGTGCGACACCGGCACCAGCCCCTTCTGCCAGGCGTAGCCGAGCATGAACAGGTTGGTGGCGATGCTGTCGCCCAAGAGCGCGGTGGCGAGGCGGGTGGCGTCGACCGCGTCCAGCAGCTTCGGGTCGCCGCCGTTCTTCGCCAGGGTCTCGAGCATCGACGTGCCGGGAACGACGAAATCGGGGTTGCGGGTGAAGGCGCCGGTGATGGTCTCGTGGCTGTTCACCACCTGCCGGGTCAGGCCGGGATGGATCTTCGACTGCGCCTCGCCCGAGGCCGCGACGACCAGGTCGCAGCCCAGCATCAGCCGGGCGCCGCCGGCGGCGATGCGCACGGCGTGGATGTCTTCCGGCTTGCGGGCGATGCGGACATGGCTGACCACGGCGCCGCCCTTCTGGGCCAGGCCGGCCTGGTCGAGCACCGACACGCCCTTGCCCTCGAGATGCGAGGCCATGCCCAGGAGGGCACCGATGGTGATCACGCCGGTGCCGCCGATGCCGGTGATCCTGATGCCGTAAGGCTGCTCCAGCGACGGCAGCTCGGGCTCCGGCAGCGTCGGGAACAGGTCTGCCTGGCCCTCCGCGGCCGGCTTCGGCTTGCGCAGCTTGCCGCCCAGGACAGAGACGAAGGACGGGCAGAAACCGTTGACGCAGGAATAGTCCTTGTTGCAGCTGGACTGGTCGATCGCGCGCTTGCGGCCGAACTCGGTCTCGACCGGCACCACCGACAGGCAGTTCGAGACCTTCGAGCAGTCGCCGCAGCCCTCGCACACCGCCTCGTTGATGAACACCCGGCGGGCCGGATCCTCCATCGTGCCGCGCTTGCGGCGGCGGCGCTTCTCCGCGGCGCAGGTCTGGTCGTAGATCATCACCGAGACGCCGGGCGTCTCGCGCAGCTGCTGCTGGATGTGGTCGAGCCGGTCGCGGTGCTCGACCCCGACGCCGGCCGGCAGCAGCTTGCTCTGCGTTCCCGGCTCGCCGTAGATCTCCGGCCGGTCGGTGACCACGACCATGGTCTGGACGCCCTCGGCCCGCAGCTGGGCCGCGATCATCGGCACGGTGATGGTGCCGTCCACCGGCTGGCCACCGGTCATCGCCACAGCGTCGTTGTAGAGGATCTTGTAGGTGACGTTGACGCCGGCCGCGAGCGCCGCGCGGATGGCCAGGCTGCCGGAATGGAAATAGGTGCCGTCGCCGAGATTGACGAAGACATGCCTGGTCTCGGTGAACGGCGCCTGGCCGATCCAGGCGACGCCTTCGCCGCCCATCTGGCTGAAGGTCTCGGCATGCCGGTCCGGCATCCAGGTTGCCATGTAGTGGCAGCCGATGCCGGCTAGCGCCCGGCTGCCCTCCGGCACCCGGGTCGAGGTGTTGTGCGGGCAGCCGGAGCAGAAATAGGGCACCCGGTCGACCGCCGCCTTGACGATCTTCTTCTGGCCTTCGCGCTCCTCCAGGTAGCGGACCCGCTCGGCCAGGCCGGGATGGTCCAGATACTTCAGAAGGCGCCGGCCGATCGCGACCGCGATCTGCGCCGGCGTCAGCTCGCCGGTCGAGGGCAGGATCCAGTCGCGCTTCTCGTCGAACTTGCCGACGATCACCGGCCGCTTGTCGGCATGCCAGTTGTACAGCTGCTCCTTCAGCTGGTTCTCGATCAGCGCCCGCTTCTCCTCGACCACGATCAGCTCGTCGAGGCCTTCGGCGAAGGCGCGCACGCCGGTCGGCTCCAGCGGCCAGGGCATGCCGACCTTGTAGATGCAGATGCCGAGCTGGGCCGCGAGCTCCCGGTCGATGCCGAGGTCATCCAGAGCCTGGCGGACGTCGAGATAAGACTTGCCGGTGGTGACGATGCCGAAGCGGTGCCGGCCGCTGTCATAGACCAGGTGGTCGAGCCTGTTGGCGCGGGCGAAGGCGAGCGCGGCGTACAGCTTGTCGCGCATCAGCCGCTCCTCCTGCACCAGCGGCGGGTCGGGCCAGCGGATGTTCAGCCCGCCGGGCGGCATCACGAAATCCTCCGGCAGCACGATCCTGACCCGGTTCGGGTCGACGAAGACCGAGGCCGAGCTGTCGACATTCTCGGCGATGGTCTTGAAGCCGACCCATAGGCCGGAATAGCGGCTCATCGCCCAGCCGAAGAGGCCGTAGTCCAGGATCTCCTGGACGTTCGTCGGGTTCAGCACCGGCATCATATGGGCGATGAAGGCGTGCTCGGACTGGTGCGGCACGGTCGAGGATTTGCAGGCGTGGTCGTCGCCGGCCATGACCAGCACGCCGCCATGCTTCGAGGTGCCGGCGAAATTGGCGTGCTTGAACACGTCGCCGGTGCGGTCGACGCCGGGGCCCTTGCCGTACCAGATGCCGAACACGCCGTCGTATTTCGCGCCGGGCCACAGCCCGACCTGCTGGCTGCCCCAGACCGCGGTGGCGCCCAGATCCTCGTTCAGCCCGGGCTTGAACTCGATGTTCTGCTTCTGCAGGAACTTGCGCGCCGCCCACAGCGCCTGGTCGTAGCCGCCGAGCGGTGAGCCGCGGTAGCCGGAGATGAAGCAGGCGGTGTTCAGCCCGGCCGCTTCGTCGCGCCGGCGCTGCATCAGCGGCAGGCGGACCAGCGCCTGGATGCCGGTGAGATAGATGCGGCCGGAGTCGAGGGTGTATTTGTCCTCGAGGCTCACGGAAGCAAGCGCCGTTGCCGTCATCGATGCCTCCCGAAAGGCCGCCGGTCTGTCGCCGCGGCCACCTCCAAATAGGTAATCTTCTTTCGCCGCGGGGACAATCGCACCGGGAGCTTCCCGGAAAGAAAGCAACGCGGAACCGACAGTATTGCTGTCCTTGATCCAAGATTTCCGACTTTGCCGGAAACGCGACGGAAACGAACCCGACTCAGGCCCGAGGACCGGCTGCGACACCGCCGGGGGTGACGGAAGGCGGATCTGCCCCTAGATAGG
Source organism: Inquilinus sp. Marseille-Q2685 (assembly GCF_916619195.1). Classification (NCBI taxonomy): domain Bacteria; kingdom Pseudomonadati; phylum Pseudomonadota; class Alphaproteobacteria; order Rhodospirillales; family Rhodospirillaceae; genus Inquilinus; species Inquilinus sp. Marseille-Q2685. Next base: position 1,358,671 of record NZ_CAKAKL010000002.1, read on the forward strand.
TCGGGCGGCCGGGCCCGGCCGCGCTGCCCCGGTTGGATCATGGCCGACGAAGAGAACAGTTTCGGCGGACGCCTGCGCCGCTACGCCCGAGTCTCCGGCGCCATGGGCGGGCTCGCCGCCCGGGTGGCGGGCGAGCGCTATCTCGGCCTCAAGGTCGACCGCGAGGCGCATGCCAACGAGCTGCGGGCGGCGCTGGGCGGGCTGAAAGGCCCGCTGATGAAGGTGGCGCAGATGCTGGCCACCATCCCCGAGGCGGTGCCGAAGGAATACGCGCAGGAGCTGCAGCAGCTGCAGGCCAACGCCCCGTCGATGGGCTGGCCCTTCGTCAAGCGCCGGATGGCGAGCGAGCTGGGCCAGGCCTGGCAGTCGAAGTTCCAGAGCTTCGAGCACGAGGCGGCGGCGGCGGCCTCGCTGGGCCAGGTGCACCGGGCGGTCGGGCTGGACGGACGGCGCCTCGCCTGCAAGCTGCAGTATCCGGACATGCAGTCGGCGGTCGAGGCCGACCTGAAGCAGCTGAAGCTGATCCTCGGCATCTTCGAGCGCTACGACAAGACGGTCTCGACCAAGCAGATCCACGCCGAGATCTCGGAGCGGCTGCGCGAGGAGCTGGACTACGCGCTCGAGGCCCGGCACTCCCAGCTCTACGCCGAGATGCTGGCGAAGGAGCCGAACGTGCATGTGCCCGAGGTGGTGCCGGAGCTGTCGACCAAGCGGCTCCTGACCACCACCTGGCAGGACGGCGAGAAGATCCTGACCTTCGTCCAGGGCAGCGAGGAGCAGCGGGCGCAGCTGGCGCTGAACATGTTCCGGGCCTGGTACGTGCCGCTGTACTACTACGGCGTGATCCACGGCGACCCGCATCTCGGCAACTACACGGTGCGGCCGGACGATTCGATCAACCTGCTGGATTTCGGCTGCATCCGGGTGTTCCCGCCCAGCTTCGTCGGCGCGGTGATCGAGCTGTACCGGGCGCTCGAGACCAACGACCGCGACCGGGCGGTCGAGGCCTACAGGACCTGGGGCTTCAAGACCATCACCAAGGAGCTGGCCGACGTGCTGAACGTCTGGGCCAGCTTCCTGTACGGGCCGATCCTGGAGAACAAGGTTCGGCTGATCGGCGAGGCCAAGGGCGGCGTCTACGGCCGCGAGACCGCCGAGCAGGTGCACAAGGAGCTGCGCCGGGTCGGCGGGGTCGAGGTGCCGCGCGAATTCGTGTTCATGGACCGCGCGGCGCTCGGCCTCGGATCGGTCTTCATCCACCTCAAGGCCCGGGTGAACTGGCACAACCTGTTCAACGAGCTGATCGCCGATTTCGACCAGGCCACCCTGGCGAAGCGGCAGGCCGCGATCCTGAAGAAGCACAAGCTGTCGTTGCCGGTAGCGGACGCCTGACCCGTACAAGCGGGACGCAGCCATGCGGGGCACCGAAACGCTGGATCGGCGGTTCCCTTGGGAGGACAATGCCCATGGACTTGAAAGCCCCGGAGGCTGCATGACCATCCAGCACCTGCTCGTCCCCCTCAGCGGCCATGCCGGCGACCGCGCCGCGCTCGACGCGGCGCTGCGCGTCGCCAGGCGCTTCGACGCCTCGGTCGAGGTGCTGTCGCTCCGCCCCGATCCGCAGCGGGTCCTGGCCTATACCGGGGCCGAGATGGCGGTCGCCACCAGCATGCTGCTGGAAGGGGCGGAGAAGGCCTCGAACGAGGTCGCCGCCCGCAACCGCGCCGTGTTCGACGCCGCCGCGGCCGAGGCCGGCGCTGGGCCGGAGGTGGAGTACCGCGAGGAGACCGGCGGCGAGACCGCTGTGATCGGCCACCGCGGCACCGTCGCCGACCTGATCGTGACGCCCGGCCCGGGCCAGGACCCGAATGCCAGCCGGGCGGTGCTGGAGGCGGCGCTGTTCGAGACCGGCCGGGCGGTGCTGATCGTGCCGGGACCGGTGGCGGAGGATTTCGCCGAGCGCATCCTGGTCGCCTGGGATGGCGGCAAGGAGGCGTCGCGCAGCGTCGCCGCCGCCCTGCCCTTCCTGGAAGGCGCGACAGCGGTCAGCGTCTACACCCGGGACGAGGGCGAGGACCGCTGCACCGCGGCCGAGCTGGTGCGCTATCTCAGCCGCCACGGCGCGCCGTCGAACCGGATCGCCGAGGACGACCCGAAGCAGTCGGTCGACGCCGCCATCCTGGCCGCGGCCCAGCGCGCCAATGCCGGGCTGATCGTCATGGGCGGCTACAGCCACAGCCGGTTCCGCGAGATGATCCTGGGCGGCGTCACCGAGCACATGCTGTTCCACGCCGACCGCCCGGTGCTGATGGCGCACTAAGCGGACGGCGCTCGACAGGTCGGGTTTCGCTGCCGCGAATTTGGCCGCATGGACCACGGCGGAATGTGAGCTTCGCCGCGGGCGAACCCGGCCCGTTGGGCTGCTGCGTCAGAACCGGATGCTCGGCTTGCCCTCGAAGCGACCGCCCGCGTCGATCCCGTAGTGGCTGAGCACGCTGGGCGCGAAGTCGATCGTCGATATCTGCGTTCTCGCCGCGCCTGGCGAGATGGGCTTGGCCTCGCCGGGCTGATGGATGAACAGGGTGCCCCCGCGCACATGCTGCGCCGTGCAATTCACATTGTCTTCATGCGCCATCATGCCGAAGCCGATGTCTTCAAAGGGGATCTTTCGGTTGCCATAAAACGCAAAATTATCCCCTTTGTAGTTGTCGACCGAAACATAGAAGTGAATGTAGTCGTCCTTGATGTCGAAGCAAAGCGGCTTGTCAGGCCTGGGAGAGTACACCATGCGATGATCAGCAACCCGGATATTTTCCAATCTTGATTGGATTTCGTCGCGTGACGGATGGTTCCCCTGCATCCGGATCGAAACGCAGGGCACCATCGCAGGGGCGCTCGCCCAATGGGCACGGTCAACCCCCAGGGCCTCCATCAGCTTTTCGACGCTCACGATGGTCAGAAACTCATCCGTCCGGCCGAAGCGGATGGCTGCCTGACCAAGACTTGACGCCATCACGATCCCGTATTCAGGGTTGCGTTCCACGAACTTCATGAACTTCCTGATAATTCCTTCCAACTTTGCCATCGCGAAGGAGATTTCGCCTTTGTATTTCTCGATCCAGTCGACATCGACCTTTTCACGATAATCCTCCGGGAACTGCGCCGCCCAATAGCGGTGCATCGCCGCGGCGACATGGTTGGTATAGAAGGTCGCAAAATCCGGTTTGGTCCGTTCCAGATTGTCCAGAAACAGGTCGGCCATGATCACGGGCTGGAAGGATCGTCGCCGGATCCGCTTGTAGGGCTTGAAGCGCTCCTCAACGAGGAAACCGAGAATCTGCCCTGCGGTGTTCATGGACAGCTTCGGCGCCACCTTGCCCAGAAATCCGCCCAACACCGAGGCCGGGCCAAGGCTCATCGAAACATTGCGCGCGGAATTGCGGGTCATCACCAGGTTGAAGCGCTGAAACGCCTCGAGCTCGGGCGGCCATGCCGCTGCATCGGCAGCAAAATAATCCGGCAGATAGAAGGCGTAGTCCTGCATGCGCGTCGGGATCGCCGAGCTGTGCAGGGAACCGAAGACACCGACGCTGCGGTTGGCCAGACGCAGCCATTCCCAGATCGGTGGATAATCCTTCTCGACCTCGGGGGCGATCGGTTGGCCCAGATGCAGAATCCCATGGTTCCGGTCCGTCGTGCCGCGATGCATCGTCGGCCAGCTGATCCAGGGATCGAGCTGCTGCTCGTCCTCGCATATCGTCTCGTATTGAATGCATTCGGAGAGAAATCGGGCGAGAAAGCCGCCGGGGTTTTGTTCGACATAGCGGTCGAACACTCGGAACGGGATCTCGTTCGCCTCGATGAGAATGATCTTTTTCATAGGCCCCCGCCTTCCAACAGCGATCCTATTACGGCTGCATCGGAAGCTGAAGCGGCCTCGATGGTGAAGCTCGCCCTGCCCGGACACAGGGCTTGCCGCGCGCCTACTGACCTGCGGCGATGGTGCGGCGGGGCAGCAGGAGCACGGCGCCGGCCAGGCCGATCACGGTGAAGCCGGCGCCGGCCAGGAAGGTGGCGCCGGAGCCGATCCACGTCCACAGCCCGCCCGCCAGCGCGCTGGCCAGGAGCAACGCCAGCCCGCCGGCCAGGTTGAACAGGCCGAAGCCGGTGCCGCGCCGGTCGGCGGGCACGGTCTCGGCCACCAGCGCCGCCAGCAGCCCCTGGGTCATGCCCATATGCAGCCCCCACAGCGCGGTGCCGGCGATCACCGCCCACAGCCCGCCTTCAAACGCGAGCACCAGGTCGGCCGCCACCAGCACGCCGAAGCCGAGGACCAGCAGCCGCTTCGGGTCGCGGCGGTCGGCCAGCACCCCGGCCGGATAGGCGGACAGGCCGTAGGCGAGGTTCATCACCACCAGCACCAGCGGCACCAGCGCCGCGGCCAGCCCGGCCTCCTGCGCCCGCAGCACCAGGAAGGCCTCGCTGAACCGGGCCAGGGTCAGCACCGCCGCGACCGCCACCACGCGCCAATAGGCGCCGCCCAGCCGGCGCAGCTCGTCGCGCCGGATCGGCGACCGCGCCGCCTTGGCCGGCCGGACCGCGTCCGGCTCGTGCACGCCGCCGATGAGGATCGCGACCGAGACCATCGCCGGGATCACTGCCAGCCAGAACACCAGCTGGATGTCGCCGCCGCTGGCCAGCATCAGCCCGATCGCCAGGAGCGGCCCGGCGAAGGCGCCGACGGTGTCGAGCGACTGGCGCAGCCCGTAGGCGGCGCCGCGGATCGCCGGCGGCGTCAGGTCGGCGACCAGCGCGTCGCGCGGCGCGCCGCGGATGCCCTTGCCGACCCGGTCGACGAAGCGCGCCGCCAGCACCAGCCCGGCGCTGCCGGCCAGCGGGAACAGCGGCTTGGACAGGGCGCCGAGGCCGTAACCGATCACGGCCAAGAGCTTGCGCTGGCCGAACCAGTCGCTGAGCACGCCGGAGAACACCTTGACGATCGAGGCGGTGGCCTCGGCCACGCCCTCGATCAGCCCGATCACCGCGGCGCTGGCGCCGACGGTGGTGAGGAGGAAGACCGGCAGCAGGGCGTGGATCATCTCCGACGAGACGTCCATGAACAGGCTGACGAACCCCAGCATCCACACGCCGCGCGGAATCGCAACGCGGACGCCCGAGCTGGCAGGAGTTTCGGCGGCCATCGGATGCTCCGGTCGCGACAATCGGCGACGGCTCTAGGGCCGGCGGCGGGCGCCTGTCAACGGCGCCAGCCCATCGGCCAGCATCCCCACCAGGCCGCGGGCATACGTCCCGTCCGGGTCGAGGTCCGGGTCGTAGATGGTGATGTCGAGGCCGATGCAGCGCTGCGAGGCCAGGAAGCCGCGCAGCAGCGCCGCCAGCCCGTCGTAATCCAGCCCCGGGCTGCCGGGCGAATCCACCGCCGGCATCACCGCCTGGTCGAGGATGTCGACGTCGAGATGCAGCCAGAACGGGATCTCCGGCGTCCGGTCCAGCACCGCGAAGCTGCGGCGCAGCGCCTGCTCAGGCCCGAGCTCCAGCAGCTCGAAGATGTCGATCCGGGTGATCGCGGTGTCGTTGATGTCCTCCCAGCCCCAATCGGGGTCCCGCCCCTCGCGCTCGCCGATCTGGATCGCCCGCTCCGCCGGCACCAGCGGGTCCGGTGCGCCGTCCCAGCGCAGCATCAGCGGGTCGCCCAGGCCGATCGCCAGCGCCAGGTCCATGCCGGCGGCCGAATGCAGCGGGAAGTCCTCATAGTTTCCGGGGTGGCGGAAGTCGCTGTGGCCGTCGAGATGGACCAGCGCCAGCTCCGCATGCCGCCGGGCGCCGGCGAGGCAGCCGATCAGGATCGAGCAGTCGCCGCCGACCACCACCGGGACCAGCCGGTCGCGCAGCGCCGCGTCGACCGCGTCGGCGACCTCTTCGTTGAAGCGGCGGATCGCCGGGCCGTTGCGCAGCACGGTGCCGGGCTGCGGTTCGGTGCTGTAGCGCGGCCGGTCCAGATCGACCGTGCGCGCCGGCGCCAGCCGCGCCTGCAGCCCGGCCTCGGTCAGCACCGCCGGCGCCCGCCAGGTGCCAGGCTCATGACCCGGCCGCAGCGGCCGGAGGCCGAGATTCGACGGCGCCCGGATCAGGGCGGTGCCGGCGATACCCTCGGCCAGGATTGCATGTCCCATGGTCGCTCCCCCTCTGATCTGGTTGACCAGGGCCGCTGCTCTTACTCCTCCCGCCCCCTTCCGGTGATCAGCCGGGCGCTGCGCTGGCCGGTGGTGTAGATCCACAGCCAGCTCAGCGCCACGGTCAGGCGGTTGCGCAGTCCGATCAGGAAGTAGATGTGGGCGAAGCCCCAGATCCACCAGGCCAGCCAGCCGCGCAGCTTGATCCAGCCGAAATCGATCACCGCCGCGCGCTTGCCGATGGTCGCCAGGCTGCCGGCGTGCTTGTAGCGGAACGGCCGCGGCTCCGCCCGGCCCTCCAGCCGGGCCCGGATGGTGTCGGCGACGTGCTTGCCCTGCTGCTTGGCGGCCGGGGCGATGCCGGGCAGCGGCTGGCCGTTCCAGGCGTCGAGCCGGGCGGTGTCGCCGACCACGAAGATCTCGGGGTGTCCCGGCAGGGTCAGGTCCGGCGCGACCATGACCCGGCCGGCGCGGTCGGCCTCCGCCCCCAGCCAGATCGCGGCCGGCGAGGCCTGCACGCCGGCGGCCCAGATCACCGTCTTGGCCGGGATCCGCTCCGCTCCCAGCGCCACGCCCTCGGCGTCGCAGGCTGTCACGGCCTGGCCGGTGCGGATCTCGGCGCCCAGGCGCTCCAGCGCCGTCTTCGCGTAGTCTGACAGATCCTCCGGGAAGGCCGCCAGCACACGCGGCCCGGCCTCGACCAGCAGGATGCGCGCCTCCTTCGGGTCCAGGGCCCGGAAGTCCCGGGCCATGGTGTGGTGCGCCAGCTCGGCGATGGTGCCGGCGATCTCCACCCCGGTCGGGCCGGCGCCGACGATGACGAAGGTCAGCAACGCCTTCCGCACCGCCGGGTCGGTCTCAGTCTCCGCCCGCTCGAACGCCATCAGGATGCGGCGGCGGATGGCGGTGGCGTCGTCGATGTCCTTCAGGCCGGGGGCGAAGGGCTCCCAGTCGTCATGGCCGAAATAGGCGTGCCGGGCGCCGGTCGCGACCAGGAGGGTGTCGTAGGGCACCCGCTCGTCGCCCAACTGCACCTGCCGCCCGGCCATGTCGACGCCCGTGACCTCGCCCAGGATGGTCCGCACCTCCGGCCGCCGCGCCACCAAGTGGCGGATCGGCCAGGCAATCTCCGACGGCGCCAGCGACGCGGTGGCGACCTGGTACAGCAGCGGCTGGAACAGGTGATGGTTGCGGCGGTCGATCAGGGTGATGTCGACCGGCGCGCCCTTGAGCCGGAGCACCGCTTCCAGCCCGCCGAAGCCGGCGCCGATGATGACCACGCGGTGACGCGCTTCGGCCATGGATGATCCCCTCGCCTGAGACTGTCCCCTCACCGATATTGCGGTGCGGCAGGCCAGGGCAAGAGCGTCGCTTTGCCGCCCGGCCGGTTCGACGCCGGAGAGAGGGACGGTAGGAGGACGGAGATTGCCCCGCCTCAGCGCCCGAACAGCGTCGGATACTCGGTCTTGGCCAGCGCCTCGCGCAGGGTCCGGCGCTCGGCCTCGGTCAGCGGCCGCAGCGGCGGGTGCGGCCGGCGCCACGTGGCGTCGCCATGGATCTCGGCCACCGTGTCCTTCACCGCCGCCACCAGGGTGACGGTGCTGAGCGCCGCCCGCACGGCCCCGGCGGCGGCCACCGCGGCCTCGGCCTCCGGCGTGCCGGCCTGGTGCCAGGCGATCCGCGCCAGGGGACCGGTGACGTTGGTGGTGGCCGAGATGCAGCCGGCGAAACCGCGCGCCTTCGCCAGGCCCAGCGTCGCCTCGGAGCTGGGGAACACGGCAATGCCCGGCACCCGCTTGGCCAGATCGGTCGAATAGGCGATGTCGCCCGAGGAATCCTTCAGCCCCAGCAGCGGGCCCGGATGCCGTTCGGCCAGCCGCGCCACCACCTCGATCGGCCAGGGCACGCCGGTGTTCTGCGGGATGTGATAGAGGTAGAGGCCCAGCCCCTCGGCCCCCACCCGCTCGATCACCGCGTCGACATAGGCCACGAGGCTCTCATCGTCGATGCCCTTGTAGTAGAAGGGCGGCAGCAGCAGCGCCCCGGCGAAGCCCAACGCCTTGGCCTCCGCCGTCAGCCGCACCGCATCCGCCAGCGCCGAGGCGCCGGTGCCGACCATGAAACGCTGCATCGGCAGGCCGGATTCGGCCACCGCCCGCATCGCCGCCAGACGCTGTTCGACCGAGAAGGAGGTCGCCTCGCCGGTGGTGCCGAGCAGGTTGACCCCGTCGCAGCCGCCGTCGCCGAGCAGCCAGCGGCAATGCGCGACCAGTTTCGCATGGTCGATGGAGAGGTCGTCGCGCAGCGGCGTGGCGGCGGCGGCGATGACGCCGGACAGTCTCGGCATAGTGATGATCCTCTGTCGGTCCGATCAGCCGGCCTTCCGGCCCGGCACCAGGAAGTCGAAATCGCAGCCCTCGTCGGCCTGCAGCACGCTGTCGTGGAACAGCCGGGCATAGCCGCGGTCCGGCGCCGGCTTCGGGGGCGGCGCCTCGGCGGCGCGGCGGGCCAGCTCGGCGTCGTCGACCAGCAGGTCGAGCCGCCGGCCGGCAGTGTCGAGCCGGATGCGGTCGCCGGTGCGGACCAGGGCCAGCGGCCCGCCGGCCGCCGATTCCGGCGCGATGTGCAGCACGATGGTGCCGAAGGCGGTGCCGCTCATCCGCGCGTCGGACAGGCGGACCATGTCCTTCACCCCCTGCTGCGCCAGCTTGCGCGGGATCGGCAGGTAGCCGGCCTCCGGCATGCCCGGCGCGCCCTTCGGCCCTGCGCTGCGCAGCACCAGCACGTCGTCGGCCGCGACGTCGAGATCGGGGTCGTCGATCCGCGCCGCCATGTCCTCGACCGACTCGAACACCACCGCCCGGCCGGTGTGCTGCAGCAGCGCCGGCGTCGCCGCCGACTGCTTGATCACCGCCCCGCGGGGGCACAGGTTGCCCTGCAGCACCGCCATGGCGCCCTGGGCCTTCAGCGGATTCGAGCGCGGCCGGATCACCTCCGCGTCGCGCCATTCGCCCGGCGGGGGCAGCGTGTCGGCCAGGATGCCGCCGGCCACGGTCGGCACGGTCAGGTCCAGGAGGTCCTGCAGCTCCGCCAGCAGATGCGGCACGCCGCCGGCGTGGTGGAAATGCTCCATGTAATGCGCACCGGAGGGCTTGAGGTCGATCAGCACCGGCGTCTCGCGCCCGATGCGGTCGAACTCGGCATAGTCGATCGGCTGGCCGACGCGGCCGGCGATGGCGGCCAGGTGCACCAGCCCGTTGGTCGCCCCGCCGACCGCCTGCAGCGCCACCATGGCGTTGCGGAAGGCGCCGGGCACCAGGATCTCGGACGGCTTCGGCCCGCCGGACACCGCCATGCGCGCCGCCGCCTGGCCCGTGGCCTCGGCGCAGCGGATGCGGTCGGCATTGGTGGCCGGGATCGCCGCCGCGCCGGGCAGCGACAGGCCCAGCGTCTCGGCCAGGATCGCCATGGTGCTGGCGGTGCCCATCACCATGCAGGTGCCGACCGACGGCGCCAGCCGGCCGTTCACCGCCTCGATCTCCTGGTCGTCGATCTCGCCAGCGCGCCAACGGCCCCAAAGGCGCCGGCAGTCGGTGCAGGCGCCCAGCACCTCGCCCTTGTGGTGGCCGACCACCATCGGGCCGGTGGGCAGCACGATCGCCGGCAGGTCGGCGCTGGCCGCGGCCATGATCTGGGCTGGCACGGTCTTGTCGCAGCCGCCGATCAGCACCACCGCATCCATCGGCTGGGCGCGGATCATCTCCTCCGTGTCCATCGCCATCAGGTTGCGCAGGAACATGCTGGTCGGATGGGCGAAGGATTCGTGGATCGAGATGGTCGGGAACGCCATCGGCATGCCGCCGGCCAGCATCACCCCGCGCTTCACCGCCTCGACCAGTTGCGGCACGTTGCCGTGGCAGGGGTTGAAGTCGCTGCCGGTGTCGACGATGCCGATGATCGGCCGGTCCAGCGCGTCGTCGGAATAGCCCATGGCCTTGATGAAGGCCTTGCGCAGGAACAGCGAGAACCCGGCGTCGCCGTAGCTGGTCAGCCCCTTCCGCAGGCCGCGCTTGTCCATGGGAAACCTTCCGGGATGACGGTCGCGGCCGCTGCGCCGCGTGACTGTCGCACCGTAGGCCGCGGCCTTCGATTGTTCAACGATCCCCCGATGGACCGTTCGGGGTCTCGGGAGTGTTTTAGAGGCGTGAGCCCGAGCGAGACGCCGCAGATGCCGCAGATGAACAACAAGGCCCGGTTCCACGTCTGGTACTGGATCGCCGCCTTCTTCGGCATCCTGCTGCTGCAGTATCTGATCACCACCGCGCAGCAGGTGGCGCCGATCCCCTACAGTGAGTTCGAACAGTATCTGCGCGACGGCAAGATCGCCGAGGTCGCCGTCTCCGACCGCTACATCCAGGGCACGCTGAAGCAGCCGCTGGAAAGCGGCCAGACCCAGTTCCTGACCACGCGGGTGGATCCGGCTTTCGCCGAGGATCTGCAGCGCTACGGCGTGCGCTTCACGGGCCAGGTCGAAAGCACCTTCTTCCGCGACCTCCTGTCCTGGGTCCTGCCGGTGCTGCTGTTCTTCGGCCTGTGGGGCTTCCTGCTGCGCCGCATGGGCGGCGGCATCGGCGGCGGGCTGATGCAGATCGGACGCAGCAAGGCCAAGATCTATGTCGAGGCCGACACCGGGGTTCATTTCGACGACGTCGCCGGGGTGGACGAAGCGAAGGCCGAGCTGCAGGAGATCGTCTCCTTCCTCAAGGATCCGAAGGCCTATGGCCGGCTCGGCGGGCGCATGCCCAAGGGCGTGCTGCTGGTCGGCCCGCCGGGCACCGGCAAGACGCTGCTGGCCAAGGCCGTGGCCGGCGAGGCCAAGGTGCCGTTCTTCTCGATCTCCGGCTCGGAATTCGTCGAGATGTTCGTCGGCGTCGGCGCCGCCCGGGTGCGCGACCTGTTCGAGCAGGCGAGAGCCAAGGCTCCCGCGATCATCTTCATCGACGAGCTCGACGCGCTGGGCCGCGCCCGCGGCATCGGCCCCTTCGGCGGCGGTCATGACGAGAAGGAGCAGACGCTGAACCAGCTGCTGGTCGAGCTCGACGGCTTCGATTCATCGACCGGCCTGGTGCTGCTGGCCGCGACCAACCGGCCGGAGATCCTGGATCCGGCCCTGCTGCGCGCCGGCCGTTTCGACCGGCAGGTGCTGGTCGACCGGCCCGACAAGCCCGGCCGCATCCAGATCCTGAAGGTGCATCTGCGCAAGGCCAGGCTGGGGCCGGACGTGGACCCGGAGAAGATCGCCGCCCTGACCCCCGGCTTCACCGGCGCCGACCTCGCCAACCTGGTCAACGAGGCGACGCTTCTCGCGACCCGGCGCGGCGCCGACGCCGTGACGATGGAGGACTTCAACAACGCGGTGGAGCGCATCATCGCCGGCCTCGAGAAGCGCAACCGGCTGCTGAACCCGCGCGAGCGCGAGATCGTCGCCTTCCACGAAATGGGCCATGCCCTGGTCGCCATGGCCCTGCCCGGCACCGACCCGGTGCACAAGGTCTCGATCATCCCGCGCGGGGTCGGCGCCCTCGGCTACACCATCCAGCGCCCGACCGAGGACCGCTTCCTGATGACCCAGGCGGAGCTCGAGACCAAGATGGCGGTGCTGCTGGGGGGTCGGGCCGCCGAATGGATCGTGTTCCATCACCTCTCGACCGGCGCCGCCGACGACCTGGCCAAGGTCACCGACATCGCCCGCGCCATGGTCACGCGTTACGGCATGTCGAAGGCGCTGGGCCATGTCGCGCTGGAGAAGGACCAGCGCTCGTTCCTCAGCCCCAACCCACTCGCGGGCGGGCCACGGGAGCGCGACTTCTCCGACGAGACCGCGGCGGAGATCGACGCCGAGGTGCGGCGGATCGTCGATGCCGCCTTCGACCGCACGGTCCGGATATTGACCGAACGCCGCACCCTGCTCGACCGCACGGCGAAGCGCCTCCTGGAAAAGGAGACCCTCGACGCCGCCGAGCTAGCCGCCCTGACCGGCGCCGAGGCGACGGCGAAGACCGGGACGGAGGACTGAGAGCTAGTCCCGGTACAGCGCCGCCACCCGCCGCGCCCCCTCGGCCAGGGCCCGGCGCAGTTCGGGCGGGTCCAGCACCTCGACCAGATCGGTGAAGCCCAGCAGCAGCCGGGCGGCATGGCCGACGCCCTCGATCGGCACGGTCGCCCGCCGCCATCCTTCGGCGTCCGGCTCCGCCTGCCGCACCGCCTCGGCCGCGTCGGCGCCCAGCCGGTCGAGCAGCGGCAGCGCCTCGGGCGAGACGCGCAGCACGGCCTCGGCCCGGCGCAGCTCGCGGGCGAAGCGCTGCAGCGACTCCCGCCACTGCGCCGCCAGCTCGAATCCGGCGGGATAGTCGAAGCCGTCCGGCAGCACGTCGAGGTCCAGCACCTTGGCGACCTTGTAGGTGCGGATGTCGGCTCCCGTTCGCGCCATCAGGTACCAGGCGCCGGCCTTGAGCACGAGGCCGAGCGGATCGATCGTGCGCCGCACCGTGGCCGACCAGCTCTCGTAGCGGATCACCAGGCGCCGCTGGCCCCAGACCGCCCGGGCGATCGCCGGCAGGTGCAGGGGCGGCTCGGCCCGGCGGTACCAGTCGACCGGGTCGAGGTGGAAGCGGTCGCCGACCCGGGCCGCGCCCTCCCCCGCCGCCGGGGGCACCGCCGCCAGCAGCTTCAGCCGCGCCGCCGCCAGCGGCTCGGCCAGGCCGAGATCCGCCGCCGGCCCGGGAAGACCCGCCAGCAGCAGGGTCTCGGCCTCGCCAGCGGTCATGCCGGTCAGCCGGGTGCGGTAGCCGTCCAAGAGCGCGAAGCCGCCGCCCGGGCCGCGATCGGCATAGACCGGCACGCCGGCGGCCGACAGCTCGTCGATGTCGCGATAGACGGTCCGGACCGAGACCTCGAACTCCGCCGCCAGCGCCTGGGCGGTTAGGCGGCCGCGGGACTGCAGCAGCAGCAGGATCGACAGCAGGCGGTTGGCGCGCATGGCCCGAGCATAGCCGAAATCCTGACATTCGGTGTCAGCCGGACGCCTGCATCCTCCGCCGCATCGCCACTGCATCACGGAGAGACCGATGCCCGCTTTGTTCGCCAAGCCCGCCCCCGGCACCGACCCCAGCGTCCCCGATTCGCCGAATGACGGCCGCGACGATTTCGGCCCGCTGTTCGGCCGCTGGTCGGTGTCGCACCGAAGGCTGCGCCGCCGCCTCGTCGGCGACACGCTGTGGGACGAGTTCGCCGGCCATTCCGAGATGCGGCCGCTGATCGGCGGCCTGGGCACGATCGACGACAACATCCTGGAGCTGCCGTCCGGCCCCTATCGCGCCGCCACGCTGCGCCTGTTCGACGCGGCGACGAAGCTGTGGTCGATCTGGTGGTTCGACGGCCGCAGCCTGCACATGGACGAGGCGCCGCTGCGCGGCCGGTTCGAGGACGGTGTCGGCACCTTCTTCGCCGACGATGTCTGGGAGGGCACGCCGATCCGGGTGCGCTTCATCTGGTCGGAGATCACCGGCCATTCGGCGCGCTGGGAGCAGGCCTTCTCGACCGATGGCGGCGAGAGCTGGGAGACCAACTGGATCATGCGCTTCGAGCGCACCGGCGACTGACCGGCGCCGAATCTCCTGGGCAGCGGCCCCGCGATGGTCCAGAACCGGAGATATCCGGCGGCACGGGGAAGGATCGGGATGGACGAGACCAGGATCGATCGGGAGGCCATGGGGCGCCTGGCCAAGGCGGTGGCCTTCATCTGCGGGCCGGAGCACGCGACCGCCCTGGCCCTGAAGGCCGCGGCGGAGAGCGGCACGGAGCGCGACATCAAGGCGGCCCGGGCCCTGTTCCTGAAGCTGAAGCCTGGCGACCGCAAGGCCGCCCTGACCATGCTGGACACCTGAGCCGGGCGCCACGGCATGATCAGAGACCAGCGACCCGAAGACGACGCGACGGTGCGGCAACTGGTCGAGGACGCGTTCCGCGGCCGCCCCTACGCCGACGGCAGCGAACCCGCCATCGTCGAGGCGCTGCGGGCCGCCGGGGCGCTGAGCGTGGCGCTGGTGGCGGAGGAGGACGGCGAGATCCTCGGCCAGGTCGCCTTCTCGCCCGTCGCCATCAACGGCTCGATCCGGGATTGGTACGGGCTCGGCCCCGTGGCTGTCCGGCCCGACCGGCAGGGACAGGGGATCGGCCAGGCCCTGATCCGAGCCGGCCTCGACCGGATCCGAGCGCTCGGGGCCCAGGGCTGCGTCCTGGCCGGCGCGCCCGGCTATTACGGCCGCTTCGGCTTCGCCGCCGACCCGCGGCTGCAGTCGCCGGGCATCCCGGCCCAGTACTTCCTGGCGCTGCCCTTCGGCGGGGAAGTGCCGGACGGGACGGTGACGTTCCACGCGGCGTTCGGCGTCGCATGACCGTTCTCCACACGCCCCGCCTGCGGCTGGAGCCCTATGCGGAGAAGCATTTCGGGGGATTGCTCGCGCTGAACTCCGATCCGGTGGTGATGCGCCATGTCGGCGGCACGACCGACACGGCGGAGGACGTCCGCGCCGGCATCGCCCGGGTGCAGGCGCGCTGGGCGGCCCAGGGCTTCTCCTGGTGGGCGTTCCTGCCGGCCGGGTCGGACGAGGTGATCGGCGCCGGCTGCGTCCAGCACATCGAGAACGACCCGGCCCAGCCGCTGGAGATCGGCTGGCGGCTGCGGCCGGATCATTGGGGCCGGGGCCTGGCGACCGAGGCGGCGCGGGCGATGGCCGAATTCGCCTTCACCGCGCTGCGGGCGCCCTGCCTCTACGGCGTGGCCGATCCCGGCAACGCCGCCTCGATCCGGGTGATGCAGCGGCTCGGCATGCGCAGCATCGGCCTGGAGCGGCATTACGGCATCGACTGCGCGGTCTGGCGGCTGGATGCGCCCGACCGTCAGCCCTGAACGCAGGGCGCCGCCCGGGCCATGCCGCCGAAGGCGTCGAGCAGCCGGTCGCGCCAGGCGAAGACCGGGTCGTCCGGCTGCAGCAGCTCAGCCGGGCTGGTGCAGCGCGCCCACATGAACATGCCGAAGACGCAGTAATCGGCATAGGCCGGCTGCGCCCCGGAGAGGAACGGATCCTGCGCCAGAGCCCGGCGCAGCGGGGTCAGCGCCTGCTTCAGGGCCGCCATATGGGCCGGCCGGTCGGCGACGACCTCCTCCAGCCTCTGGCCGAAGCGCTGCTCACGTGAGCCGCGGAAATAGTCGAGGTCCCCCTCGTCCAGGCAGCCGAAGATGTCGACCAGGATGACCCGCGCGATCCCCGGGCTCAGCACGGTATCGGCCCAGTGGTTGACGAAGCGTGCCAGTGGCACGGAAGCGGCGCCGCCGAACAGCGACGGCCGGTCGGGGAAGCGCTCCTCGAGATGCAGCGCGATGCGCCAGGAGTCGGAGACGGTCTCGCCGTCATGCACCAGCACCGGCACCAGCCCCTGGCCGGAGAAGGCGATCGCCTGCTTCTCCGAGAACCGCCACGGCACCCGCTCCGCCTCCAGCCCCTTATGGGCCAGGGCCATGCGGGTCTTCCAGCAATGCGGGCTGAAGCGCAGCGCGGCATCGGCGCCGGCCAGTTCGTAGAGGGTGAGGGCCGCCACGGGTCAGGCCCTGCCCTGCATGGTCGCGGCCGCGACCGTTGCAGCCGACTGGCCGAACAGGTGGCGCTTCGAGTCCTCGGTCACCGTCGGCACGGTGTTGATCTGCGCCGCGATCTCGTAGGCGCGGACCACCGAGGGCCGGGCCGCCATGGCGGCGAACCAGCGGGCGACGTTCGGGAAATCCTCAAGCCGCTGCTGCTGCCGCTGGTGGGGCACGATCCAGGGATAGATGGCGATATCGGCGATCGAGAACTCGTCGGCGACGAAGTCCCGGCCGGCGAGCTGGCGATCCAGCACGCTGTAGAGCCGCCCGGTCTCCTTGACGTAGCGCTCGGTCGCGTAGGGGATGCGCTCCGGCGCGTAAATCGAGAAGTGGTGGTTCTGCCCGGCCATCGGCCCGAGGCCGCCCATCTGCCAGTACAGCCATTGCAGCGCCCCGAAGCGCTCGCGCGCGCTCCTGGGCAGCAGCTTGCCGGACTTGTCGGCGAGGTATTCGAGGATGGCGCCGGATTCGAAGATCGAGATCGGCGCGCCGCCCTCCGCCGGGTCGTGGTCGACGATGGCGGGGATGCGGTTGTTCGGGGCGATCGCCAGGAAGTCAGGCCTGAACTGCTCGCCCTGCGAGATGTTCACCGGGACGATCCGGTAGGGCAGCCCCAGCTCCTCCAGCGCGATCGTGATCTTGTGGCCGTTCGGCGTGGTCCAGTAATGCAGGTCGATCATCATCCGGTCCTCGGGATCTGGCCGTCGCGGGGTCGATCGGCTATGCTTGACATGAGCGTCAAATTTGACATCGATGTCAAGAATGATCCGAGGCGGTGATGGCCGGCGTGCGGCGGTTCGATGAAGGCGAGATTCTGGCGGAGGCGCTGGACGTGTTCTGGCGCAAGGGGCTGAGCGCCACCACGATGCAGGACATCGCCCAGGCGACCGGCGTGCTGCGCGGTTCGCTCTACAACGCCTATGGCGGCAAGGAGGAGATCTTCCTGCTGGCCTTCGACGCCTATGCCGGCCGCTTCCTGGCCGGTGCCCGCAAGGCCCTGGAGTCGACGCCCGACCCGGAGCAGGCGCTGCGGACCCTGTTCGGCGCCGCCATCGCCAGCATGACCCGCGGCTCTCCGGCGCGCGGCTGCCTGAGCACCAAGACGGCGACGGAGCCGGCGGCGCTGGACGACCCGCGGCTGCAGGCGCGGCTGCGCGGCCTGCTGGACGGGCTGCGCGGCATCGTCCTGGCCGCGCTGTCGACCGATGCCGCCCGCGCCCGGCTGGCGGTGACGCCGGAGGAGGCCGCGGACCTGGTCGTCACCTTCACCCGCGGCCTGGCGGTGATGGAGCGGGTCTACCAGGACGCCGGCCATCTGGAGCGGATCGCGGCGGCGCTGGTGCGGACGCTGTTCCGCGAGCGCCGCCGACCCGTTCAATCCGGCACGAAGATCACATCCACCCAGTAGTTGGTGGCGTTGAACGTGTTGTTCGGGAAGCTGCCCGCCGCGCCATAGCTGTAGACGCCGTTCCCGCCGGCCGCCGCATCCGACGGCGCGGTCAGCGGGCCGTTGGTGTGCGCCGTGCCGAAATAGGCGCCGTTGGCGGAGTAGAACCCGTTCGAGTGGTAGGAGACGATGTAGGTCGTGCCCGGGGAGATCGCGAACGGGGTGGTGAGATAGGCGGTCTGCCAGCCGCTCGCCGTCTCGCCGCTGAAGGTCACGGTCGCCAGCAGCGAGCCGGCCTCCGTCCACAGCCGCCCCTGATGCGCCCCGGTGTTCTGCGGCCCCTTGTAGAAGCGGATGCCGGCGATCGTCCCCGCGACGCTGGTGGTGAACTTGACCCCGAGTTCCACCGCCGAGGGATCATTGACGGTGACGGTCGCCGGCACGTCGGACAGGGAGAACAGGCTGTCCCCCACCGGCGTCGCGCCCGGCTCGAACATCACGTCGATCCAGTAGTTCGAGCCCTGGAAGCTGGTGTTCGGGAAGGATGAGGAGGGGCCATAGGCGAAGACCCCGTTGCCGACGTCGGAATCCGCCAGGGCCGTCAGCGGACCATTGGTGTGCCCGCCGGCGAGGGCGTTGGCGTCGGCCGAGTAGAAGCCGTTGGTGTGGTAGGAGGCGACATAGATCGTGCCGGCGGTGATGTCGACCGGCGTCTCGAAGGTCGCCGTCTGCCAGCCGGTCGGGATCTCGTCCGCGAAGGTCACGCTGGCCAGGAGCGTGCCGTCGCTGGACCAGAGATTGCCGGTGTGCGGCCCTTCGTTCTGCAGGCCCTTGTAGAATTTCAGGCCGGTGACCGTGCCGTTGACCGTGGAGAGGAACTTCACGCCCAGTTCCACCCCGTTCGGGTCCTGGACGAAGACCGTGGCCGGCTGCTGGCCGAAGCCCCAGAGGCTGACGGTCGGGGCCGCGGAGACCGTCACCGCGACCCCGCTGCCGGGCGTCTCCATATTGACGCTGTCGTCGGTGGCGCGCGACTTCAGCGTGTAGCTGCCCGCCGCCTGGGCGGTCCATTTGTAGGTCCAGCTGGTCGTGCCCGTCGCCTTGCGCCAGGTGGCGCCGCCGTCGAGCGAGATCTCGACACCGGCGACCACGCCACCGCCGGCATCGGCCGCGGTGCCGGCGATGACCACCTGCTGGCCTTCCACCCAGGTCGCGCCTGCCGTCGGCGAGGTGATGGTCGAGCTCGGCGGGGTCGTATCGGTCGAGGCCGTGGCGGCGACGAGGCCCGGCTGCAGCGTGGCCGGCTGCACCCCCATGTCGGCGAACAGGTTGACCGTCACCTGCTGGACGATCGGGTCCGCGGGGGTGGGCTCGTTGTCGTGGTTCGGGTCGAGCCCCCAGACCCAGTAGACCGTGCCGGCGCCGAACACGAGGGCGCCGCTGGGCGCGCGGTAGAGCGTCAGGCTGTGCACGGCATCCCTGGTGCCGATCGTCGTGCCGTAGTCGCGGAGATAGGTGCTGACATTGACGGTCGAGAGCGACAGGTCGATCAGCCCGGCCGGGCGGGCGCCGTTGTCGCGGTCCTCGTCCCATTCATAGCCGAGATAGCCGGTGACCAGCGAACCGGTCTGGCCCGGCTGCAGGCTGGCGATCGTGGTGTTGCGCCAGAAGCGCAGCCGGGAATAGGCGTAGGGAATGTCGATCGTGTCGAGCCGGTAGGAATCGACCTGGAAGATCGTGCCGGTCAGCCCGTTCTCGGGCCGGCCGCCGTCGCCGGGCGGGCTGAAGCGCGGGTCGCGCCAGCTGCCGGTCCAGACCAGGCTGGGGTCGATCTTGGCATTCGCGCGCGATTCCTTGTAGCAGACCATGGTCCGGTACGGGGTGGAGCTGCCGTCGATGCTCGGCTCCCACCGGATCTTCCAGTAGCACTCGTTGCCGCTGAAGAAGGCCAGGTGAACGCCGGCGTTCCGCGCCGCCTCGACATTGGCCCGCTGGCCGGCCGACCAGTATTCGTCGTGGCCGACCGACAGGAGGATCTTGTAGGCCAGCAGCGCGGCCGCGTCGCGATCGGCGTCCACGCCGGTGGCGTAGGACAGGTCGTAGCCGTTCCGTTCCAGCCACCGGATCGCAGGGTATTCGGCGCCGAAGATCCAGTCCTGCGGGCCGCTCTGGAAATCGAAGCCGCGGGTGTTGTAGGGCCGGTTGTAGCTGACCTTGTAGGCGCGGCCCGGCGGCAGGTTGCCGCCGTAGAGGTTGTAGCCGCCCCAGGAATTGTAGGCCTGCCAGGTCGTGTCGGCGGTCATGAACAGGATGTCGCTGCCCGCCCCGCCGTCGCGCACCACGAAGGGCATGTGGTTGGCGCCCGCGGTCCCGTCCTGCCGGACCAGCTTGGCGATATAGAGGCCGGTCACCGCGTCGGACGGCACCAGCCAGGATGCCGAGACCGCCCAGTTGCCGGCATCGACCAGCCCGGTGCCGAGATCGACGATCGGGTCGGGCTGGACCTGGGCCGTGGTCAGCTGCACCTGCAGCGTCTTGACCTTCCGTGCCCCGTCCCCGCTGTAATAGCCGAGACGGTAGATATCGATGCGGTAGTCCGTCGAATCCGTGTCGACCTTGAAGCTGACCGTCTCGCCGGGGTCGACGCTGATGCTGGTGGCGAAGCCGACGATATTGGCGTCGCCGATCCCGTCGATATCCCATTCGCTCTGAGGATTGCCCGTCTTCTGGTTCTCGATGACGATCTTGTTCGTCATGCCCAATCCCTCCGTCTTTTCGCGCCGCGGCGCGGCGCCAATATTTTCGGTGCGGAAACAGGCGCGAAAATTTTCTTTCTGATTTTGGGAAAATTTCCATCAACGGTACCGCATGCGGACGATTCGAGTCCTGAATTTCCCGTAAGCTGGCTTCCTTCAAAGTACGTAGGCTTATTTCAGATTCAAAAATTAGATGGTTGTGATCTCCCCTTTCATGAAATATGAGTCGATCAAGCCGCAGGGGCCGGGAACAAAGTTCCACGCGGAGGGACGGTGGCGAAGAGCATGGGAGAGCTGGATCTGCGCGGGCGCTGGGGCGATGCCTCGGAGCTGCTGCGCCTGATCCATCGCCGCGGCGGCGTCAGCCGGATCGAGGCGGCGCGCGAGCTCGGCCTCAGCGCCTCGGCCATGACCCCGCTGGTCCGCACCCTGATCGGCCATGGCCTGCTGCGCGAGACCGGCGCCAAGGCGTCGGGCGGCGGCCGGCCCCGCGTCATGCTGGACCTCGACCCGGATTACGGCACGCTGCTGGGCCTGCATCTCGGCCCCGAATCGGCCCAGCTGGTGATCGCCGACCTGGCCGGCGCGCCGAAGCAGAGCCCGATCCCCCTGCCCGCCCCGGCCAATGACGACCCGTCGCCGCTGGTCGATGCCCTCGACCAATTGCGCCGCAGGGGCGGCCCCGGCTGGGACGCGCTGGCCGCCGGCGGCGTGGTGCTGGGCGAGGTCGGGCCGCGCCGGGCCGAGGTGATCGGCGCCGGCCGGCGCCTGACCGCGGCGCTGCAGGACGCCTTCGGCATCGGCGTCGCGGCCGAGACCCCGTCCAACGCCATCGTCGTGGCCGAGCGCATGCTGGGCCTGGCCCGGGCCTATGAGAACTACGCCGTGGTCAGCCTTCAGAACGAGATCGGCTCCGGCATCTCGATCAATGGCGACGTCTATCGCGGCAAGGGCCAGGCCGGCGAGATCGGCCACCTGTCGCTGGCCCCCTATTCCGGCGCCGCCTGCCGCTGCGGCAAATGCGGCTGCCTGGCGTCGCTGGCCTCGCTGTCCGCCATCTCGCGCCAGGCGCTGAAGCGCGGCCTGTCGGACGACATCGCCGTTCTGGCCCAGATCGCGTCGCAGGGCGATCCGGAGGCGATCGAGATCTTCGACTGTGCCGGGCGCTGGATCGGCCAGGCCCTGGCCCAGGTCGCCAACCTGTTCGACCTGGAGACGATCGTGTTCCGGGCGCCGCAGCCGGCGCTGAACATCTATCTGCTGAAGGCGCTGAACGAGAGCTTCCGCGCCCATGGCTACAACTTCGACGAATGCCGCACCGGGATCGTCATCAGCCCCGACGAGGGCGACGGCTATCTGCGCGGCGCGGTCGGCCTGGCGCTGGACCTGCTGCTGCGCCAGGGCGGGATGAGACGACCGCCCTGATCCCGCCGGGATCGGGGCGCCCCAAGCCAAGCAACACCAGCCAGCCACGGGAGGCTAACATGAACCTGCGCACAACGCGGCTCGGGCCGAGCCTTTGCGTTCTTGCCATCGCCGCCGGCCTCGCCGGGCCGGCCCTGGCCGAGGAGATCCGCTTCTTCATCCCCGGCGCCAGCGAGGAGCGGAACCAGAAGCTTCTGGGCGAGATCGTCGCCGGCTTCCAGGAGAAGAACCCGGACATCACCGTGAAGGTCGAAGGCGTGGGCTGGGATGAGGCGTTCCAGAAGCTGTCGACCGACTTCATCGCCGGCCGCGCCGCCGACGTCGCCTATATCGGCACCCGCAATGTCGCCGAATTCTCGATGATGGGGGCGATCCGGCCGCTGGACGGGCTGGTCGACGCCGAGACCCTGGGGCGGATCCCGGAGCCGCTGCGCGTTGCGGCCCAGTTCGGCGGCAAGCAGATGGCCGTGCCGATGGCCTTCTCGACCCAGGCCCTGTACTACCGCACCGACCTGATCCCGACCCCGCCCAAGACCTGGGACGAGCTGGTGGCCACGGCCAAGGCGGTGACCGAGAAGAACCCCGGCATGTACGGCTACGCCACCGCCGCGGCCGCGCATGTCACCCTGGTCAGTCAGTTCTTGAACTTCGTCTACCAGAACGGCGGCGAAGCCTTTGATTCGTCTGGCGAGACGAAGATCAACAGCCCCGAGGCGGTGGGCGCACTGCAGTTCTATGTCGACCTGTTCCAGAAGGACAAGGTCGTGCCCAACCCGCTGGAGCTGAACCGCGAGCAGCACCCGCCGCTGTTCGCCCAGGGCAAGATCGCGATGATGGTCAGCGGCCCCTGGGGCAAGGCGATCATGGGGCTGGACCCGGACAACAAGACCGCCCCCTACGCCGTGGCGCCGCTGCCCTGCGGCAAGAAATGCAAGGGCGAGCTGGTTTCCGACAGCCTCGCCATCTCCGCCAGGAGCGAGCATCCCGAGGCGGCCGGCAAGTTCGTCGCCTATCTGCTGCAGCCGGAGATCCATGCCAAATGGGACGCGACCAGCGGGCTGGTGCCGCTGCTGGCGGAGGAGGAGCAGCTCGATACCTTCAAGACGCCGTTCTGGCAGACCTTCATCGCCATGAAGGCGAACGGCTTCGCCCAGCCGACGCCGAAGGCCTGGCAGCCCTTCGAGAAGATCGTGGTCGAGGCGGTGCAGTCGGCGATCCTGGGCAAGGCGACGCCGCAGGAGGCGCTGGATGCGGCGGCGGAGAAGATCCGCAAGGCCCGCATCGAACCGCGCGCCTGACCCCGTGGTCGCGCTCGCCCCCACCGCGCCGCGGAGAGCTGCCCGAGCCCGGCCCTGGTCGCCGGACAAGGCGCCCTGGCCCTATCTGGCGCTGCCGCTGCTGCTGATCATCGCGCTGCTGGGCCTGCCGGTGCTGCGCATCTTCTGGCAGTCGGTGCACCATGTGGTGCTGACCGCGCCCTGGGAGGGCAACGACTTCGTCGGCGCCGAGAACTTCCTGGCGCTGGTGCAGGAGCCGGCCTTCCTGCGGACGCTGCAGCTGACGGTGGTGTGGACCGCCTGCTCGGTGGGGGTGAAGCTGCTGATCGGACTGGGCGGGGCGCTGCTGCTGCAGCGCCCTTTCCCCGGCCGCAAGGTCTATCTGGCGCTGCTCCTGCTGCCCTGGGTGACGCCGGCGGTGATCGCCGCCATCTCCTGGCGCTGGGTGCTGGACGGCCAGTCCGGCTGGATCAACGCCGTGCTGCTGGTGACCGGCGCGATCCGCGAGCCGATCTCCTTCCTCGGCCAGGAGACCACGGCCTTCATCGCCACCGTGGTGGTCGATGCCTGGCTCGGCATCCCCTTCATGGTGGTGACGCTGATGGCCGGGCTGCAGCGGATCCCGGATGACTATGTCGAGGCGGCGCGGATCGACGGCGCCGGCCCCTTGCAGATCTTCCGCCGCATCACCCTGCCGCTGCTGCGGCCGGTGCTGATGACCTGCGTGCTGCTGTCGACCGTCTGGACCTTCAACTCCTTCCAGGTGATCTGGCCGCTGACCAAGGGCGGTCCGGCCGGCGCCACCGCCACCCTGCCGATCCAGATCTACGAGACCGCCTTCGGCAGCTTCGACTTCGGCACCTCCTCGGCCATGGCCGTCGTGGTCTTCGCCATCCTGATGACGGTGTCGCTCCTGTACTGGCGCGTGCTGAAGGGAGGCGAAGAATGATGGCCCGCCGCCTCCTTCCCGAGATCGGCCGGCACGGCGCCCTGATCCTGCTGCTGGGCTTCCTGCTGCTGCCGGTCTGGGTGATGCTGAAGACCTCGTTCACCCCCTATGGCCGGCTGTATGTCTGGCCGCCGGAGTTCCTGCCGCGCAGCCTGGACCTCGGCAACTACGCCCGCGCCCTGTTCGGCCAGTACCGGGTGATCGAGGCGCTGGGCAACAGCCTGGTCATCGCCGGGACGGCCGCCGCGATCTCGACCAGCTTCGGCTTCCTCGGCGCCTACGGCCTGGCGCGGTTCCGCTTCACCGGCCGCACCACGTTGCTGTTCCTGGTGCTGGCGACGCAGATGCTGTCGCCGGTGGTCATCGTCATCCCGCTCTACGAGGCCATGATCGCGGCCGGCCTGCTGGACACCTACCTGTCGGTGATCCTGTGCGACACCGCGCTGGCCACGCCGATCGCGATCTGGCTGCTGCACGGTTTTCTCTTGGGCATCCCGCGCGAGCTGGAGGAGGCGGCGATGGTCGACGGCTGCACGCGCCTGAAGAGCCTGTGGCACATCATCCTGCCGGTGGTGCGGCCGGGCCTGGCGATGACCGCGATCTATACCTTCATCCACGCCTGGAGCGACCTGATCTTCCCGCTGGTGATGCTGACCGACGACGGCAAATGGCCGGTGACCCTGGCCCTGACCCGCTTCGTCGGCGAGAACGTGATCCGCTGGGACACTCTGATGGCCGCCGGCGTCGTTACCACCCTGCCCGCCGCGATCCTGTTCGCCCTGGTCCAGAAGCACTTCACCCGCGGCCTCGTCGCCGGTGCCGTGAAGGGCTAGCCTCCACCTCCATCGTTCGAGCCTGAAAGCCAAGACCGATGTCCAAATCCCTGAAATCCCAGCAGATCCGCGTCGGCGTGATCGGCGCCGGCAACCGCGGCATCGAGGCCTATGGCGACTACATCCGCCGCCGGCCGGACATGGCGCGGATCGTCGCCATCGCCGATCCGCGGGCCGACCGGCTGCAGGACGCCGCCGCCCGGCACGGCCTCGGCGCCGAGCACCTCTATGCCGACTGGCGCGACCTGCTGGCGCGCGAGACCGAGCTGGACGCGGTGCTGATCACCACCCCCGACGCGCTGCATCTCGAGCCGGCGCTGGCCGCGATCCGCCGCGGCCTCGGCATCCTGCTGGAGAAGCCGATCTCGCCGACCGAGGAGGAGACCCGCATCCTGGCCGAGGCCGCGAGGGAAACCGGCGCGGATGTGACCGTCGCCCATGTGCTGCGCTACACCGCCTTCTTCTCGCGCATCAAGGAGATCCTGGACCGCGGCGTGATCGGCCGGCTGGTGACGCTGCGCCAGACCGAGCACATCGGCTACTGGCACTTCGCCCACAGCTTCGTGCGCGGCAACTGGCGGCGCGAGGCGGAGTCGAGCCCGCTGATCCTGGCCAAGACCTGCCACGACCTGGACATCATCCGCTGGCTGGCCGGGGCGCCCTGTCTCGAGGTCTCGTCCTACGGCTCGCTGGCGCATTTCCGGCGCGAGAACGCGCCCGACGGGTCGACCGACCGCTGCGACGAGGGCTGCAAGGTCGAGCGCGTCTGCCCCTATTCCGCCCAGCGCATCTATCTCGAGAAGTTCAAGCCGGCCGATGCCTGGCCGCACAAGGTGCTGAGCCTCGACACCTCGCCCGACGGCATCCGCGCCGCGCTGCGCGAAGGGCCCTATGGCCGCTGCGTCTATCGCTGCGACAACGACGTGGTCGACAACCAGGTGGTGGCGATGCGCTTCGCCAACGGCGTCAGCGCCACGCTGAACGTCAGCGCCTTCACCGCCGAGAACACCCGGACGTTGCACCTGATGGGCACCCATGGCGAGATCGCCGGGCATCTGGAGAAGAACGAGATCACGGTGATCGACTTCCGCACCGACGACGTCACCACGATCCGGCTGACCGCGACCGGGGACGGCGGCCATGCCGGCGGCGACGACCGGCTGATGGCCGAGTTCCTGGGCCGGCAGATCCAGCGTCGCGGCCGCAGCCAGGTGAACGTCGCCCTGACCTCGCTGGAGGAATCGCTGGACAGCCATTTCATGGCCTTCGCCGCCGAACGCTCGCGCCGCACCGGCACCGTGGTCCGGCTGTGACTCGGATGAATCCTTGAGCGGCCAGAGCCGGCCCGCCCGTTTGCGTTGCCTCTCCCGCCTGGCGGGAGAGGTCGACAGCGCGCAGCGCTGGCGGGTGAGGGCTGGCACCGGCCTCGACAAACTCCCCTCACCCGGTCTCGCTTCGCGAGCCCGACCTCTCCCGCAAGCGGGAGAGGCAAAACTATGAGCCGCCCCTCGGACGGCGTCTCACGCCCCGCGGGCGACCACGGCCGGCTGCGCGCGGTCGCCGCCCTGTCGGCGCATTACGGGGTCAGCGGCATCCTGACGCCGTATTTGCCGGTGTGGCTGGCGGCGAGCGGCCTGGCCGCCGACGCGGTCGGCTGGACCATGGCCGCGGGATTCGCCCTGCGCGCCGTCTGCATCCTCGGCTTCGGCATGGCCGCGACCCTGCTGCTGCCGGCCGGCCGCCTGGCCGCGGGCGCCGCCGTCTGCGCCGCGCTGGTGCTGGTCGCGGCGCCGCTGATCGGCGACCCCGCCGTCATCGGCCTGCTGTCGGTCCTGGCGGTCGGCCTCGTCTACGGCTCGATCCCGCTGATCGAGAGCTTCGCCAACACCGTCACCCTGCGCGGCGGCCACGGCTACGGCCGCATGCGGGCCTGGGGGTCCTTCGCCTTCCTGATCGGCAATGTCGGCATGGGGGCGCTGCTGACTTTGCCGGACGGCGCGGCGCTGCTGCCCTATGTCACCGCCGGGCTGCTGCTGTGCCTGTGCCTGGCGGTCCTCGGCCCGTCCTGGCAGCCGCCGACGCCGCGCCTCGACCCGCGCGCCGGCGCCGCGGCCCTGGCGGTGGCGGCGCCGCTGCTGGCGCCGGCCCTGCTGCTGCAGGCGTCGCACGCCTTCTACTATTCCTTCGGCACGATCTGGTGGATCGACCACGGCGTCGCCAGGGGCAGCACCGGCATCGTCTGGGGCGCCGCCGTCGCCGCCGAGATCGTGGTCTACCGCTATGCCGCCCGGCGGCTGGAGACGATCCCGCCGGCGACGCTGCTGGCGGCGTGCTGCCTGGTCGCGATCGGCCGCTGGCTGGTGCTGTCGCTCGATCCGCCTCTGCCCCTGATCATTCTCAGCCAGCTCGGCCACGCCATGACCTTCGGCGGCGCCTATCTGGCGGCGCAGACCGTGATCCGCACCCGGATCCGGCCGGAGCTGCACTACATGGCCCAGGCCGGCTATGCCTTCCTGACCACCTTCGTCGGCCTGGCCGGGACCACCGCGCTGATCCCCTGGGCGCTGCGCGCCACCGGGGCCGATCCCTGGCTGCTGATGGCCGCGATCGCCGCGGCGGCGCTGGCCTGGTTGGGCCTGGCCCGCCTCGCCCGCGCTGCGCCATAGTGCAGCCCCGGTCACCGGACGGCTTCCTCGCACCGGCGAAGCAGGATACAACTCCGCCGCCGCCTGTCCTTGCCATCATCGAAAAGCAGACCGCGTGCCTGCCTCCAAACTGTCCGCGACCCGTGCCCTGGTCTATCTGGGCGCCTTCTGCCAACGCCGCGCGCTGTGGGTGATCGGCACGGCGCTGGTGCTGTCGGTCTGCGCCGTGCTGGTGGTGATGCAGCGCCTGTCGATCAACACCGACACCGGCACGCTGCTCGACCCCGACCTGCCCTGGCAGCAGGACAACGCCGCTCTCGACAAGGCGTTTCCGCAGAATGTCGGCCTGCTGGCCATCGTCATCGACGGCCAGACGCCGGAGCTGGCGGAATCCGCGGCCGTGCAGCTGACCAAGGCGCTGGCGGCGGAGCCGTCGCTGTTCAGGACCGTCCGCCGCCCGGATGGCGGGCCGTTCTTCGACCAGAACGGCATCCTGTTCCTGTCGCTGAAGGAGGTGCAGCAGACGGCGAACGACATCATCGCCGCCCAGCCGCTGATCGGCGGCCTGGCGGCCGACCCGACGCTGCGCGGGCTGTTCGGCGTGCTCAACCTCGCTCTGCAGGGCGTGCAGATGGGCCAGGCCGAGCGGTCGCAGATGCAGCCGGCCTTCACCCGGATGGCGGCGACGATCGACGCCAACCTGACCTCCGAACATGTGGTCCAGCCGCTGTCCTGGCAGTCGCTGCTGTCCACGGCCCCGCCCTCGCCGCGGGCCCTGCGCCGCTTCGTCCTGGCGCAGCCGGTGCTCGACTACGGCGCGCTCGAGCCGGGGGCGAAGGCCACCGGCTTCGTCCGCGCCACGGCGGAGAAGCTGCACCTGACCCCGGATTACGGCGTCACCGTGCGGCAGACCGGCAACATCCCGCTGAACGACGACCAGTTCGCCAGCGTCAGCGAAGGCATCGGCCTGTCGACCACGGTGTCGGTGGTGCTGGTGCTGGGGCTGCTGCTGCTGGCCCTGCGCTCCTTCACCATGACCGCGGCGATCATGGTGACGCTGTTCGTCGGGCTGCTGATGACAGCAGCCTTTGCGGCCCTGGCGGTGGGTGCCCTGAACCTGATCTCGGTCGCCTTCGCCGTGCTGTTCGTCGGCATCGCCGTCGATTTCGGCGTGCAGCTCTGCATCGCCGTGCGGGCCAAGCGCACCACCGCGCCCAACCTCTTCGCCGCCACCAACGCCGCGATCCGCCGCGTCGGCGCCGCCCTGGTGCTGGCCGCGCTGTCCGCCGCCAGTGGCTTCTTCGCCTTCCTGCCGACCGATTATCGCGGTGTCTCCGAGCTCGGGCTGATCGCCGGCGTCGGCATGCTGATCGCGGTCGTGCTCAACCTGACGCTGCTGCCGGCCCTGCTGGCGGTGCTGCCGGTGCGGGCCGAGCCGCGCGAGGTCGGCTGGACGGAGCTGGCCCCGGTCGACCGCTTCCTGCTGAAGTACCGGCGCTGGGTGCTGGCCGGGGGCGCCGTGCTGGCCCTCGGGTCGCTGGCGCTGATGCCGCGGCTGAGCTTCGACTTCAACCCGCTGAACCTGGTGGATCCGCACTCCGAAGCGGCCTCGACGATGCTCGAGTTGATGCGGGATCCGCTGACCACGCCGAACACCATCGACATCCTGACCCCGTCGGTCGAGGCCGCGGCGGCGCTGACGCCGAAGCTGCAGGCGCTGCCCGAGGTCGACACCGTGCTGTCGCTGAACAGCTTCGTGCCCGGCGACCAGGAGGCCAAGCTGGCGGTCCTGTCCGACCTCGCCCTCCTGGTCGGCCCGGTCCTCGACACCCCGATGGTCGAGGACAAGCCGTCCGACGCCGCGCTGCGCGCCACCGCCGTGAAGATCGCGGCCACTCTGCGGCAGATCGCGCCGGAGGCCGACAGCCCCGAGCGCCGCCTGGCCGACGGGCTGAACCGGCTGGCCAAGGCCGATGCGGCCACCATGGCCCGGGTCAGCCAGGCCCTGCTGGGCGGGCTGCCGACGATGCTGGACCGGCTGCGGCTGCTGCTGTCGGCCCAGCCGGTGACCCTGGCCGACCTGCCCAAGGACCTGAAGGAGACCTGGGTCTCGCCGGACGGCCAGGCCAAGCTGACGGTGTTCCCCAAGGGCAACGCCGCCGACAACGCCGTGATGGAACGCTTCGTCGACGCGGTCCGCGCCGTCGCGCCGCACGCCACCGGGACGGCGGTGACGATCCAGGAATCGAGCCGGACCATCGTCGGCGCCTTCATCACCGCCGGCATCCTGGCGACCGTGATGATCGCGCTGCTGCTCGCGGTCGCGCTGCGCCGGCTGCGCGACGTGCTGCTGGCGCTGACGCCGCTGCTGCTGGCCGGGCTGCTGACGCTGGCGGCCACCATCGTCACCGGCCTGCCGATCAACTTCGCCAACATCATCGCCCTGCCGCTGCTGCTCGGGGTCGGCGTCGCCTTCGACATCTACTTCGTCGTCAACTGGCGCGCCAGGCGCGGCGAGCCGCTGCAGTCCAGCACCACCCGCGCCATCGTGTTCAGCGCGCTCACCACCGGCTCGGCCTTCGGCGCCCTGTGGCTCTCGCCCCATCCCGGCACGGCGGGGATGGGCGAACTGCTGACGATCGAGCTGCTGTTCACCCTGTTCGCCGTGCTGGTGTTCATGCCCGCCCTGCTGGGCCCGCCGGTGCCTTTGCCGCGCCATCCTTCGGCCAAACCGTGAAGCCAGGCTTCACGGAGCATCCGGATCAGGGCCGGTGACGGCCCGCCCGAATGGACCTAGTCTCGCCCGGCCGCCACGATGCGGCCCCCGTCGGCGCCCGGGTTCCGGCGCCCGGATCGATGCGGTCTGGCGGAGGGGAACAAAGTTTTTCGTCAGGTGGTTGTTGCCGCACAGGCCGCAGGATATTGTTCGTATTGTAACTTTCTTTTCCGCCGCGGGATCGGGTCGACCCGGACCGCGGCGGAAACGTGCCAAGCCGCCGGTCTCCGGCGGACCAAGATCACCGACTTTCGGATTTGCTTACGGGATCGGACCGGACATGCCGTTGCGCTCACGTGGATCCTCTCGCCCCCTCGCCCTCGGCATGGCCGTGCTCCTCGCCGCCACCGCGCTGAGCGGCTGCGCCACGCCGCCGACCGATCCCGCCCAGCGGGCGGAGTTCGACCGGATCAACGATCCGCTCGAGCCGATGAACCGGGCGATCTTCGACTTCAACCAGGCGCTCGACAAGAACGCCATCCGTCCGGTCGCCATCGCCTATCGCGACGTGGTGCCGGAATTCGCGCGCGACGGGCTGCACAACGCGCTGCAGAACTTCGGCGAGCCGGTGGTCTTCCTGAACAAGGTGCTGCAGGGCGAGCCGATCGCCGCGATCAAGACGCTGCTGCGCTTCGCGGCGAACTCGACCTTCGGCCTCGGCGGCTTCTTCGACGTCGCCACGCCGCGCGGCGTGGTCCGGCAGCAGGCCGGCGATTTCGGCGCCACGCTGTACAAATGGGGCATCGGCGACGGCCCGTACCTGATGCTGCCGCTGCTCGGCCCGTCCAACCCGCGCGATGCGGTCGGCTTCGCGGTCGACACGGTCAGCAGCCCCTGGGGCTACATCGTCGACATCCCGACCGAGGCCAGCGTCGGCATGTTCGTGTTCCGGGGCGTCGACGTCCGCTCGCGCACGGTCGACGCGACCGACGAGCTGGAGCGCAACTCGGTCGACTACTACGCCACGCTGCGCAGCGTGTTCCGGCAGTACCGGCAGGCCGAGCTCGACGGCGGACAGGCCCCGTCGGGCGGCGGCGATCTCTACACCGATCCCGCCGCGGCGGGGGCGGCCGGCGGTGCGGCCGCACCGGCCGCAGCCGGCGCTGCCGGCGACATTCCGGCCTCGCAGCTGCCGGACATTCCCTGACCGACAGGACGGGCGGGAGTGATGCTCCCGCCCCGCTCGCCGGCTTACCGTTTCGGCGTCAGCTCGGCGATCTTGCCTTCGATCAGCTTGATCAGCGCGTCGCCGCCGCCGCTGCGCAGGGTCGCGCCGAACTCGGACCGGTAGTTGGCGAGCTGGCTGATCGTGCCGTTCAGGTACACGTCGATGATCTGCCAGTTCGGCCCCCGCAGGCGGTAGTTCAGCGGCACCGGCGCCGCGTTGGGCCGCACCAGCCTGGTGTTGACCACCTGGTCGCCGCCGCTGACCGGCTTGGCGTCCTCGCTCTGGAAGCTTTCGCCGCTGTAGCCGTCGAAGCGGGCGGCGTAGGTGGTGATGCTGAAGCGGCGGAAGGCGTCCGTCACCTTCTGCTGCTGGGCCGGGGTCAGGGACGACCAGTCCGGGCCGACGGCGATTCGCGCCATCAGCGGCAGGTTGAACGCCTGGTCGAGCACCGGCTCGAGCTTCTGATACCGCCCGCGGAAGCCCAGCGAATCGGCGTTCTTCATGACGTCGAGCAGGGCGTTGTCGAGGGTGTCGACGACCTGGCGCGGCTCCGCTGCCTGGGCCGGCAGCGCAGCGAAGGACAGCGGCGACAGAAGCGCGAAGGCCAGGACAAGGCGTCTGGAGAAGGCAGGCGAGCGCATGGTTGTCTCTTCCGATTCGGACGTTGGGGGCCGCCGGCATCCGGCCTGCGGCGCGGCGCGATCGCCCCATGATGGCTTCAACCCGCCCCTTTGCCGAGAAGTTCCGAACGCCGCCGCTGCGGAAATTGGCTGTGACGGCCAGCACATCGGCCGATTCAGTCAATTTGATAAATATCGATCGCGACTCATTGCACGTCCCGCGCGTAGTCACCTTAGTGACACGCAAAGTTGGCGCGTTGTATGGTCCAATTGAGAGCGATTCACTCTGGCGAACCTCAGCGCCCAGCCGGAACACAGGTGCGGAATGCGGATCATCTTGGCCCAGCCGCGAGGCTTTTGCGCCGGCGTCGAGCGGGCGATCGAAATCGTCGAGCGGGCGCTGGAGATCTTCGGCCCGCCCGTCTACGTCCGGCACGAGATCGTGCACAACCGGCACGTGGTCGAAAGCCTGCGGGCGAAGGGCGCCAAGTTCGTCGACGAGCTGGATGAGGTGCCGGCCGGCAGCATCACGATCTTCAGCGCGCATGGCGTCTCCCGCTCGGTCGAGGAAGATGCGGAGCAGCGCGGACTGCAGGTGATCGACGCGACCTGCCCGCTGGTCTCGAAGGTGCATATCGAGGGCCGCAAATACGCCGCCCAGGACCGCACCGTCATCCTGATCGGCCATGCCGGCCATGCCGAGGTCGAGGGCACCACCGGCCAGATCCCGGGCGGCGTCACCCTGATCTCGACGGTCGAGGACGTCGCGGCGCTCGAGGTGCCGGATCCGGAGCGGGTGTCCTACATCACCCAGACCACGCTCAGCGTCGACGACACCAAGGCGGTGATCGACGCGCTGACGGCGAAGTTCCCGGCGATCGTCGGCCCCGACACCAAGGACATCTGCTACGCCACCCAGAACCGCCAGCGCGCGGTGCGGGAGCTGGCGCAGGTGGCCGACGTGCTGCTGGTGGTCGGCGCCCGCAACAGCTCGAACTCGAACCGCCTGCGCGAGATCGGGGCCGAGCTCGGCGTGCCGAGCTATCTGATCGACGACGCCTCGGCGCTGGATCCGGCCTGGCTGGTGGGCAAGCAGGCGGTGGGCATCACCGCCGGCGCCTCCGCCCCCGACAGCCTGGTGCAGGAGCTGGTCGAGACCCTGCGACGATATGGCGAGGTCGAGGTCTCGACCCTGAACGGCGTCGATGAGAATATCCGTTTCCGCCTGCCATCCCAATTGACCGCACCGGTGCCGGCCGAGTAGCAAGCACCGTTTGGCTCGGTTTTTCCGCCGACAGTTTCGCGAAGGTCCCCATGGGTATCCCGCTTCAACAGCAGATCCGTATCGGCGCTTACCTTCTGAAGAACCACCTGATGGGCACCAAGCGGTACCCGATGGTTCTGATGCTGGAGCCGCTGTTCCGCTGCAACCTGGCCTGCGCCGGCTGCGGCAAGATCGACTACCCGGACGAGATCCTGAACCAGCGCCTGTCGGTGGCCGAGTGCCTGCAGGCGGTGGACGATTCGGGCGTGCCGGTGGTCTCGATCGCTGGCGGCGAGCCCCTGCTGCACAAGGAGATGGCGGAGGTGGTGCAGGGCATCATCGCCCGCAAGAAATACGTCTACCTGTGCACCAACGCGCTGCTGATGGAGAAGAAGCTCGACCAGTACAAGCCGAGCCCCTACTTCATCTGGTCGGTGCATCTGGACGGCGACCGCGAGGACCACGACCGGTCGGTGTGCCAGGACGGCGTCTACGACCGCGCGGTGAAGGCGATCAAGGCGGCCAAGGAGCGCGGCTTCCGGGTCAACATCAACTGCACGCTGTTCAACAACGCCGATCCGGAGCGCGTCGCCAACTTCTTCGACGACGTCAAGGCGATGGGCGTCGACGCCATCACGGTGTCGCCCGGCTATGCCTATGAGCGGGCACCGGACCAGCAGCATTTCCTGAACCGCCAGACCACCAAGCAGCTGTTCCGCGAGATCTTCAAGCGCGGCGACAAGGGCCGGCGCTGGTCGTTCAGCCAGTCATCGATGTTCCTCGACTTCCTGGCCGGCAACCAGACCTATCACTGCACCCCCTGGGGCAACCCGACCCGCACCTATTTCGGCTGGCAGCGGCCCTGCTACCTCCTCGGCGAAGGCTACGCCCAGACCTACAAGGAGCTGATGGAGGAGACGGACTGGGACAAGTACGGCACCGGCAACTACGAGAAGTGCGCCAACTGCATGGTGCATTCGGGCTATGAGGCCAGCGCGGTGAAGGACATGTTCCGCAACCCGCTGAAGGCCTTCATCGTCGGCATGCGCGGCATCCGCACCGAAGGGCCGATGGCGCCGGAGATCCCGCTCGACCGACAGCGCCCGGCCGAATACGTGTTCTCGGCCCACGTCCAGAAGGCGCTGGAGAAGCTACGCCACACCCCGAAGATGGCTGCCAAGGGTGCCGGCGGCGGCAAGTAAGGCCTTCATCGCCGCGCTGCTCTGCCGCCCCAGGCGGATCAGCGCCGGCAGCTGACCCGGGCTGCGGGCCAGGGCCCGCAGCACCGGCCCGATCGCCGGGCGCCCCTCCGCATCGAGGCCGACCAGCGCCGCCGGCGGCAGGCCATGCGCCGCCGGGTCGGCCACGGCCCGCAGCACGCCGAAGGGCAGCCCGGCCTCCGCCGCGGCCCGCGCCACCGCGGCGCTCTCCAGATCGACGACGGCGGCGCCGCTGTCGCGGTGCAGCCAGGCCTTGGCCGCGGCGGTGTCGACGATGACGTCGCCGCCCCAGATATCGCCGCGAACGGCGCCGGGCAGCGCGGCCGCGAGCCGGGCCGCCAGGTCGGGATCACAGGGGTAGGTCGCCGCACCCGTCGCTACGGATGCGCCGATCACCAGCTCCCCGGTCGCCAGCCCCGGCGCCAGCCCGCCGGCGATGCCGAAGCTGAGCAGCGCGGTGGCCCCCTGCCCGACGAGCTCGTGCGCCAGCCGCTCCGCCCGGCCAGGATCGCTGGCCGAGCAGGCGACGAGCGGCGAGATCCGCCGCGCGATCTCCGCCTCCTTCGCCAGGCCGGTCAGGACGCCGAGCATGCGAGTGGCCAATCCAGGAATCCTCCCCCTCCCCCTGCGGGAGGGGTAGGGGGAGGGGGTTGTCGATCGAGGGGCGCCCCAGCGGCCGATCAAGAGCCTGGCCGCTCGCGAGCGAAATGTGAGGCGCCAGCGCTACTCGGCGCGAGCCCCCTCCCCCTACCCCCTCCCGCAGGGGGAGGGGGAGGATAAGAGGGGGCGGCTGCTCTTGGCCTCGACGGCTCACATCCCGACCTCGACCCGGCCGCTGTTGCTGTCGCGCAGGCGGCGATAGCGGGACAGGGCCCAGGTCGGGAAGAAGGCCGGATAGCCGTGGTACCGCAGGTAGAACACCCGCGGGAAGCCGACCGCGGTGAAGCTCGGCTCGTCCCACAGCCCGTCCGCGCGCTGATGCGCCGACAGCCAGGCGACGCCGCGCTCCACCGCCGGGTGCCTGGCCTCGCCCGCCGCCATCAGCGCCAGCACCGCCCAGGCGGTCTGCGACGCGGTCGAGGTGGCCGGCGTCATCTCCGGCTTGCCCTCGTAGTAGCTATCGCCGCTTTCGCCCCAGCCGCCATCCTCGCGCTGCTGCGCCGCGAGCCAGGCGACCGCTCGGCGGATCATCGGGTCCTGCGGGTCCATGCCGATGGCGTTGAGGGCGCACAGCACCGACCAGGTGCCGTAGATGTAGTTGGTGCCCCAGCGCCCGAACCAGGAGCCGTCGGCCTCCTGCTCCCGGCGCAGGAACTCCACGCCGCGGGCCACCGCCGGGTCGTCGATCCGCCGGCCGAGTTGGCCCAGCATGCTGAGGCAGCGCGCGGTGACGTCGGAGGTCGGCGGGTCCAGCAAAGCGCCGTGGTCGGCGAAGGGGATGTGGTTCAGGTAATGGTAGGTGTTGTCGACCTCGAACGCCGCCCAGCCGCCGTTCCGGCTCTGCAGCCCCAGGATCCATTCGACGCCGCGGTCGATCGCCTCGCGATAGCGCTCCGGGTCGGCGCGGTGCATGGCCATGACCACGACCGCGGTGTCGTCCAGGTCCGGGTAATGCGCATTGTTGTACTGGAAGGCCCAGCCGCCCGGCCGGACGTCCGGCCGGCGTTCGGCCCAGTCGCCCTTCACGTCCAGCCCCTGGCGCGGCACCAGCCAGTCGAGCCCCCGCTTGGCCCGCGCCACCGCCTCGGGGTCGTCGGATTCGAGCAGGGCATGCGCCGTCAGCGCCGTGTCCCAGACCGGCGACAGGCAGGGCTGGGCATAGGTGACGCCGTTGACCGTGTCGACCAGCTTCTCCACCGAGGCCCAGGCGATCTGCAGGTCCGGATGGTCGTCCGAATACCCCAGGCATTTGAACATCATCACGGAGTTGGCCATGGCCGGGTAGATGGCGCCCAGCCCGTCCTCGCCGTTCAGGCGTTCGGTGACGAACTCCACCGCCTTGCGGATCGACTTCTGCCGCCGCGGGAAGAACGGCTCGATCGGCCGCAGCACCCCGTCCAGCCGGCGGAAGAACCGGCCCCAGAAAGTGCCGTCGACATGGACGTGCCAGTTCTTCACCTGCTCCGGCGGCTCGACCATCAGCTCCTGGATCGACAGCGCCCCCGGATTCACGGGCCTGGGCTTCTTCGCCATGATCACCAGCAGCGGCGCGATCACCGTGCGGCTCCAGTACGACACCTTGTTCAGGTGGAACGGGAACCAGGACGGCAGCACCATGATCTGCACCGGCATCACCGGCACGGCGCGCCACGGCACCTGCTCGAACAGCGCCAGCAGGATGCGGGTGAAGACGTTGGATCGGGCGGCGCCGCCGGCGGCCAGGATGGCGGCGCGGGCGCGGGCCATGTGCGGCGCGTCCGGGTCGTCGCCCGCGGCCTTCAGCGCGAAATAGGCCTTCACGCTGGCGCTGATGTTGAACGGCCCGTCATGCCACAGTGGCCAGCCGTCGTGCGTGTCCGACTGGATGCTGCGGATGTAGTCGGCCAGCTTCGCCTCCTTCTCCCGGTCGACCACGCCGAGGAAGTGCTTCAGCAGGATGTATTCGGCCGGGATGGTGGCGTCGGCCTCCAGGATGAAGGCCCAGTGGCCGTCCTCGCGCTGCAGGCCCAGCAGCCCGCCGACGCCGCGGCCGATCGCGTCGTCGAGGCTGGCGCGCGAGGGCGCGGCGAGGTCGTCGGTCCGGAAGGAAGGGCTGTCGATGTTCATCGGGACGGGTCTGACGGCTGACGGGACAGGGAGGCGCCGGGCTGGTCGTAGACGCGGCCTTTCCAGGCCCCGCCGACGCCGGCCCAGTGGCGCCGCGCCGAATCGATGGTGGCGCCGAGATACACCAGCGCCGCCAGCGGCAGGAAGGGCGCCCAGAGCGGCGAGCGCCGGTAGAAGCGCAGCATCGGCAGGTAGGCGGCGCTCATGATTCCCCAGGCTGCGAATGCGATACAGCGAGCCGCCCCCTCCCCCAGGATGGCCAGGGCCGGCGGCGCGACATAGGTGACGATCAGCCCGGCGACGGTGCCGAGCAGCAGCCAGGGCGAATAGCGCAGCTGGGTATAGGCGGTGCGGGCCACCATGCGCCAGATCTCGCCGACATCGCCATAGACGCGCAGGCTCTCTGCTTCGTCGGTGAGGTCGAGGCGGATCTTGCCGTTGCGCTTCAGCGCCGCCGCCAGGGTGCAGTCGTCGATCAGCGCGTCGCGGATGGCGGCGATGCCGCCGATCCGGGCCAGGGCCGTGCGCCGCACCAGCATGCAGCCGCCGGCGGCGCCGGCGGTCGCCTTGTCCGCCCGGTTCACCCAGGCGAAGGGGTACAGCATCTTGAAGAAGAAGACGAAGGGCGGGACCAGCCAGCGCTCGGCGAAGTCGATGCAGCGCAGCCGCACCATCAGCGACACCAGGTCCAGCCCGTCCGCCTCGCCGCGCGCCACCAGCTGCGCCAGGTTGCCGGGGCGGTGGACGATGTCGCCGTCGGTCAGCAGGATCCAGCGCGCCTCGGGGTCCACCCGCTCGGCCGCCGCGACGCCCTGCGACACCGCCCACATCTTGCCGACCCAGCCGGGCTGCAGCGGCGCGCCGGAGATCACGGTCAACCGGTCGGCGGCGCCGGCCGCCTCGGCCGCGGCGCGAGCGAGGTCGGCGGTGCCGTCGATCGACTGGTCGTCGACCACCACCACCTGCAGCCGGCCGGGATAGGCTTGCCGCAGCAGCGAGCCGACGGCGGCGCCGATGCCCTCCGCCTCGTTGCGCGCCGGGATCACCACCACCACGCCGGGCCATTCGGCCGGCGGCGGCGCCGCGGGCGCGGTCTCGGCCTCCCAGAACCGGCCCTGGAGCAGCCACAGCTTGAGCCACGCCGCGAGGCTGGCCAGCGCGAGGATGAGGCTCATCATTTCAGGTAGCCGTTGCCTCGGAACCAGTCCAGCGCGTCGACCAGGGCCTGGCGGGCCGGCCGCGGCCGGTAGTCCAGCGCCGCGCGGGCCTTGTCCGAGGAGAAGTACATGGTCTTGCGCGCCATGCGCAGCGCGTCGCGCGTCACCATCGGCTCCCTGCCGGTGAAGCGCGACACGGCCTCGGCCGCCAGCGCCACTGGCCAGATCGGCCCCAGCGGCAGCCGGATCTTCGGCGCCTTGCGGCCGACCAGGCCGGCGATCTCGGCCAGGATGGCGGAGAGCGCGAAATCCTCCCCGCCCAGGATGTAGCGCTCGCCCGGCACGCCGCGGGCGAAGGCGGAGAGATGGCCCCGGGCGACGTCGTCGACATGGACTAGGTTCAGCCCGGTGTCGACGAAGGCCGGGATGCGGCCGGTCGCGGCCTCGACGATGATCCGCCCGGTCGGCGTCGGCTTGACGTCGCGCGGCCCGATTGGGGTGGAAGGGTTGACGATCACCACCGGCAGGCCGGTCTCGGCCGCCGCCTCGCGCGCGGCATTCTCGGCCAGGAACTTCGAGCGCTTGTACAGGCCGATCATCTGGCCTTCGGTCGCGATCGTGGTCTCGTCCGCCGGCCGGCCATCCGCATGGTGGCCGAGCGTCGCCACGCTGGAGGTGTAGACGGCGCGCGAGACCCCGGCCGCCGCCGCGGCGCGCAGGATCGCCGCAGTGCCCGCGACATTGGTGCGCAGCATCGCCTGAGGCTGGGGAACCCACAGGCGGTAGTCGGCCGCGACATGGAACAGCGCGGTGCAGCCCTTCAGCGCCGGGACCAGCGAAGCCGGGTCGTCGAGGTCGCCCGTCACCGGCTCGGCATCGAGCCCGGCGAGGTTGCGGCGGTCGCTGTTCGGGCGCACCAGCGCCTTGACCCGATGGCCTTCCGCCAGCAGCGCGCGGGCCACGGCCGAGCCGACGAAGCCGGTGGCTCCGGTGACGAGGGCGATCTCGCTCATTCGTCCCTGCGAGGGTCTGCCGGAAGCTCGGCCTGTCGCGGCACTGTCATCATGGCGGCGACACTGTCGGAGCGGACCGCCGACCGCAACCTAAAATATGGGAAACCACCCCTGCTGCGGCCGTTGGTCCATGCCCCGTTTGCCTTGACAATTCAGGCGGCTCTGCGGTCTGGTGGCCCGGTCCAGGGCCGGGCGGCGGAACCGCCGCCGAACACCCGTTTCCGAGGCTCCTGGCCGAGACAAGACAGGCGATCATGACCGTGCCGGCCGACCGAGCCATCGTCGACTCTTCCCCGCCCGCCGGCGCCCCCACCCCCCGTGCGGACGCCGTCGAGCTGCCGGCGTCGAAGACCTCGGGCCAGGAGAACTTTCCGGTCGGATCCTGGCTGCTGCCGAAGCGGCTGCGCCCGCATGTCGCCGCCTTCTACCGCTTCGCCCGCGCCGCCGACGACATCGGCGACGACCCGGAGCTGCCGACGGCGGAGAAGCTGGCCCGGCTGGACGCGCTGGAGGCCGGGCTGGTCCAGCTCGGTCCGGAGGCGGCCGCCGGCATCCGCGCCTCGATCGCGGCCACCGGCGTCGGGCTGGTCGACTGCCGTGACCTGCTGGTCGCCTTCCGCCGCGATTCCGAGAATCGCAGCTGCCGGACCTGGGACGACCTGATCGACTATTGCCGCTATTCGGCCAACCCGGTCGGGCGCTATCTGCTGCGGCTGCACGGCCAGTCCGAATCGACCTTCCCGGCCGGCGACGCGCTGTGCACCGTGCTGCAGATCCTGAACCATCTGCAGGATTGCGGCGACGACTGGCGCAAGCTGCGCCGGATCTACGTGCCGACCGACTGGATCGAGGCGGCCGGCGGCATCGACCGCTTCTTCACCGCGGACGAGGCGTCGGCGCGCCTGCGCCGGCCGGTGATCGACCGCTGCCTCGACATCGTCGACGCCATGCTCGACACCGCCAGCACCCTCCCCGGCCAGCTGACCTCCCGCGCGCTGGCGGCGGAGGTCAGCGTCATGCTGTGGCTGGCCCGCAAGCTGGCGGCGCGGCTGCGCCGGGGCGACCCGATCCTGACGCGGGTGGCGCTGAGCAAGGCGGATTTCGCCCGGGCGCTGCGCCCCGGCCTGTCGGTGATGGCCTTCGGCGCCAGGCCGCTGGACGACGCCGCGCTGGTGCGGATGGCGGTGTTCCGTGCCAAATCCTCCTTCGCTTCCGGCATGCGCATACTGCCGGCCGAAGGGCGCCGCGCCATCTATGCCGTCTACGGCTTCTGCCGGCAGGTCGACGACATCGCCGATTCCGGCGCGACGGTGGCGGAGAAGACGGCCGCCCTGCAGGCCTGGCGGCAGCGGCTGGACCGGATCTTCGCCGGCCGGGGGGACGATCCGCTGGACCGCGAGCTGATCTGGGCGATCCGCCGCTTCGGCCTGCCCCGCGCCGAGTTCGACGGCATGCTGGACGGCATGACCGTCGACGCCGCCGCCGAGGTGCGGATCGCCGACCGCGCCGGGCTGGCGCATTACGCCCGCTGCGTCGCCGGCACCGTCGGCGTCATGGCGGTGAAGATCTTCGGCTGCCCGGATAAGGCCAGCGAGGCCTTCGCCGTGGCCCAGGGCGAGGCGCTGCAGCTGACCAACATCCTGCGCGACGTCGACGAGGATGCCGGGCTGGGCCGCCTGTACCTGCCGGAGAGCTGGCTGCGCGAGGCCGGAATCCCGACCGATGCGCCGATCCCCACCATCGTCGCCGATCCTCGCATCGCCCAGGTCTGCGCCCGGCTGGCGGCCGAGATCCAGCCGCTCTACACCGCCCTGCCCGGGCTGATGCCGCCGGGGACGGAGAAGCGGATGAAGGCGGCGCTGATCATGCAGCGCAGCTACCGCCGGATCTTCGAGATGCTGCAGGCCCGCGGCTATGCCGACCGGTCGGTTCGGCCGCGCCTGTCGAAGCGCGAGAAGATCGGCATCCTGCTGTCGGTCCTGCTGACATGACCGTCCATGTCATCGGCGGCGGGCTGGCCGGCCTCGCCGCCGCAGTCGAGCTCGCCCGCACCGGCGTCCCGGCGGTGGTCTACGAGGCCACGGCCCGACCTGGCGGCCGCTGCCGCGCCTTCCACGAGCCGGCGCTGGACCGGGGGATCGACAACGGCAACCACCTGGGGCTGTCCGGCAACCGTAACGTCCGGCGCTATCTCGACCTGATCGGCGCCGGCGACCGGCTGGCGGCCCCGGCCCGGCCCGGCTTCCGCTTCGTCGACCTGGAGCGCGGCCGCGAATTCACGGTGCGGCCGAACCGCGGCCGGCTGCCCTGGTGGGTGCTGCGCGCCGGCCGCCGGGTGCCGGGCACGCGCCCGCGCGACTATCTGGCGCTGCGCCGCCTGTCCAAGGCGGGGCCGGAGGACACCGTCGCCGGCATGGTGCCGCAGGGCGAGCTGTACCGCTGCCTGATCGAGCCGCTGGCCGTCTCCGCCCTCAACACCCCGGCCGACGAGGCCTCGGCCCGAGGCCTGTGGGCGGTGGTGGAGCAGACGCTGGCCAAGGGCGGCGCCCAGACCATCCCGCTGATCGCCCGCAGCGACCTGGCCGACACCTTCATCAACCCGGCGCTGGACTTCCTGCACCGGCATCGCGTGACGGTCCGCACCGGCATGCGGGTCAAGGCGCTGGAGTTCGAGGAGGGCCGCATCATCGCGCTGGAGCTGGACCAGGGCACCCTGCCCCTGGCGCCGGACGACCAGGTGGTGCTGGCGGTGCCGCCGGCGATCGCGGCGCGGCTGGTGCCGGGGCTGACGCCGCCGGAGGCGGACGAGCCGATCGTCAACGGCCATTTCGCCATTCCGTTTCGGGAGGAACCGCACGACATCGCCGGCATCGTCGGCGGCACCGCCCATTGGGTGTTCCGCCGGCCGGGCATCGCCAGCACCACGGTCAGCGCCGCGCGCGGCCTGGTCGACGCGCCGGCGGAGGAACTGGCGCCGCTGCTGTGGGCCGATGTGGTGCGGGCCTTCCCGGACTTGGCCGGCCCCCTGCCCGCCCATCGCATCATCAAGGAGAAACGGGCGACGATCCGCCAGAGCCCGGCGGACGAAGCCCGGCGGCCGGGCTGCCCGACGCCCTACCCCAATCTCTGGCTGGCCGGCGACTGGACCGCGACCGGGCTGCCGGCGACCATCGAGGGCAGCCTGCTGTCCGGCTTCCGCGCCGCCGACCATGTCCGCGCCGCAGGGGCCTCGAACGGTCAGGTCAGAGCCCGTCCGAGAAAGCGGCTGGCGTGAGCTAGAACGGGATGAATTGAGGTCGGGTCACGTCAGTCCATTCGGACCGAGGCCGACAGGATGTCGAGCGTCTTCTCGGATTGCCTCTCCCGCCTGGCGGGAGAGGTCGGGCTCGCGCAGCGAGACCGGGTGAGGGCTGGTCCCGGCCTCGACAAACTCCCCTCACCCGGAGCCGCTTCGCGTCTCCGACCTCTCCCGCAAGCGGGAGAGGCAACGAAAAGGGGACGGTCGCGCCGAATACCCTACCGGGCGGGCTCGGCGAGCATCTCGTGGACCAGTGGCATGACCTTCGACCCGAACAGCTCGATGCTGCGCATCAGCTTGTCGTGCGGCAGCGGGCCGGCGCTGTACTTCAGCTGGAAGCGCACGGCGCCGAGCGCGGTGACGGTCGAGACGATCTTGCGAGCCACCGTCTCGGGCGACCCGACATAGAGCGAGCCGTGCTCGGCCTCGCGCTCGAACTCGCCCTGGCCCATCGGCGGCCAGCCGCGCTCCGCGCCGATCTTGTCGCGCATCTTCTTGTAGTCGGGGAACAGCTCCTGCCGCGCCCGGGCGTCGGTGTCGGCGACATAGCCCGGCGAATGCACGCTGATCGGCTGCACCGGCCGGCCCAGCTGCTCGAAGG
This sequence comes from Inquilinus sp. Marseille-Q2685, assembly GCF_916619195.1. NCBI lineage: Bacteria > Pseudomonadati > Pseudomonadota > Alphaproteobacteria > Rhodospirillales > Rhodospirillaceae > Inquilinus > Inquilinus sp. Marseille-Q2685. Next base: position 1,401,723 of record NZ_CAKAKL010000002.1, read on the forward strand.
CGCGGTGGTACAGATCGACATAGGGGCGGAAGCGCTTGGGGTCGCCGCCGATGATGGCCAGCGCCAGCGGCAGGTCGTAGCGCGCGGCGCGGACCACCGATTCCGGGCTGCCGCCGACGCCGATCCAGGTCGTCAGCCGGCGCGCGCCCTCGACCGGCGGGAAGACGCTCTGGTTGCGCAGCGGCGGGCGGACGCTGCCCTGCCAGCTCACCGGCTCCTGCCGCAGCAGCGCCGCGAACAGGTCCAGCTTCTCCTCGAACAGCGTCTCGTAGTCGCTGAGCTCGTAGCCGAACAGCGGGAAAGATTCGGTGAAGGAGCCGCGGCCGAGGATCACCTCCGCCCGCCCGTTCGAGATCGCATCCAGGGTCGAGAAGCGCTGGAACACGCGGATCGGGTCGTCGGAGCTGAGCACGGTGACGGCGGAGCCGAGATGGATCTGCGTCGTGCGACCGGCGATCGCCGCCAGCAGCACCTCGGGCGCGGAGACGGCGAAATCGGCGCGGTGATGCTCGCCGACGCCGAAGAAACCGATGCCGAGCTGGTCGGCCAGCACGGCCTCTTCGACCACGTTCCGCAGCACCTGGGCGTGCGGCAGCAGGGCGCCGTCCGGACCGGTGGTCACGTCGCCGAAGGTGTCGAGTCCGAGTTCGAGAGGCTGGGCCATGGGGATCCCTGGGTCACGAAGCAAAGTTACCGCAGAGATGGCCACCCCGATTGGCCGATCAATGTCCCCGACGGGAAACAGACTGTCCTATGCGCGGATCTTCTCGCCTGCTCACTCCGGCCGGAACCGCCATTTCCGCTCCACCGCCGCGGCGAGGTCGATTCCGTTCGCCCGGGCAAACAGCAGGATATGGCCGAGCATGTCGGCGGTCTCGTCGGCCAGCGCCTGCCGCAACTCGGCCTCGGACCGGCCATGCGTCCGGCCGCGGCCGGTCAGCTTGTTCCAGACCTGGGTCAGCTCGCCCAGATCCTCCTGCAGCTTCAGCAGGAACCAGTCGGTGTCGCGCCGTAGCCCATTGGCCTCGGCGTAGCGGCGGGACGCGTCCTCGAACTGGTCCTTCAGGCGGTCGAGCATGGGGAGCCCTCATTGTCATGCCCGGGCTTGCCCCGGGCATCCAGACGATGTCGACGCTCCCTGGATTGCCGGGTCAAGCCCGGCAATGACAGAAAGGAAAAGCGACACCCGCCCCGTCACACCCGGAACTTGTATTCCTTGCCCGGCTGCCGCTCGATGTCGGGCGGGAAGTTGGCGCGCTTCTCGGCGAAGTAGCGCTCGCGGTGGTCGCCATCGGCCAGGCGGTTGTAGGTCAGGTACAGGATCCGCCGCGCCTTGTCGGTCAGGTTCGGCTTCGAGGCGTGCGGGGCGTAGCTGTCGAAGAACAGCACGTCGCCCGGCTCGGTCGGCACCGGCACCAGCTTGAAGCTGGCCATCTGCTCGTCGGTCAGCGGCTTCCACTCCTCGCCGATCAGCCCGGTCAGGCGCGGCATGTCCGCCATCTCGAGGCAGCCGTTCTCGACCGTGGCGCGGTCGACCGAGACCATCACCGTCAGGAAGATCGGGGCGTAGCGCGACCAGCCGGCCTGCTGGTCCTGGTGCGGCTCGAAGCCGGCGCCGCCGGCCATCTTGAAGTTGATCTTCTCCTTGTAGAGGCAGGACGGCGCCCCCAGCAGCTGTTCCACCGCCTGGAACAGCCGGCCGTGCCGCACCAGCCCGTCGAACTCGGCGTGGTAGGGACAGAAGTTCTCGATCCGCTGCACCACCTTCTTGCTCGGATCGAGCAGGCTCGGCTCGTAATAGACCATGTGCTTGCCCGGCTCCTCGGGCATGGCGCTGAGCTCCTCGGTCCAGCGCGTGATCGCCGCGGTCTCGGCGGCGTCGAAGAAGCCGCGGGCGGCGACCCAGCCGGTGCGCGCATAGGCCGCGAGGTCCTCCGCCGAAAGCGGGCCGGCCTTGGCGTCGGCGGGGGTCACGGAATCGGGCATGCTCAATGCTCCAGCTGCGGCAGGATCTCCCGCTGCGCGCGGGCCACATCCACGTCGAAATCGATCTCGGTCCAGGGCAGGTCGCTGATGTCCGCCACGCCGAACCGGTGCGGATGCGCCAGGATCAGGTCGCGGATCGCTTCCTCGTACTCAACAGTGGTGATGCCCTGGCGGACATACCAGTCGGTGCGGTCGCCGAGCGCACGGGCCATGTCGGGCGAGAAGCGGAAGAAGCCGACCGACTCGCCGTGCCAGTCATGCGCATGCTCGGGCTTCTTGCGGAAGTCGACGATGGTGTCGCCGCGGAAGCAGATCTTCACCGGCTCGTCGCCCGGCTCGATCTCGCGGTCGACCAGCAGCGCGTTCTCCGGCGCCGCGTCCAGCAGGCGGCCGATCATCGGCTCGGGGTACAGCACGTCGCCGTCCATCAGCACCACCGGCGCGCCGGCCGCGAGCTGGTCCCGCTGGACCCAGAGCGAGACCAGGCTGCCCTCGCGGTAGCGCGGGTTCTCGACGAAGCGGATGCGGCCGCCGAGCCCGAGGCGGTCGATCTCGCGCCGGATCGAGTCGCCCTCATGGCCGATGGTGATCGAGATGTCCTCGACGCCGTTCGCGTGCAGCGCGGCAATATGCCGTTCCAGCAGCGACCGGCCGCCGAACCGGAGCAGGATCTTCGGGCCGCCGGCGGCCGTTCCCAGGCGCCGGCCGACGCCGGCCGCGAGGATGATCGCGGTGGCCGCCCGCCTATCGGAGTATGACAAGATCGTGATGCTCCGGTTGCATTTTTCTGAAGCCGACGGAAGATACAGGCCGAATTGCCGGCCCGGCAAGGCGTCGGGCGGCCGAGATTCCGCAACCCGGACATCCGGTTCATGAGTGAAGACATAATGAAGGCTCTCGACGATACCGCCCTGACGGGTCCGTCCGATGCCGGCTCCTCCGCCCCGGCCGACCGCCCGAAGACGGTGTTCGCGGCGCTGCGCCAGGAGATCTTCTCCCCCCCCCTCTCCTTCCTGATGGAGGCGCATAACGGCCTCTCCGCCAAGATCGTCGAGGAAGCCGGGTTCCGCGGCATCTGGGCCTCGGGCCTGACCAATTCGGCCAGCCTGGGCCTGCGCGACAGCAACGAGGCGTCCTGGACCCAGGTCCTCGACGTCCTCGAATACATGGCCGACGCGACCACGCTGCCGATCCTGGTCGACGGCGACACCGGCTACGGCAACTTCAACAATGTCCGCCGCCTGGTGCGCAAGCTGTGCGAGCGCGGGATCGCCGGGGTCTGCATCGAGGACAAGCTGTTCCCGAAGACCAACTCCTTCATCGGCGAGGCCCAGCCGCTGGCCGAGATCGACGAGTTCTGCGGCCGCATCAAGGCCGGCAAGGACAGCCAGACCGACGACGACTTCGTGCTGGTGGCGCGGATCGAGGCGCTGATCTCCGGCCGCGGCATGGAGGAGGCACTGCGCCGGGCCGAGGCCTATCACGCCGCCGGCGCCGACGCGGTGCTGATCCATTCCAAGAAGTCGACCGCGACCGAGATCTTCGAGTTCACCGAGCGCTGGGCCAACCGGTCGCCGGTGGTGATCGTGCCGACGATGTATTACGCCACCTCGACCGACCTGTTCCGCCAGGCCGGCATCTCGACCGTGATCTGGGCCAACCATCTGCTGCGTTCCTCGATCACCGCGATGCGCGAGACGGCCAAGCAGATCTTCGAGGACCAGTCGCTGCGCGAGGTCGAGGGCCGGGTCGCCAGCGTGCGCGACATCTTCGCCCTGGTCGGCAATGCCGAGCTGGAGGCGGCGGAGCGCCGCTACCTGCCGGGCAAGGCGGCGCCGAAAGCCGTGGTGCTGGCCGCGTCGCGCGGCGACCTGGGCGACGAGCTGACCCGCGACCAGCCGAAATGCATGATCGACGTGCGCGGCCAGTCGCTGCTGCAGCGCCTGGTGTCGACCCTCGGCGGCAGCGGGCTGAAGGACGTCACCGTCGTACGCGGCTACCGCAAGGAGGCGGTGGTGGTGCCCGGCATCAAGACGGTCGACAACGACCGCTACGACGAGACCGGCGAGGTCTACTCCCTGGCCCAGGCGCGCCAGGCGCTCGACGGCGAGACGGTGGTGGCCTATGGCGACGTGCTGTTCCGGCGCTACATCCTGGACGGGCTGATGTCGAGCGAGGGCGACATCGTCCTGGCGGTCGACGCCATGAGCCTGTCGGTCAAGCAGCCGAAGAAGACGCTGCGCGACCTGGTCGCCGCCGACCGGCCCTATTCCGGCAGCTACCTGGACGACACGCCGGTGCATCTGAAGGCGATGTCCGAGTCGATCCCGGCCGGTGAGGTCAGCGGCGAATGGATCGGCCTGGCCCGGTTCAGCGCCCAGGGCTCGGTCTGGCTGCGCGAGGAGATCGACCGGATCGAGGCCGAAGGGCTGCTGGAGACGGCGGATCTGCCGCTGCTGCTGACCCGCCTGGCCGCCCGGCATCCGGTGGTGGTGCAGTACTTCACCGCCCATTGGCTGGATGTCGACACGCTGAGCGACCTGGCCGACGCGCGGAACTTCACCTGAGGAAAAGGCGGCGCGCGACCCAGCCATGCGTCCGCGCGCCGCTTCCCTCCGGCGCCGCCGCGCTCTAGAAGAACCGGCATGATCACCGCAGACGAGTTCATCGCAGCGGCGAAGGCGCACGGCCACGACTTCTACACCGGGGTCCCGTGCAGCTTCCTGACCCCGCTGATCAACGGCGTGCTGTCGAGCAGTGCCCTGACCTATGTCGGCGCCGCCAGCGAGGGCGAGGCGGTGGCGATCGCCGCCGGCGCCTGGCTGGCCGGGCGCAGGACCGTGGTGATGTGCCAGAACTCCGGCCTGGGCAACGCGGTCAACCCGCTGACCTCGCTGAACGCGCCGTTCCGCATCCCGGCCCTGTTCGTCACCACCTGGCGCGGCCAGCCCGGCCAGCCGGACGAGCCGCAGCACGAGGTGATGGGCCGGATCACCCAGGACCTGCTGGAGCTGATGGAGATCCCGCAGGCGCCCTTCCCGGCCACGCCCGAGGCGCTGGGGCCGGCGCTGGACCAGGCCGCGGCCCGGATGGGCGAGACCGGGCTGCCCTATGCCTTCGTCATGAAGAAGGGCGATGTGCGGGACGAGGATCTGCAGGCGGCGCCGCTGCCCCGGCCCCGCCCCGGCCGCCGCGCCGACTGGCCGGAAGCCGGGCCGCGCCCGACCCGGGCCGCGGTGCTGGAGCGGTTCCTGGCCCTGACCGACGACCGCACCGCCGTGGTCGCCACCACCGGCAAGGCGGGGCGCGAGCTGTTCACTCTGGCCGACAGGAAGCAGCACATCTACCAGGTCGGATCGATGGGCGGCGCCTCCGGCATGGCGCTGGGCGTGGCGCTGAACACTTCGGCGCCGGTGGTGGTGCTGGACGGCGACGGCGCCGCGCTGATGAAGCTGGGCACCTTCGCCACCATCGGCGCCCAGGCGCCGGGCAACCTGATCCACATCCTGCTCGACAACGGCGTGCATGACTCGACCGGCGGCCAGGCCACCGTCTCCGCCTCGGTCGACTTCGCCGCGGTGGCGCTGGCCTGCGGCTATCAGTTCGCCGCCTCCTGCGCCAGCCTGGACGGGTTCGAGGCCGCGTTCCGAGCCGCGGCCGAGGCGCCGCGGCCGGCGCTGATCCATGTCCGCATCGCGCCGGGGTCGATGGACAAGCTGGGGCGGCCGACAGTCGCCCCGGCCGATGTCGCCCGCCGCTTCAAGGACTTCCTCGCCGGCGCCCGCCCGGCCGCAACGGGTGCTGACGCCGCATCATGAAATGGCCCGCCTGCATCGGAATCGCCGTCGGCCTGGCGGTCGCGGTCGTGCTGGTCTGGCTGACCGGCGCGGCCGAGATCTGGGCCGCGCTGGCCGGCGCCGGCTGGGGCATCCTGGCCGTCATCGCCCTGCACTTCCCGCAATTCCTGTTCTCGTCGCTCGGCTGGCGGGTGCTGGTGCCGGAGCGGCCGGTGCCGGCCCTGAGCTTCTTCATCCGGCTGCGCTGGATCCGCGAGGCGATCAACTCGCTGCTGCCGGTGGCGCAGATCGGCGGCGAGCTGATCACCGCCCGCCTGCTGGCGATGCGCGGCGTGCCCCTGAACCGGTCCGGCGCCGCCATCGTCGTCGACCTGACCACGCAGATGGCCAGCCAGGTGGTGTTCACCGTCTTCGGCCTGGGGCTGCTGCTGCTCGGCGCCCATGACGGCGCGATGACGCCCTGGATCATCGCCGGCGCCAGCGTCGGCCTGGTGCTGGTGGTGCTGTTCATCGGCGCCCAGCGCTTCGGCATGTTCAAGGTGCTGGAGCGCGGCCTGATCCGGCTGGCCGACAAGTTCGGCTGGGAGTCGCTGGGCGAGGTCTCCGGCCTGCACGATTCGATCGTGTCGCTCTATGGCGACCATGCCCGCCGGGTGTGGGTCTCGGGCGGCCACCACCTGGTCTCCTGGCTGCTCGGCTGCCTGGAGATCTGGATGACTCTGCAGGCGCTGGGCGTCGATGCCGGGCTGCGCGAGGCGGTGATCATCGAGAGCCTGGCCCAGGCCGTCCGCGTCGCCGGGGTGCTGGTGCCTGGCGCGCTGGGCGTGCAGGAGGGCGGCTTCATCGTCATCTGCGGCCTGCTCGGCATCCCGCCGCACAGCGCCGTGGCCATGGCGCTGATCCGCCGGATCCGCGAGATCGCGCTGGGCGTGCCCGGGCTGATGGCCTGGCAGGTGATGGAGGGCCGCCACCTGGCCCGCCGTCGCCGTGCCCGCGCCGCGTCGGAGGCGTCGTCATGACCTGGTCCGCGGACGAGCCGGCCCTGCTGACCCCCGGCCCGCTGACCACGCGGATCGAGACCCGCCGCGCCATGCTGCGCGACTGGGGCTCGCGCGACCGCGCCTTCATCGCCCTGACGGCGGAGCTGCGGCAGCGGCTGCTGGCCGTCGCCGGGGGCGAAGCCAGCCATGTCGCCATTCCCCTGCAGGGCAGCGGCACCTTCATCGTCGAGGCGGCGATCGCCACGCTGCTGCAGCCTTCGGGCAAGCTGCTGGTGCTGGCCAACGGCGCCTATGGCGAACGCATGGTCGCCATCGCCACCCGGCTGGGACGGCCGGTCGAGGCCCTGCGCTGGCCGGAGGACCGGCCGGTGGAGCCGGAGCGCGTCGATGCGGCGTTGGCCGCCGACCCGTCCGTCACCCATGTCGCCCTGGTCCATTGCGAGACCACCTCGGGCATCCTCAACCCGTTCGAGGCGGTGGCCGAGATCGTCGCCCGGCACGGCCGGGCGCTGATCCTGGACGCGATGAGCAGCTTCGGCGCGCTGCCGATCGACCTCTCGGCCACGCCGGCCGCGGCGGTGCTGGCCTCCAGCAACAAGGGGCTGGAGGGCGTGCCCGGCCTCGGCTTCGCCCTGGTCGAACGCCAGGCGATCGCGGCGGCGAAGGGCAACAGCCCATCCCTCAGCCTCGACCTGCACGACCAGTGGCGCGGCTTCGAGGGCAACGGCCAGTGGCGCTTCACCCCGCCGGTGCAGGTGGTCGCGGCCCTGGTCGAGGCGCTGCGCCTGCTGGAGGCCGAAGGCGGCCCGGCCGGCCGGCTGCGCCGCTACCAGGACAATTTCGACACGCTCGCGGCCGGCATGGGCCGACTGGGCTTCCGGCTGTTCCTCGACCCCGCGGTGCAGGCGCCGATCATCGCCACCTTCCACCCGCTGGACGACCCGCGCTTCGCCTTCGACCGCTTCTACGAGGCGCTGGCCGCGCGCGGCTTCCTGATCTATCCGGGCAAGCTGACCCGGGCCGACAGCTTCCGCATCGGCTGCATCGGCGCCCTCGATCGCAACGATTTCCAGGCTCTGCTCGTTGCCATCGAGGACGCGTTGTCGGAGATGCGCCGATGAAGTTCCCCCTGCTCCTCACCGCCGCCTGGCTCGGCCTGGGCGCCGCCGCGGCGTCGGCGGCGACGGTCGAGATCGTCGTCACCAACATCAAGGAAGCCCGCGGCACCATCCGGATGTCGCTGTGCCCGCAGGCGCAGTTCCTGAAGGACGACTGCCCCTACAGCGGCACGGCGCCGGCCGCGGTGCCGCAGGCGACCGTGGTGATCCGCAACGTCGCCCCCGGCGTCTATGCGGCGCAGGGTTTCCAGGACGTCAACGACAACCACGAGGTCGACCGCACCCTGCTGGGCGTGCCGGAGGAAGGCGTCGCCTTCTCGCGCGACCCGTCCTATTTCTTCGCCCCGCCGGACTTCAAGGACGCCGCCTTCACCGTCAGCCCCCAGGGCACGCGGATCACCGTCCGGCTGCGCTATTTCTGAACGGCGGGCTTCGGCCGGCGCGACAGCAGCCCGAGCCAGAGCGCGCCCGCCGGGGTGATCACCGCCGCCGCGATCAGCATCGGCCAGGCCAGCCCGAGCCAGACGAAGACCGGCACCAGGGCCAGCGCGTCGTCGGGGTCGACCACCACGCCGCGGTGGCGCATGGCATAACGCGACAGCTCGATCACCTTGGTCACGTTGAGCTGCCAGAACAGCACGCCGATGCCGATGCCGGCGGCGGCGCCCAGCAGCACCGGGGCGAAGCCGAGGCCGGCCTGGGCCAGCCCGATGCCGATACCGATGAAGGCGATCGCGTCGCACAGGCAGTCGACGCACGGGTCGTAGCGGTGCCCGCCCGGGCTCATCTGCCCGGTCTGCCGCGCCAGCTCGCCGTCGGCCCGGTCGAACAGCATCGACAGCAGGAACACGATGCCACCGAGATCGGCCCAGCCCCCGCCGCAGGCGAACCCCACCGCCGCCGCCACGCCGGTGACCAGCCGCACGGTGGTGAGCTGGTTCGGGGTGACGCCGGTCGGCGCGATCCGCCGGACGACCGGCCGGACGATGCGATGGATCAGGGTGTCGTGACTCATCCCGTATCTGCTGTCTCCGCGCCCCGTCCCGAAGGCGCCCCTCTCAGGCTTCTACACCATCAAGCCGGACGCAAGGCAACGGTCTGGCCATGTCCTCCCGTCGAATTGGTGATGCGTCCCCTCACGCCGACGCGATTGCAATCCGTCGCCGGTCCTGCGACATGATATAGACGTCGCGCTGGGTTTCGCTGCCTGTCGAGGCTATTTTCGCATGACTGCGTCCATACCCTCCCGGCCCCTGGGTCCGACTCTCACGCGCCGTGCCGCGCTCGGCGTGATCGGCGGCATTGCCTTGGCCGGACCGGCCGCCCATGCCCTGCCTCCCGCGGCGCGGCCCGGCTCGCTGCTCGATGAGGTGCACAACCGGGTGCCGCCCTATCTCGAGCTGACCCACGCCCATACCGGCGAGACCTATGCAGGCCAGTTCTACGGCCCGGCCGGATACGACACGGTGGAGCTGCAGAAGCTCGACTACTTCCTGCGCGACTGGCGACAGGGCCAGAGCGTGCAGATGGACCCGCGGCTGTTCTGGGCGCTGGCGGTGATCCGCACCGTGGCCCAGCGGGCCGGCTTCAGCGGCAAGGCGACGATCAATTCCGGCTATCGCACGCTGAAGACCAATTCCTCGCTCGAGGGGGCGGCCCGCAATTCCCTGCACATGGCCGGCCGGGCCATCGACCTGACCTTCGAGAAGGTGCCGCCGAGCCAGCTGGTCGGCTGCGCCTTGGCGCTGCAGATCGGCGGCGTCGGCCAGTATCCGGGCTTCACCCATATCGATTCCGGCAACCTGCGGACCTGGGAAGGCTGAGGGGCGCCGCGGCCGGTGACGGCGCCATTACAATCAGCGCGGCCCGGACCTGATTCCCAATCGCGGAGTCGACGTAACGGCGCGATCATTCTATCCATGATCCAGCCTTGCGTGACCGCGCAGGCGCGCCCGCCAGAGGCGTCCCGGATCCGGTTTTCCAAGGGGGAGAGCCCGCCGCCATGCCGTTCCCGTTCACCCGCGCCGCCATCGTCGCGACGGCCCTGATCGTCGCGGGTTGCGGCGAATCGCAGACGACCTCGCTGCTGCGGATGGGCGACAACATCCGCGCCGCGGGCGACCCCGACACGGCGATGACCTTCTATCAGCGTGCCGCGACCGAGGACCCCGGCAACCCGCTGCCGATGGTCAAGCTGGGCGACGCGACCCTGCAGGCCGGCGACCCGGCGCGGGCCGCCAGCTACTACCACGCCGCCCTGGCGGTGGAGCCGACCAATGTCGATGCCCTGCGCGGCCTGGGCAAGGTGCAGCTGGCCCAGGGCAAGCCGCAGGAGGCGATCGCGGTGCTGGACCAGGCGCTGGCCCGCAAGCCGGACGACGTGTCGACCATCCTGGCCAAGGGCACCGCGCTGGCCCTGCTGGGCCGGCCCCAGGAGGCGCAGCGGCTGTACCAGGCGGCGCTGACCAAGGCGCCGACCAATGTCAGCCTGAAGACCAACCTCGCCCTCTCCTACGCCCTGGCGGGCAACACCGGCGAAGCGGTGCAGGTGATGCGGGAGGCCGCTGCGGCGCCCGACGCCACCGCGGCGCAGCAGCGCAACCTGGCGCTGGTCCTGGCGATGGACGGCAAGACCCAGGAGGCGCGGAAGGTGGCCGATTCGGTGCTGCCGGCGAAGGAGGCGCGCAACCTGGTCAACGCGGCGCGCCGGATCCGCGGCATGAAGGACCCGGTGCGGCGGGCTCAGGCGATCGGCACGATCGGCTGAAAGACCGGTTGGGAATGCACCTGGCGCGGCCGTCTGGCGGCGGGTTTTGCGCTTCCGATGCTCACGCACCAAACGTGCGCTGCGCTCCGGTTCTCGAAACCACCGCCAGCCGACTCACGCCAGCGCATTCCAAAGGGTCCTTGTGTCGGTTTATGGAGTGGTGCCGCCCGAGATGCTGGTCGCGTCGGGGCTGGTCCCGGCCGACGGCGGCAGGACCATGCCCGCCTGGCTGCGGTCGCCATGGAAATCGGACCCCGCGGAGGTCCGGTCGTCGCCGTCGAGCTGCAGGTAGCGCTCGGCCGCGCGGACCGAGGGGTTAGCGAAGGCCGGCCCCATCTGGCGGCCGCGGAACAGGTCGCTCTTGCGCTCGACCTGCTGCGCCAGGTTGAGGTCGCTGGCGCAGCCGAGCGGCAGATCCTCCGGCAGCGAGCCGTCCGGGTTCATGCAGCGCTTCGGCCACAGCACCTGCTGCCCGGCCGCCGCCACCTGCACCGTGTCGGAGGCGGACGGATCGTTGACCAGGGAGATGCTGTAGCGGCCGGTGCTACGCAGCACCGCCGCCACCGCCTCCTGCCGGGCCGCCGCCTGCGGGCCGCCGGCGGCGACGGTGACGGAGGATCCGGGGGCCAGTCCGGCGCCGCGGACGAACTCGACCAGCCGGGTCCGCTCGGTCGCGCTCAGGCTCGACGCCTGGGGCGCGAACATGACCGGGTGCGCCACCGGGGTCGACAGGGTGGTGTAGCCATCCTCGGGCCAGTCCGGGAACTTGTGTTCGCAGGCGGCCAGGACGCCGGCCAGGGCCAGCGCCGCGAGATGATGCGGTCGGATCGGGAACCTCATGGCACGTCCTATTCGAGCACGAAGCCGGCGCTGCCGCCGGTCATGGAGGGGGACTGGCGCACCCGCCGCACGGTGGGCTCGGTGCGCTGCGCCGGCACCGCCACCGCCTTCGGCGACTCCGCCGGCTTCATCAGGTACGGGGTGATCAGGATCACCAGCTCGGTCTCGTTGCGCTTGTACCGGCTCGACTGGAACAGCTTGCCGAGGATCGGCACGTCGCCGAGGACCGGGATCTTGTCGGCCACGTTCGACATGTTGCGCTGGAACATGCCGGCCAGGGCGAAGGTCTGGCCGGAGGCCAGCTCGACTGTGGTCTCGGCCCGGCGCACGATCAGGGACGGGATCGAGAAGCTGCCGTTCTCGACCCTGGCGTCGTCGCTGAGCTCGCTGACCTCCGGCTTCACCCGCATGGCGATGCGCTCGCCCGGCAGCACGGTCGGGACGAAGGACAAAGACACGCCGAACTGCTTGTACTCGACCGTCACCGTCTCGTTGCCCTGCGGCACCGGGATCGGGAACTCGCCGCCGGCCAGGAAGTTGGCGGTCTCGCCGCTGACCGCGGTCAGGGTCGGCTCGGCCAGGATGTTGACCAGCCCTTCCCGCTGCAGCGCGTCGATCACGGCGTCGACGTTGTTGCCGCCGCTGTGATAGCCGGCATTCGCGGTGCCGGGCAGGCCGACCCCGGCAAAGCCGCCGCTGACCAGGCCGATGTTGAACTTGCCGATGTCGAACATCGCCTGCCAGTTGACGCCGAGATTCTCCACCGCATTGCGCTGGACCTCGGCGAAGCGGACGCGGATGCCGACCTGCTGCGACCCCTGCAGCGTGTTCAGGTTCATCGCTCCGCCGGAATTGCTGCCGAGCTGCTGGGCCAGGGCGTCGAGCTTCATGGCGCTGCCGAGATCGGCCACCGTCCCGGTGGTCACCGGCCGGTCCTGGATGTAGCCCATCTGGCCGCCGGCGGCCGGGGCCACCTGCATCATCTCGCGCTGCGCCGCCGCCGCGTCCTGGCTGACCCGGACATTGGCGGCCGCCACCACCTGGTCGGCGCTGCTGAGCGCGAACAGGTTGGTGGTGCCGGAGGACACGCCGTAGATATAGGCCGAGCGCGCGGACACCATCTCGACGTCGAGCACGTTGGGATTGGCCACCAGCACGGTCTGCACCGGCAGGGCGAAGGTCAGCAGGTTGCCCTGCCCCACCTTCATCTCGATCAGCGAGCGGCTGGGCGTCAGCGCCGGCTGGGCCGGCTGCCGCGGCGGCGCCGGCGACACCTGCATGGTCGGGGCCGGCTGGCCCGGGGCCGGCGGCGGCTGCATCGCCGGCGTTGCCTGCGGCGGCGGCTCAGCCGGCGCCCCCGGCGGCCGGGTGACGATCTTCGGCGCCGTGGCGGGCGCCCGCATGGCGGTGACGTCCTCGGTCGGGGTCACCGTCGTCGTGCCGGGCGCGGCCGGCGTCTGCTGGGCCTGGGCCTGCGGCGGCAGCGGCTGCACCGTCATGCCGGGGGGTTCGGCCTGGGCCCACGCGGACGGGATGCCGATGGCCGCGGCCAGGACGACCGTGGCGGCGAGTGCGTGACGCAATCGGGATCGCGACTGGTCCATCTTCCCCCTCACTCCGCGGCGGCCCGGTCGACCCCGGCCTCGGCATCCTGGCGGACCCGACGGCCGGTCAGCCGGACCACCGCCACCGGCTGCACCGTGTAGTCCGGCGCGATCTCGGCATAGGACAGCACCATCGCCTCGACCTGGTTGCGGGCCAGGGTCTGGCGCAGGAAGCGGCGGGTGTCGAGCGCGGGCAGGATCACCGGCGGCCGGCCGCCGGCCACGACCCGGCCGAGATGGCCGCGAATGGTGTCGACCAGCTCCTCGGCCTGGCCTTCGGGCAGGGCGAGATAGGCGCCGACCGTGGTCTGCCGGATCGACTGGCGCAGCACCTCCTCGGCGCCGCGGTCGAGGATCAGCGCGTGGATGACCTTCCGCTCGTCGGCATGGGCGTGGCAGATCTGCCGCTTCAGCCCGCCGCGGACATACTCGGTCAGCAGGATCACGTCCTGCTCCTTCTGTCCCCACTCGGCCAGCGTCTCCAGCACCAGCCGGTGGTTGCGCAGCGAGATGCCCTCCTCCAGCAGCCGGCGGAACACGTCGGCGACCTGGTTGACCGACAGGTGGCGCTGCGCCTCGCGCACCAGGTCGCCGCGCGTCGCCTCGATGCCCTTGAGGAAGGCCTGGGTCTCCTGGATGCCGAGGAAATGCGGGGCGTAGCGGCGCAGCGCCCGGGTCAGCGCCTCGGCCACGATCTCCTCCGCCGTCGCGTGGCCGATGCCGGCCTCGGCCAGCGTCGGCTCGTGCCGGGCGTCGATCCAGTGCTGGACCACGCCGCCGGGGCCCTCGCCGGTGTCGGCGGCGAGGCCCAGGAGGTCGAGATGCATCGGGTCGTCGCGCAGCAGGATCCGGCCCGGCCGCGCCGTTCCGGCCTCGACCGGCACCCCGTCGATGTCGATCCGGAAGCCGTCCGGCGGCAGCGTGCCGCCCGGCCCGACGCGGCCGACCGGGAACGGCACGCCCAGCCGCTGCTCCAGCTCCTCCGCCGCGTCCCGCGCCAGCCGCTCGGCCGTGCCGCGGCCCAGCCCGGCCATCAGGTCGGGACCGAAATGCAGCGTCACCGTCTCGTCCGCCGCCACCTCGGGGACCTCTTCCTCCGCGGCCCCGGCCTCGCGCAGCGCGCGGCGCCGGCGCAGCATCACGCCGCCGGCCATCGCCGCGGCGATGGCGAGGAAGATCAGGGTCGGGAAACCCGGGATGAAGCCGAGCAGCGCGACCACGCCTGCCGCCATCAGCAGCGCCGTCGGGTTGGCGCCGATCTGGTGGGCGATGTCGGCGCCCAGGTTGCGGCTGTCCGACGTGGTGACGCGGGTGACGATGGTGCCGGAGGTGATGGCGACGAACAGGGCCGGGATCTGCGACACCAGCCCGTCGCCGATGGTCAGCAGCGAATAGACGTGCATCGCCTGGCCCAGCGACATGCCGTGCTGCAGCATGCCGACGGCGAGGCCGCCGATCAGGTTGACCGCGACGATGATCAGGCCGGCGATGGCATCGCCCTTCACGAACTTCATGGCGCCGTCCATGGCGCCGTAGAGCTGGCTTTCCTTCTCCAGCGTCTGCCGCCGGCGCGTCGCCTCGGCCAGGTCGATGTCGCCGGCGCGCAGCTCGCCGTCGATGCTCATCTGCTTGCCGGGCAGGGCGTCGAGGGTGAAGCGGGCCGCGACCTCGGCCACGCGCTCGGCCCCCTTCACCACCACCACGAACTGGACCACCGTGATGATCAGGAAGATCACCAGGCCGATCGCCAGGCTGCCGCCGATGACGAACTCGCCGAAGGTCTGGATGATCGCCCCGGCGTCGGCGTCCATCAGGATCAGGCGGGTGACGCCGATCGACAGCGCCAGGCGGAACACCGTGGCGATCAGGATCACCGACGGCAGCACCGACAGCTCGAGCGGGCTGCGCAGATAGACCGCCACCATCAGCAGCAGGACCGCGAAGGTCATGTTGCAGGCGATCAGCGCGTCGACCAGCAGCGTCGGCAGCGGCAGGATCATCAGCAGGATGGTGGCCACCAGAAGGGCCACGATCATCAGGTCCTGCCGCCCCGCGGCGGCGGCCAGGGCCGTCTGCCAGCGTCCGCGCGCGGTCATGCCGCCACCCGCCGGTCGGGGGCGTCGAGATAGTCGCGGAAGGCGCGGCGCGCCGCCTCGATTTCGCCGAGTTGGTGCAGCGCCCGGCTGCGCAGCAGGTGGCGGGCCGCGGCCGGCGGCTCCGCCCGGTCGAGCCGGTCGAGAATCTCGATCGCATGGGCCGGGCGGCCGGCCGCAAGTAGGGCGACGGCGAGCGCGCGCAGTGCCGCCGGATCGGCCTCGCCGTCGCGGGGGGCCAGCAGCACCGCGAGCGCCGGCGCCCGCCGGTTCTGGCCGTGCTGCAGATAGTCGTAGACGAGGCGATGCAGGGTGTCGCGCGGGGCTGGCGTCATCCAGTCCCCCGCCGATCAGGTCGTTCAGCCGGGCGCGCAGCAGGTCGTGCTTGCGCAACTCCTGCAGCAGCACGGCGGTGCCCCAGCGGGCCAGCCGATCGTCCGGCGCCTCCGCCTGCAGCAGGTCCAGGATGTCGGCCAGGGTCTCGGCTTGGTCGCCGGGCGTGGCGTGGATCGCCCCGGCCGTGGCGGGTCGGATGTAGTCCAGCACCTCCTCGCGCAGCCGCGAGGCGCGGTCGCGACGGCCGCGCGCGGCCCCGGCCCGGCGCGGCGCCGGTGCGCCGACGGCGGTGACCGGGCGCCCGGCGACGGCGTCGGGCTGCGGGCCGGGCCGGACGCCGTCGAGCGGCTCGGTGCGTGGCTGGATCGTCGTCATCTCGATTCCCCCTCCCCCGGCATCCGGCTACGGCTTGGCGGGGTCGGTCAGGACCATCACGAAGGTCTGCCCGGCCCGGCTGCGCAGGGTGACGGCATCGGCCCGGATCGTGTCGACCGACCAGCCGCCGCCGAGATCCGCTCCTTCGAAGTATTTCGAGCCGGTGTGGGTGATCAGATAGGGGTTGTCGCCGGTCCACACCGCCTGGATCACCAGCTCGGGGGCGCCGCTGCCCGCCCCGGTCGTCACCTCCGACGCCAGCAGGGCAGAGGAGGCGAAGGTCCGGTCGAACCAGGCCTGGATCTCGCGCCACTGCGCCATCTCGGCTGGCGACAGCCGGCCGGAGGCGACGATGCGGCTGCCCTTCGCGTCCAGGGTGATGTCGCCGAGGCCGGCCGCGTCGATCCGCGCCTGCAGCGCCTCCTGCGGGGTCTGCTGCCGCGGCACCACCGGCGCCAGCGCCGCGGTCTGCACCGCCGGCTTCCCGGCCTCGGGCGCCGCCGCCTGGTCGACGGCGCGTCCGTCGGAGCCGCCGCCGGCCCCGCCGGAGGACAGCGCGATGCCGGACAGGCCGCCCAGGATCACCAGCAGTGCGGCGGTCACGGTGACGGCGCGCAGGCGCGATCCGCCGACGGTCGCCTCCACCGGGCTGCGCAGCACGATGCGCGAGGACCCCAGCGTCAGCTCGGCCGGGAGCGGCAGGGTCGCAGTGCCGCCGGGCTCCAGCAGCCCGGTCCGTCCCGGCACGGTCATGGTGCCGGCCAGGGGCTCGATCCGCACGCGATGGCGGTCGATGTCGATCAGCGCGTGGACCGGGGCCAGCGCCTCGTCGGCGAGCACAATGTCGGATTCGAGGCCATTGCCGACCCGGTAGGCGGCTGGCGCCAGCTTCTGGACCGTGCCGGCGTTCGGTCCCTCGAGCACGAACAGGGTGACCGAGGGGGATTGCGGGAAGAGCCGCTGGATCGGCCCCGAAAGGGGGCTGTCAGAGATGAACGCCTTGAACTTCGAGAGCATGGCCCACCCCACGAGGCGCTCTGATCATTGGCGAAAGCGAGCGCGGCCGAGGCCGGCCGCGCTCGCCATACTGACAGCGATGAATCTCAAGGAACCGGAGCGACGTCCGGGCTCAGCCCTTGCGGGCCGCTTCCATGAGCGCCTGGGACCACTTGTCGATCTTCTGCGACTTCTGAAGATCCTGGGCGGCTTCGATCGAGTCCTTGATGTTCTGCGCGCGGATCTCGGCGTTGGCCTGCCTCAACTCAGCCGCCGGATCGCTACCGGAAGTCGATGCCATGACACACTCCTCCTTGTGCAATGCTCAAGTTGTACAAAGTTGAACACGACCCGTGCAGGCCTGGAGTTCTGACTTGGCACACCGATTCACCGAACCCTTCCGGCGTCCGGGCCAAACAATCCTACGGTCCCGCCACCTTGGCCAACACGACCCGGATGGACGGTTCGATGCCAAGGCCTGCCCACCACCTCGAAACTACTATCCGACTATGCGACAAACCGCCGTGAGGTCAAGCACTTCAATGTCTCAGTGCATTCAGATTTCGACCTCTTGCCTGTTCAACAAAACTTTAACAAAAAGCAGGGAACCCTGCCGACAGTCTAAGCGTTTAGGTCTGCTTGAGATCTGCACGATCCACGGCCCGTTTCAAGCGGCCCAGGTGTTTGGATTGGCTTTTGCACCTCCGGCTATGCAGCGTTATAAAGACCGGCGGCGGGTCGACGATCGCGGACATATCGGCGGGAAGTCTTGATGCGGGTGGGGATGGCGATCAGGACGAGAGGGCTGACAGGAGTATTGTCCGACAAGACTCGGCAATGCACCGTCGCGCTCGCGCTCGCCGCCCTGCTCCCCCAGGCGGCTGGATCGGCGGCGGCGCAACAGCCCGCGCCCCCGGCCGTCGTGACGGCGCCCCCAGCCCCCGCCCCGACCGTCGCCGCGACGCCCGTCTCGCCCGACCTCGCCGCTGCCGAGAACCGCCGTGTCCTGCCCTGGCCGGACAAGCCCTATCCCTATGTCGTCCTGGACCAGGATGTGCGCGACGTGCTGGCCGCCTTCGGCAGCAATCTCGACGTGCCTGTCAAGGTCAGCGACACGGTGTCGGGGCGGGTGCGCGGCCGGCTGCCGGAGCTGACGCCGCAGAAGCTGCTCGACCACCCGGCCGCCAGCTTCGGCCTGCAATGGTACTATGACGGCCAAGTGCTGTACGTGACCACGGTCGAGGAGGCGGTGTCGGAGATGCTGCCGCTCGGCACCATCCGGTTCGAGGAGCTGCAGGCGTCGCTCGCCAGCCTGAGGCTCGACGATCCCCGCTTCCCGCCGCGGCCGCTGGCCAGCGCCAATGTCGCGCTGGTGTCGGGGCCGCCCCGCTACGTCGCCCTGGTCAAGGAGACCATGCAGGCGCTGCAGCAGGCCTACCAGTTCCAGACCACGATCGTGCGCGGCCGCACCGGGAAGCCCGGATCATGACCCCGCCGCGACGCAGACCGACCAGACCCGTTCCATGAGCCGAGGCTGATCCCATGGTTGTCATCTCGCCCCCCATTCTCCAGGCGCCGGCGCTGATCGAACCCAAGGCCGCGGTGACGCCTGTCGCCCTGCCGCTGGATCAGAAGGCGGCGAACGTCTTCGACTACGCCCTGCCGCTGCAGCCGGCGCACAAATCGGTCGCCGATTATGCGCCGAGCCTGAAGGCCCGGCTGCTGGCGAACCCGGCGGCGATGGGCGACCAGCTGCTCAACTCGCTGCAGCAGTTCCACAAGGACACCATGGCCCTCGGCACCAGGTTGGACGAGCCGGCGCCCGCCGTGGCGACGCAGGCTTCGGCGACGGTCCCGGGCGCGGGCCGGCCGGGGCTGCAGCCGGGGCCGGCCGCGGCGCAGCCGGCGCAGCAGGCGGCGCCCCAGATCGACTACCGGGGGCAGATGCGAGAGCTGCGGCAGGCGTCGATCGAGTTCAACAACGGCGTGCTCCGCACCACGCTCGTCACCACCGCCTCCAAGCAGCTGGGCAACGTTCCGGAAACCCTGCTGCGCGGATAGCCGCGGCTGCCGTCCCGGCGGATGCCCGACAGGATCTCAGAAAGGTCGACCGGAATTGCTGAAGCCCTTCGCGTTCGCCGCGCTGCTGCTGCTCGCCGCCTGCAAGGTCGAACTCTACAGCGGCCTGCAGGAGCGCGAGGCCAACGAGATGGTGGCGATCCTGCTGCACCAGGGCATCCCGGCCGAGCGTGAGATCACCAAGGACCGCGGGCTCGTCGTCTCGGTCGAGGAGGACCGCTTCGCCGACGCGGTCGACGTGCTGCGCCGCAACGGCTACCCGCGCGAGCGCTATGCCAAGATCCCGGACCTGTTCAAGGGCGAGGGGCTGGTCTCCTCGCCGGTGGAGGAGCAGGCGCGGCTGATCTATGCGCTGAGCCAGGAGCTGTCGAGCACGATCTCGGAGATCGACGGGGTCTATTCCGCCCGGGTCCATGTGGTGCTGCCGGACAGCGAGGGGCTGAAGGCCGCCGCCACCCCCTCCTCCGCCTCGGTGGTGATCCGGCACCGCGCCGATGTCGACCTGTCGAAGCTGACGCCCGAGATCAAGATGCTGGTGGCGAACGGCATCAAGGGCCTGCTGTACGAGAACGTCTCGGTCGTGTTCCTGCCGACCGCCCCGGAGGCGGCGACACCGCCGATCACCGACCCGCTGACCAATGTCGCCGGCTTCTGGGTGCACCGGTCCAGCGCGCCGTGGCTGCAGGGGCTGCTGGCCGTGGTCGCCGCGGCCGTGGTCGCCGCCGCCGGCACCGTCGGCTGGCGGATCTGGCGCCGCCGCGGCGCCGCCGCGCCGGCGGCGGCCGAATGAACGGCACGGCCGAGGAGAGGCTGGCCCTCCGGCGCTTCGACCGGGCGGTGGCGCTGCACGCCCATCCGGCGCAGCTGGGCCGCGCCTTTCCGGGCCTGACGGAGGCGGCGGCCCGGCGGCTGCTCGACACCCGCCGGATCCAGCCGCGCCTGTCGGCGCTGCTGCGTCGCCGCCTGGGCCTCGCGCCCTGCGACGCCGCGGACTGGCAGGGCGATGTCGTCCGCATCGCCGCCTTCGCTCCGGCCGATCTGGACCGTGCGATCGCGCATGCCGGCGCCGCGGCCCTGGCGCCGCGGCTGCGCACCATCGTCCTCGGCGCCGAGATCCGCCGCGCCGCCGGCCTGATCGGCGCCGACGCCTACGCCTTCGGCCTCGGCCACAAGGGCCCCGTCCCGGCGCTGGCCGGGCTGGAGTCGAGGCCGGTCGAGGAGGCGGTCGACCGGGCCGGCCTGCTGTGCCTCGCGGCCTGGTGCGGCGAGGCGCCCCCGGCCGTGGGCGAAAGGCTGCGCCTGCGTCTGGCGCCGCAGCGGTGGCCGGACGGCGGGCTGCCGCCGGCCGAGCGGCCCCGCGCCGCCGCCCTGTTCGCGGCCGCGGCCCGAGCGGTGGCGCCCCATGGCTGAGCCCCTGCGCCCGGCCTTCCGCCGCGGCGGCGCGGTCCTGAAGGCCGAATCGCTGGGCCAATGGCGGGATGCGCGGCGATACCTGGCCGAGGCCGAGGCCCATGCCGGGCGCCTGCGGGCCGAGGCCGACGCCGCCTTCGCCGCCGAGCGCGAGCGCGGCCATGCCGAGGGGCTGGCCGCCGCACGGGAGGAGGCCGCGGCGCTGGTGGCCGCGACCGGGCTGCAGATCGACCGCTACCTCGCCGGGCTGGACCAGACCCTGGCCGATCTGGTGCAGGAGACGATCGAGCGCATCCTCGGCCGCTTCGATCGGCGCGACCTGCTGCTGCAGGCGGTCGACCACGCGCTGCGCCAGGCCCGGCTGGACCACGCGGCGACGCTGCGGGTGGCGCCGGACATGGTCGAGGCGCTGCGCGGCCGGCTGGCCGACCCGGCGCTGGCCGATATCGGCCGCCGGGTCACCGTCGAATCCGACCCCGGCCTGGCCGCCGACACCTGCGTGATGGTGACGAAGTACGGCCATGTCGAGCTGGGCATCGACGCCCAGCTGCGCGCCCTGCGCGACGCGCTGCGCCGCACCGGCCCGGGCGAGACGGCGGCATGAGCCCGGACGCCTTGCCCCGCCCCGTCCCCGGCCTGCAGCTGCGGGCCGACCCGCTGCAGGCGCTGCGCCGGCGGCTGGAGGAGGCCGATCCGCGCCCGGTCAAGGGCCGGGTGGTGAAGGCGATCGGCGTCACCGTCCATGCCGAGATCAACGATGCCCGCCTGGGCGAGATCTGCGAGCTGCGCGACCCGCAGACCGGCCACAGCATCCTGGCCGAGGTGGTCGGGCTGGTCGATGGCGCCGCGGTGCTGACGCCGATCGGCAGCCTGCAGGGCCTGTCGACCCGGACCGAGGCGATCCCGACCGGCCGGGCCCTCAGGCTCGGCGTCGGCCCGGCCCTGCTGGGCCGGGTGCTGGACAGCCTGGGCCGGCCGCTCGATGTCGCCGAGCGCGGGCCGCTCGACACCGACAGCACCTATCCGCTGCATGCCGAGGCGCCGCCGGCGCTGCTGCGGCCGCTGATCAGCCGGCCGATGCCGCTGGGCATCCGCGCCATCGACGGGCTCCTCACCTGCGGCGAGGGCCAGCGCATCGGCATTTACGGGTCGCCCGGCACCGGCAAATCCTCGCTGCTGGCCCAGATCGTCAAGGGCGCCGAGGCCGACGCCATCGTCATCGGCCTGATCGGAGAGCGCGGCCGCGAGGTGCGCGAGTTCATCGACCGCCATCTGGGGCCGGAAGCGCTGCGCCGGGCGGTGATCGTCACCGCCACCTCCGACCGGCCGGCGATCGAGCGCGTCAAGGCCGCCTTTGTCGCCACCGCCATTGCCGAGTATTTCCGCGACCGGGGCCTACGCGTCGCCCTCCTGATGGACAGCATCACCCGCTTCGCCCGCGCCGTGCGCGAGATCGGACTGGCCGCCGGCGAGCCGCCGACCCGGCGCGGCTTCCCGCCCTCCTTCTTCGCCATGCTGCCGCGCCTGCTGGAACGCGCCGGGCCGGCGGCGACGGGCTCGATCACCGGCTTCTACACCGTGCTGGTCGAAGGCGACGCGGAGACCGACCCGATCGCCGACGAGACCCGCGGCCTGCTGGACGGGCACATCGTGCTGTCGCAGGCCCTGGCCAGCGCCGGGCATTTCCCGGCGATCGACGTGCTGGCCAGCCGCAGCCGGGTGATGGAGGCGGTGATCGACGCCGGCCATCGCCGCGCCGCGGGGCAGATGCGCCGGCTGATGGCCAAGCACGCCGACATCGAGCTGCTGCTGCAGGTCGGCGAATACCGGGCCGGCGCCGACGCCCTGGCCGACGAGGCAGTGGCCAAGATCGGCGACATCCGGCGCTTCCTGCAGCAGGATTTCGAGGAGGCGGCGACCTTCGCCCAGACCCGCGAGCAGCTGGAGCGGCTGAGCCGATGAAGCCCGATGCTCTCGATAAACTCCGCAAGCTGCGGCGTGACCGGGAAAAGCTGGCGGTGGAGTCGCTGGGCCGCGAGCGAACCGCCTTGACCGCGGCCGAGGCGCGGGAGCGCCAGGCCGAGGCCGACCGCGACGCCTATGAGGCGCATCGCACGGCGCAGGAGAGCCGGCTCTACGCCGCGGCGCTGGAAAGGCCGGCCGTGGTCGACGCGCTGGAGCGGCTGGGCGACCGGGTGTCGGAGTTCGCCGCCGGATCCCGGCGCCAGGACGCCGCCGTGCGGGAGCGCCGGGCCGAGACCAGCCGGGCCGAGACCGACACCGATGCGGCGCGCGAGGCCTGGCGGCAGCGGCGGCGGGACGCCGACCGGCTGGACCGGCTGGCCGAGCGCCGCGGCGTCGCCCGGCGCAAGGCCGCCGAGATCCGCGACGACGTCGCCGCCGAGGACGAGGCCAGCCTGACTCCGTCCGGAGGCCGATCATGACCGCCGCCGCGCCGCCGGCATGGATCCGGGCGGCGGATCCGCTGGCCTCCGGCCCCGCCGCCCGCCCCTACGACCCGCCGCGGCTGACCCGCGGGCAGGCTGCCGACGCCAACGCCGTCGCCCGGCGCTGCACGCCCGTGCCGGTCCGGATCGGCGGGCTGGAGATCGAGGCGCCGCTCGCGATCACCCCGATCCTCGCCCCGTCCGATGCCAACGGCATCGCGGTCACCCTGCGCCTCGGCTCCGGCCGCCTGACGCTGCTGGTGCCGGCGCTGCTGGTCGAGCAGGCGCTGGCGGACATCGCCGGGCTGCCGGCCGCCGAGCTGGAGCCGGAGCTGGCGGCGCTGCTGCTGGAAGCCGCGGCATCCGATGTGCTGCCGCTGCTGGAAGCGGCGGCCGGAGAGCCGATCGCGATCGAGAGCGTCGGGCCGGCGGCGGCTCCGGCCGCCGCGCCCGCCTTCCGCTGCGCCGTCGCCGTTCGCCACGCCTTCGCCGAGACGGCGCTGCATCTCGCCGCCGACGCGGCCGCCCGCCCGGCGCTGCGCCGCCTGATCGACGCCGCCCCGCCCCTGCCCGCGCCCTGCGCCGGCCTGCCGGTGCCGCTGACCGTCCGCATCGGCGCGGTGCGCCTGAGCCTGGCCGAGCTCGGGGAGCTCGAGCCCGGCGACGTGGTCTTTCCGGATGTCGCCTGCCCGCCCGGCGAGGCGCTGGTGGTCTATGGCGAGGGCTGGTCGCATGCGGCGAGGCACGACCGCGGCACGGTCACGGTCGCGGGGTCGCGCCGGCCCCTGGCCCTGCAGGATGGAGGAGGATGGATGGCGGATCCCGACAGCGACGCGGCGCCGCCGCCGGCGGAGCGGCTGGCCGAGCTCCCGGTGACGCTGGTGTTCGAGCTGGGGCGCAGCGAGCTGCCGCTGGCCGCGGTGCAGGGCCTGGCCCCCGGCGCGGTCATCCCGCTCGGCCGCGACCCGGGCGAGGCGGTCGACATCGTCGCCAACGGCCGGCGCATCGGCCGCGGCGAGATCGTGCGGATCGAGGACGAGCTGGGCGTGCGCGTGGTGCGGCTGTTCGGCGATGAATGAGGCGCAGCCCGATGTCCTGCCGCTGCTGGGCATCGTCACGCTGGTCGGGCTGGTGCCGTTCCTCGTCGTCACCCTGACCGCCTTCCTGAAGATCTCGGTGGTCATGCTGCTGCTGCGCAATGCGCTCGGCATCCAGCAGACGCCGCCGAACATGGTGCTGTACGGCATCGCCCTGATGCTGACGATCTACATCACCGGGCCGGTGATCGCCGAGGTCTACGCCCGGGTCAGCGACCCGGCGCTCAGGCTGCGCAGCATCCAGGACTGGCAGGCGGTGATGCAGTCGGCGATCGAGCCGGTGCGGGCCTATCTGATGCGCTTCACCGACCCGGCGGAGCGCGACTTCCTGCTGTCCGCCACCGCCCGCGTGTGGCCGCAGGAGGCCAGCGCCGCGGCGACGCCGAACGACATGGTCATCCTGATCCCGTCCTTCGTCATCTCCGAGCTGACCCGGGCCTTCGAGATCGGCTTCCTCCTGTACCTGCCCTTCATCGTCATCGACCTGATCGTCTCGGCGATCCTGATGGCGATGGGCATGATGATGGTGTCGCCGCTGGCCATCTCGGTGCCGTTCAAGCTGTTCCTGTTCGTCATGGTCGACGGCTGGTCGCGCCTGCTGCACGGCCTGATCCTGAGCTACAGCTGAGGCGGCGATGGAGTGCGGGTTTTCCCCTTCCCTGTCATTGCCGGGCTTGACCCGGCAATCCAGAAGGTCTCGGCATCCTCTGGATGCCCGGGTCAAGCCCGGGCATGACAACAGGGTGGGAGCCGCCATGCCGGAGGCGATGCGCCCATGAACCAGGCGACGATCTCGCATCTGCTGCAGGAGGCGCTGACCCTCACCCTCCTTCTGTCCTTGCCGGCGCTCGCCATCGCCGCCGCGGTCGGCCTCCTCGTCGGCCTGCTGCAGGCGGTGACGCAGATCCAGGACCAGACCCTGCCGATGGCGATCAAGGTGATCGCCGTGGTGCTGGCCCTGGTGCTGCTGGGCCCGATGCTGGCCAGCCCGCTGGTGCGCTACACCGACCGGATCTTCGCCGACTTCCCGGCGATCACCCGGGGCACGGTGCCGGCGGAATCCGGGCAGCGCTGATGATCGAATCGTTCCGGCTTCTGGCAGAGCTGGTCGGGCCCTACTTCACCGCCATCTCGGTCGCGATCGCCCGTGCCGTCGGGCTGGCTGCGGTGCTGCCGATCTTCTCCTGGCTCGGCCTCACCGGCCTCCTGCGCAACGCGGTGGTCATCGCCATCGCCCTGCCGATGGTGTCGCAGGTGACGTCCGAGCTAGCGGTGCTGACGCCGCTGCAGCCCGGCCAGGTGCTGATGCTGACGGCCAAGGAGGCGGTGATCGGCATCCTGCTGGGCCTGCTGTTCGGCCTGCCCTTCTGGGCGGTCGAGGCGGCTGGTGAGCTGATCGACATGCAGCGCGGCGTCAACGGCGCCTATCTGCTCGACCCCAACGCCTCGGGCCAGGCCTCGCCGGTCGGCACGCTGTTCGTCCTGGTGCTGCTGGCCCTGTTCTTCGCCGGCAACGGCTTCGGCGTGATGGCCGAGGCCCTCTACACCAGCTACGCCCTGTGGCCGGTGACCGAGCTGCTGCCGCCCTTCACCGGCGAGACGCCGACGCTGCTGCTGGGCCTGCTCGACCAGGTGGTCCGGCTCGGCCTGCTGCTGGCCGTGCCGCTGGTGATCGTGATGCTGCTGGCCGACATCGCGCTGGCCGTGATCGGCCGCATGGCCCCGCAGCTCAACGTCTTCGACCTGTCGCTGTCGGTGAAGTCGGCGGCGCTGGTGCTGGTGCTCCCGATCTACGCCATCTTCCTGGTGCCCTATTTCAACGACAGCCTGGGCTCGATCCGCGGCGTGCTCGACCTCGCCCGGACGGTGCTGCCGTGAGCCAGACCAGCGAAGACAAGAGCCTGCCCGCCAGCGCCAAGAAGCTGGCGGATGCCCGGCGCAAGGGCCAGGTGGCGCACAGCCGCGACCTGGTCACGGTGGTCGCGCTGGTCGCCGGCTTCCTCTATCTCGGGGTCGAAGGGCCGGCGATCATGGAGGCGTTCCGCGCCATCCTGACCGAACCGATCGCCCTGACCGCCAAGCCGTTCGACCAGAGCTACACGATCATCCCGACCCTGCTGGCGCTGGCCGCCCGGATCGTGGCCCCGCTGGTGCTGGTCATCATCGTCGCCAGCGTCGTCGCCAATGTCGGCTTCCTGCGCGGCATCCCCTTCTCGCTCGACCCGCTGGTGCCGCGCGGCGACAAGATCAACCCGGTCACCGGCTTCCAGCGGCTGTTCAGCCTGCGCAACCTGCTGGAATTCGTGAAAGCGGTGGTGAAGGCCTGCACGCTGATCGGGGTGATCGGGCTGCTCGCCCTCGGCGCCCTGCGCGCGGTGCTGGTGACGCCGCAATGCGGCCGCGACTGCATCGGCCTGGTGCTGGTGGCGACGCTGAAGCCGGTGCTGATCGGCATCATCGCGGTGCTGCTGGTCTTCGCCCTGATCGACATGGTGCTGCAGCGCTGGCTGTTCCAGCGCGACCAGCGGATGACCCGCAGCGAGATGAAGCGCGAGCGCAAGGAGCAGGAGGGCGATCCGCATATCCGCAGCACCCGGCGGCAGCTGCATCGCGGCCTGGCCCGCGGCGAGGGCCGGTCGTCCGCGCCGACGCTGTTCGTCACCGACGGCGAGGTCACCGTCGGCATCCGCTTCGTTGCCGGCGAGACGGCGGTGCCGATGCTGGTCAGCAAGTCGTTCAAGGGCGGCATGGCCAACGTGCCGGTGGAGACGGCGCCCCTGCTGGCGCGGCAGCTGCACGCCGACGGCAAGATCGGCGAAGCCGTTCCGACCGAGCATTTCGACGCCCTGGCCCGCATCCTGTTGCGGCTCGGCGCAGTGTGAGTCCCCCGCCCTCCCCCGTCCTGCGCTAAAATCCGCGCGACGAGAGCGGGAGACGCGCGATGGAGTCGAGGGAAGCGCCGCGGCCGGTGGCGGAGATCGCCAGCTATCACGCCCATGTCTATTTCGATCCGGCGGCCACCCGCGACCGGGCGGAACGGCTGCGCGGCTGGATCGGCGAGCGCTTCCGCGTCCGCCTCGGCCGCTGGCACGAGGTCAGGGTCGGTCCGCACGACCAGGCGATGTTCCAGGTCTCCTTCGCCACGGAGCTGTTCGCGACGCTGGTGCCCTGGCTGATGCTGAACCATGGGGGCTTGAGCATCCTGGTCCACCCCAACACCAGCAACCCGCGCCGGGACCATCTGGCCGACCCGATCTGGATCGGCACGCCGCTGCCGGTGCATGGCGACGTTCTGCCGGAAGCGGACGAGGCCGAGGGACCGCTGGAGCCGAACACGGACCCGGACCGACCCGCCTGAGCCTCTGCCCCCGGGCTCAGGGCGCGGCGGGGCCGCGCGGCAGGAAGGCAGCGATGATCGCCTCGGCCATCCGGATGAAACGGGCGCTGGGGCCTTCGGCGCCGACGCTCTGCCGGCTCACCCGCGCCCCTTCCAGCAGCAGCCACAGCGTGTCGGCCAGAAGCTCCGCCTGGGTGGCGCCGGCGGTCCGGCACAGCCGCACCAGACGGTCGCGCTGGGCCGTCTTGAAGTCCTCGATCACGCGGCGGGCGGGATGGTCGGGCTCGGTCAACTCGACCGCGGCATTGACCATGTCGCAGCCGCGCGCATCCGCGATCGCGCAGTCGGCCCCGGCCCGGACCCATGCATGCAGCTGCGCCGCCGGATCGCCGGGATGCTTCGCCTCGAAGCCCGCCCAGATGGCGTCGGCCTCGCCGGCAAGGCGCTGCAGGCATTCGACGATCAGGTCGTCCTTCGACCCGAAATGCCGGTACAGCGTCATCTTGTTGGTGCCGGCCGCCTCGGCGATGGCGTCGACGCCGACTCCGCGATAGCCGTGCTTGTGGAACAGGTCGCGCGCGGTGCCGAGGATCCGGTCGCGCGGCCTCAATTCGCCGCTCGGCGCTGACCGGCTCTCCTGCCTCGAGGGTGTGATCGTCGTCATAGCTCCTGAATTGTCCTTGACGGTATGATCGGTCTAGACCAATACTGTTACTTACCGGTAACACCCTAGCAGGATCAGGTCAAGATCCGACCCAGCCAGCGGGTGTCCGGGCCGAAGCTCTGCTTGACGACGGCCCGCCGGAACGATAATCAACCACAAAGTTAACTTAACCAAGAGGTTTAACATGGCCTGGGGGTCGGCCTCGGCAATTTCCTGCGATGCGCGCGACGGCGGCGCGGTGCAGTGCTGCCTGTTCGGCCGGACCGCGGCGCGGGTGACCCGGCCATGATCGGCTTCTTCATCCAGCGCCCCATCTTCGCCTCGGCGATCGCGGTGATCATGGTCCTGGCGGGCGGCATCTCGTACTTCCTGCTGCCGGTCTCGCAATTCCCCGACATCACGCCGCCCCAGGTGGTGGTCAGCGCGACATATCCGGGCGCCAGCGCCCAGGTCGTGGCCGACACCGTGACCACGCCGCTGGAACAGCAGATCAACGGCGTCGAGGGCATGATGTACATGTCCTCGACCTCGTCGAACGACGGCACCTCGACCATCACCGTCACCTTCGAGGTCGGCTATCCGCTGAGCATCGCCGCGGTCGACGTGCAGAACCGGGTGTCGCAGGCGGCCTCGTCGCTGCCGGCGATCGTCAACCAGGGCGGCATCACGATCCAGAAGCAGAACCCGAACTTCGTGCTGATCGTCGACCTGACGTCGCCGGACGGGTCGGTCGACCCGGTGGAGCTGAGCAACTACGCCTATCTGCAGATCGTCGACCCGATCAAGCGCCTGCCCGGCGTCGGCAACGTCCAGATCTTCGGCGAGCGGCGCTATTCCATGCGCATCTGGCTGGACCCGGACAAGCTGGCCAATCTGGGCGTCACCGCGGTCGACGTGCAGAACGCGGTGGCCGAGCAGAACGTGCAGGTCGCGGCCGGCAAGATCGGCCAGTCGCCCGCCCCCGCGGGCACGGCGTTCGAGCTGCAGATCAACGCCCAGGGCCGCCTGAGCGACCCGCAGCAATTCGGCGACATCGTCGTCCGCGCCGACCCGGCGACCGGGTCGGTGGTGCGGCTGCGCGACGTTGCCCGGATCGAGCTGGGCGCCCTGCAATACTCGTCCTCGGGCTATTTCGGCGGCCGGCCCGCCGTGGTCGTGGCCGTGTTCCAGCAGCCCGGGTCGAACGCGCTGGCGCTGCAGGAGGCCGTGCAGGCCAAGATGGAGGAGCTGAAGCAGCGCTTCCCCCAGGGCATCGAATACGGCATCCGCTACGACACCACCCGCTTCGTGTCGGCGGCGATGGAAGACGTGCTGAAGACGCTGCTCGAGGCGCTGGCACTGGTCGTGCTGGTGGTCTTCATCTTCCTGCAGAACTGGCGCACCACCCTGATCCCCGTCATCGCCATCCCGGTGTCGCTGATCGCGACGCTGGTGGTCATGGACGGCATGGGCTTCTCGCTGAACATGCTGAGCCTGCTCGGCATGGTGCTCGCCATCGGCCTGGTGGTCGACGACGCCATCGTCGTGGTCGAGAACGTCGAACGCCAGCTCGAGGCCGGGCTGCCGCCGCTGGCCGCGACGCGCAAGGCGATGAGCGAGGTCACCGGCCCGATCATCGCCACCACGGCGGTGCTGATGGCGGTGTTCATTCCGGTCGCCTTCATCCCCGGCGTGTCCGGCCGCCTGTACAACCAGTTCGCCCTGACCGTCGCCATCTCCGTCGGCCTGTCGGCGTTCAACTCGCTGACGCTGAGCCCGGCCCTGAGCGCCGCGTTCCTGCGGCACCGGGCGCACACGCCGTTCTTCCTGTTCCGCTGGTTCAACGCCGGCTTCAACGCGCTGTCGCACGGCTATGCCGCCCTGGTGCGGTTCCTGATCCGCATCCGCTGGCTGGTCATGGTCCTGTTCGTGGCCTGCCTCGGCCTGACCTACTGGGTGTCGACGCGCCTGCCCTCGACTTTCCTGCCGGTCGAGGACCAGGGCTATTTCTTCGTCGTCATCCAGCTGCCCGACGGCGCGTCGCTGGAGCGCACCGAGGCGGTGGCGAAGAAGACCCGCGCCATCCTGGAGGCGACGCCGGGTGTCGAGACGGTCGGCGAGATCGTCGGCCTGAACTTCCTGACCAGCGCCGCCCAGTCGAACTCCGCGGCCCAGTTCGCCATCCTGAAGCCGTGGTCCGAGCGCGGGCCGGATCAGAGCGCGTCGGCCCTGGCCCAGAAGGTGGGCGCGCAGCTGATGCAGATTCCCGACGCCTTCGCGCTGGCCTTCGACCCGCCGTCGATTCCCGGCATCAGCACCACGGGCGGCTTCGAGTTCCAGGTCGAGGATCTGTCCGGCCAGGGCGCCGGCGCCCTGGACGCGGCGACCCAGGCGGTGCTGGCCGAGGCCCGGAAGCAGCCCGAGCTGGACCCGCACCAGATGTTCAGCACCTTCAGCACCACGACCCCGCAGTACAACTACGACCTGGACCGCAACAAGGCGAAGATGCTGGGGCTGAACCTGCCGGACGTGTTCAACACGCTGCAGATCTATCTCGGGTCGCTCTACGTCAACGACTTCAACCTGTTCGGCCGCACCTTCCGCGTCACCTTGCAGGCAGAGAAGGACGCCCGCGGGTCGGCGACCGACATCTCGCGCCTGTATGTCCGCAACGCGGCGGGCGGCATGGTGCCGCTGAGCACGCTGGGCGACCTGAAGCCGATCGCGGGGCCGGAAACGGTGCCGCACTACAACAACTACACCTCGGCCAAGATCAACGGCGCCCCGGCCCCCGGCTACAGCTCGGGCCAGGCGATCGCGGCGATGGAGCGGGCAGCGGCCACGGCGCTGCCGCGCGACTTCACCTATGAATGGACCGGCATCACCTTCCAGGAGCTGCAGGCGGGATCGGTGGCGGCGCTGGTGTTCGGCCTCGCCCTCGTCTTCGTGTTCCTGATCCTGGCGGCCCAGTATGAAAGCTGGTCGATGCCGTTCATGGTGCTGCTGGCGGTGCCGCTGGCCCTGTTCGGGGCGTTCGCCGCGCTGTGGGCCCGGCAGATGCAGATCGACGTCTACTCGCAGATCGGCCTGGTCATGCTGATCGGCCTGGCGGCGAAGAACGCCATCCTGATCGTGGAGTTCGCCAAGCGCCTGCGCGAGGAAGGCCACAGCATCGTCGAGGCGGCGGCGGAAGCCGGGCGGCTGCGCCTGCGGCCCATCCTGATGACGGCCTTCGCCTTCATCCTGGGCGTGGTGCCGCTGATGATCGCCACCGGCGCCGGCGCCGCCAGCCGCCAGTCGATCGGCACCACCGTGTTCGGCGGCATGCTGGCCGCCACCATCCTGACCCTGATCTTCGTTCCCGTGTTCTACGCCGTGATCGAGTCCTTCCGTGAACGCCGCGGCGGCACGGACAGCCCCCATGTCACCGACGGCCATCGGCTGGAGCCGAAGGCCGGCCCGGCCGAATAGAGTGGAGAACCGCGCCATGCGCGTCCGTACCGTCCTCCTGGGATCGATCGTCGTGGCCGCCGCTGTCGTCGCCGGCCTGTACCAGACCGGCCGCCTCCCCCCGGGCCTGCTGACGCTGGGCGGTGAAACGGCGCAGGCCGAGGCCGCGCCGGGCGGGCCGCCCCCCGCCATGCCGGTGCCGGTGGCGCCGGTGCTCAAGCGGTCGCTGCCGGTCTATCTCGACTATTCCGCCCGCACCGAATCGATCGCCGCCATCAGCCTGCAGGCGAAGGTGTCCGGCTACATCCAGGCGCAGCCGGCGGCCGACGGCAGCGACGTCAAGCAGGGCGACCTGCTGTACAAGATCGATCCCCGCGACTTCCAGGCCGCTCTGGACCAGGCCAACGCGCAGCTGCAGCGCGACCAGGCCAATATCGACTATCTGCGGTCGAACTACGACCGCGGCAGCGAGCTGAGCAAGAACGGCTGGCTGGACAAGGACACCTTCGACCAGCGCCAGAGCAACCTGAAGCAGGCCCAGGCCACCCTGGCCGCCGATCAGGCGGCGCAGCGCCAGGCCGAGCTGAACCTGGGCTATACCGAGATCCGGGCCCCCTTCGCCGGGCGGCTCGGCCGCAACCAGGCGCCGATCGGGACGCTGGTCAGCGTCGGCGGCAGCGCCCTCAACACCCTGGTGCAGCTCGACCCGATCTACGTCACCTTCAACCCCAGCGAAAACGAGCTGGGCAAGATCCGGGCGGCGCAGGCCGCGGGGAAGGTCATGGTCGACGTGCTGCTGCCGGGCGAGACCGAGGCGAAGCACCAGGGCGAGCTGACCTTCCTGGACAACGCCGTCGACAACCAGACCGGGACGATCCTGGCCCGCGCCACCGTCCGCAACGGCGACTTCGGCCTGCTGCCCGGCCAGTATGTCCGCGTGCGCGTCCATCTGAAGCCGCAGCCGGACGCATTGATGGTGCCGCAGGTGGCGGTCGCCGCCAGCCAGTTCGGCCGTTACGTCTATGTCGTCAGCAAGGACAACAGGGCGGAGCAGCGGCTGGTGACGCTGGGGGGGACGGACGGCGCCCTGGTCTCGGTCGAGAAGGGCCTGGCCGAGGGCGACCGCGTCATCACCGGCAACCTGCAGAAGATCTTCTTCCCCGGCATGCCGGTGCAGCCGCTGCCGCAGCAGCAGGCCAACGCCGGGTCGTAATCGGCAGGACGTTCCCAAATTCGTCATGGCGAGCCCCGCAGAGGCGTGGCCATCCAGCGGCACCGCCCTCTGGATGGCCACGTCGCTTCGCTCCTCGCCATGACGGCCTCTTGCTGATGGTCGCTGTCACCCGTCCAGCCGCCGCATCAAATCGCGCGTCGCCGGATACAGCGCCTTGAACACGCCGAACTGCCGCCGGTAGACCTCGGCATGGGCGGGGTCGGGCGTGATCTCCGATTCGGTCGGGTTCCACGCCCGGATGTCGCCCGGCCGGACGTCGCCGACCGCCAGCGCCGCCAGGAAGGCGTCGCCGTAGCTGGCGCCGAAGGTCTTCTGCCGCAGGATCTGCGGATGGCCGGAGATGTCGGAGGTCGCCTGCGACCACACCCGGTTCCGGGTGCCGCCGCCGACCGAGTAGACCGCGCGCGGCACCTGCCCGGCCTCGCGATAGGTCTCGACGATATGGGCGGTGCCGCAGGCGATGCCCTCGAACAGCGCCCGGCAGATGTCGCCGCGGGTGTGGGTCAGGTTCAGGCCGAACAGCACGCCCTTGGCCTGCGGGTCATGGATCGGCGTGCGCTCGCCGGAGAAATAGGGCAGCAGCACCAGCCCCCGCGCGCCGGGCGGCGACTGCTCGGCCTCCGCCACCAGCGCCGGGATCGCCGTGGCCGGGTCCAGCTCGCGCGCGAACTGGTCGCGGAACCAGTGGCTGAGCGTGCCGCTGGTGGCGAGGCCGGCCAGCGCCGCGTGCTGGCCCGGCATCAGCCAGGGCGCCCACCACAGCCGCGGGTCGCGCAGTCGGGTGTCGCCGAGCAGGATGGTGAAGATGGTCGACCCGTACATCACCATCATGTCGCCGTTGTCGAGCACGCCGACGCTGACCGCCTCCGCCGCCGCGTCGATGGTGCCGGCGATCACCGGCGTGCCCTCGGCCAGCCCGGTCTCCGCCGCCGCCTGCCGGGTGACGGTGCCGACGATGTCGGTGCTCCAGGCCAGGTCCGGCATCAGCCCGAGATCGACGATGCCGGGCGCCAGCGCGTCGCTCCAGGCCAGCTCGTCGGCCAGGTAGAACGGGCTGGAGTTCGCCGCGGTGTAGTGGTCGATGACGAAGCGCCCGGTCAGCCGGTGCACCAGGAACGAGGTCGAGGTCAGGATCTTCGCCGTGCGGGCGAAGATCTCCGGCCGGTTGCGCTTCAGCCACAGGATCTTGGGCCCGACCGACTGCGAGGTCAGGGCGTTGCCGCAGCGCTCCAGCAGCACGTCCTCGCCGATCTGGGCCGTCAGGTCCGCGATCTCCTGATGGGCGCGGGTGTCGACGCCGTACAGCACGGCGTTCATCAGCGGCTCGCCCGCCGCGTCGACCGGCAGCATGCACGGCCCGATGGCGCTGGTGCCGACCGCCCGGATGGATTCGGCCGGCACGCCGCTCTCCGCCAGCAGCCTGCGGCAGAGGAAGGTGACGTCGTCCCACCAATCCTCCTTCGGCCGGTGCTCGGCCCAGCCGGGCTGAGGCACGATCAGCTTGTGCGGCTTGGCGGCCATGGCGGCGATGCTGCCGTCCGCCGCCACCAGCACGCCCTTGGATTCGAAAGTCCCGATGTCGATGCCGAGGTAATGGGTCATGTCTCGTACCGGTCGCGGTCCAGGCTGAAGCTGTCGTCGATGCGGCCGATACCGGCGGCCAGCAGGCGCACCAGACCGGCCAGGTCGGAGAGGTCGCAGATCTCGAGCGAGGAATGAGTGCCGCGGGCCGGGTAGCCGAGGTCGATTGCGGCGACGCCGGAATGGACCAACTGCACATAGGAGGAATCGGTCAGCAGGCCGACATGCGCGCTCTTCTGCAGCACGATGCCCTCGCCGCGCGCGGCCTCGCCGAACAGGGCGACCAGCGCCGGATGCGGGATGGTGCCGTTCAGCGTGCCGCGGCCATGGAAGCTGTACAGGCTCATCGCCGGCCCGCCGCCCAGCCGGACATCGCCGCGCTGGGCCATGTCCGGCGTGTCGGTGGCCAGCACGATGTCGAGCTGGATGGCGATGTCCGGCGCCAGCGCCTGCGCCGCCGTGACCGCGCCGCGCAGGTTGAACTCCTCCTGCACCGAGAACACCAGATGCACGGTCGGCCGCCGCGGCGTCGCCAGCAGGGCCCGGGCGACCTCGACGATCACGGCGCAGCCGGCGCGGTCGTCCACCGCCGTGCCGGCGATGCGGTCGCCGGCCAGCTCGACCACCTTCGGCGCATAGACCACGGGCGTGCCGATGTCGATGCCGGCCGCCAGCACCGCGGCGGCACTGTCGAAGCCGGCGTCGATATAGATCTCCGGATAGGGCAGGACCCGGTACTTCTCCTCCTGCGCGGTGGCGTGGTGGCTCTTGTTGGCGATCACGCCCGGCACGTCGCGGCCGGCGCCGACGCAGAACACCACCGATTGCGAGGCCAGCGCCTTCTCCGGCACCCCGCCCAGCCGCTCCACCCGCACCAGCCCGCCGGGCTCGATCTTGCGGACGATCAGGCCCAGCTGGTCCATATGGGCGAACAGCATCACGCTCGGTCCCGCGACCGTGCCCTCGATCGTCGCGATCAGGTTGCCCAGCCGGTCGGAGCGCGAGGCGAGGCCGAGCCCGGAGAGCAGCCCGGCGATGTGCCGCCGCACCCGCCCCTCATGGCCGCTGAGGCCGGGGATCAGCATCAGCTCCGCCACCAGCCTGCGCAGGCGCTGCTTGACCGGGTCTGCGCCCCGCACTTCCTCCGTCGTCATCGCCGTCAGCCCTTCCGCGCCGCCCGCGCCAGATGCATGAACTCCGCCGCCCTGTCGGGGTCCACCGCGTTCCAGGTGTGGCCGTTGACCTTGAGCGAGGAGCCGACGATGCAGCCATCCGCCACCCGCAGCACGTCGGCGACCGTCTCGTGCTTCACCCCGGTGTTGGCCAGGACTGGTGTATGCGGCAGCGCCTGCTTCACTGCCTCGAGGTCCGACATCGCCGCCGCCTCGCCGGTGATCGCGCCGGAGACCAGGACAGCGTCCGGGATGCTGGAGAACACCGCGCTGCGCGCCCGGTCGGCCAGGTCGCGGCGGTCCAGCGACCAGGCGAATTCGGCGGAGATGTTGTACAGCATCGCCAGGTCCTGGCGGCCGAGCCGGTTGCGGTACCGCATCGCCGCGCCGGCATCCGGGTTCCACGGCCCCATGTCCGAGGCGTAGGTGCCGGTCATGATCTCGCGGATGAAGGCGGCGCCGGTGGCGGCCGCCAGCGCGACCGAGCCGGCTGGGTCCCACAGCACGTTGACGCCGAAGGGCACCGTGATCTCCGGCCGCAGCCGGCCGATCAGATAGGCCATGGTCGCGATCGAGGCCGTATCGACCTTGAACTCATAGGGCCGGTCGTTCTCGTTGCCGAACATCACGGCGTCGAAGCCGGCGGCCTGCAGCGCCTGCAGGTCGCGCCGCGCGCCCTCCAGCAGCCCGTCGAGCCCGGCCGCCGAGTCGTAGAGCGGCGCGCCCGGCAGGGCCCCGAAATGCACCATGGCGATCACCGGCTTCCGGTCGCCGAACACCCGCTGGAAATTGCCTGTAGCGCCCATTCGCGCGCGTCCCTTCCCTGCTCCGAGTGGCGTAGAACGGCTCCCCGGCCGCTCCCTTGCGCCCCCATTGAGGCCGCATCATACTCAGGATCGCCTACGGCACCCGCCGAAATCGCATCCTTGGCCGTCATCTTGTGAAACGTTTCACGATGGCGGTACGGGGATGACGGTCCGGGACGGCCGAGGGCGACAAGAACGATAATGCCACAGGGAGATTCGCGGTGAAGCTACAGGACTACGACCGTCTCGTCGCGGCGCAGGCCACCCGGCGCACGGTTCTGAAAGGTGCGGCCGGGCTCGGCGCCGCGCTGGGCACGACAGGCCTGTTCGGCCCCCTTTCCTCGACCGCGCTGGCGCAGGACAGCCTGCGCGCCCAGATCCTGCAGATCCCCGGGGTGGGCAAGGGATCGCCGACCGACGCCGACTGGCAGAAGGTCGGCGAGCTGTGCCTCGGCCCGACCAAGGCGACGGTGAAGGAGGGCGAGTTCAACGGCGTCCAGCTGACCTTCATGGGGCTGAACAACCAGAACCTGCACAACCTGCTGTTCCGCGGCTTCCTGAAGCCGTGGGAGGCCTATACCGGCGCGAAAATCACCTGGATCGACCTGGCCCAGGCCGACTACAACCCGCGGCTGCAGCAGGCGATCGCCACCGGCACGGTGGATTTCGACATCGTCGAGATGGGCGCCCCGTTCGAGGGCGACGTCTGCGGCAAGGGCTTGGCCTCGGAGATGCCGGACTGGGTCAAGGCCCAGATCGACATGGACGACTATGTCGGCTACCTCAAGGCCCCGGTCGGCACCTGGGAGGGCAAGACCTACCGGATCTCGATCGACGGCGACTGCCACACCTTCAACTACCGCACCGACGTCTTCTCCGACGCCGACTTGGCCAAGGCCTGGAAGGACGGCGGCGGCCAGGGCGACTGGGGCGTGCCGAAGACCTGGCAGCAGGTCCAGGCGGCGACCAGGTTCCTGAAGGGCAAGAAGGTGGCCGGCCAGGACGCCTACGGCTATCTCGACGCGCCCAAGGCCTGGGGCGGCTTCGGCTTCTATTTCCTGGGCAGCCGGGCCTCGGCCTATGCCAAGCACCCGGACGACAAGGCCTGGCTGTTCGACGTCGACACCATGAAGCCGCGGATCAACAACCCGGCCTGGGTGCGGGCGATCCAGGACGTGATCGACGCGCTGCCGTCGGAACCGGCGGACCAGCTGGGCGCCGACCCCAACACCACCGCCTTCCAGCAGTTCCTGGCCGGGACCGGGTCGATGGTGGCGTGGTGGGGCGATGTCGGGTCGAACGCCAAGACCAGCGATTCCTCGGTCATCGGCGACGTCTGCGGCTTCAGCATCCTGCCGGGTTCGGACGATGTGTACAACGCCAAGACCGGGGCCTGGGACAAGCTGCCGGGCGGCCCGAACTACGCGCCGAACATGGCCTATCTGGGCTGGGGCGTCTATGTCATGGCCCGCGTCGACGGCGACGCCGCCAAGCACAAGGCGGCCTGGAGCGCCGCGGCCCATCTCGGCGGCAAGGACCTGTCGCTGTGGATGGCGGCCTACCCCTCGGGCTTCCAGCCCTACCGGAACAGCCACTTCCAGATCCCGGAATGGGTCGCGGCCGGCTATGACGAGGCTTTCATCACCTCCTACCTGAAGGCCAACGCGGACTCCTACAACCACCCGAATGCGGCGATCGAGCCGCGCATCCCCGGCATCTTCCAGTACTACAGCGTGGCCGAGGATGAGCTGGCCAAGATCTTCGCCGGCCAGAGCGACGCCCAGAAGGGCGCCGACGCCATCGCCGCGGCCTGGGAGAAGATCACCGACCAGATCGGCCGCGAGAAGCAGATCGCCCTCTACAAGGCGTCGCTCGGGCTGTGACGCCCGAATTGATCGGGGCGACCTATCCCTTCAATCCTCCCCCTCCCCTTGCGGGAGGGTAGGGGGAGGGGTTTGGCGCCAACGGAATCGATGTCGGGCGTCACCACACGCCCCGCAGAGATCCTGGCTGACCCCAGGCCGGCTCCTGTCATTGACACCCTCCCCTCCCGCAAGGGGAGGGGGAGTGTGGAAAGTACGGGTCGGTTCATGTGATCGGATTCCGCAAGAGCCTCGCAAGCAGGCGCGGCGACGCTTTGTCTCCCACCATCATCCGTTTGCGGTCCGGACCAGCATGAGCGAAGCGGAGATCGGCGCCGGCGCCCTGGCCGGCGAGCACAGCATCAAGCCCGTCTCGTCGCACATCCCGGCCGGCCGCAAGGTCGCGGGGCGGTGGCTGATCCGGGTCGCCACGCTCGCGCTCGCGGCGATGCTGCTGCTGCAGGTGCTGGATTCGGCCGAGGTGATCGCGATCGGCTTCGAGACCTGGCGCCCCCTGCTCTACACCTATCTGGCCTGGGCGGTGGCGCTCGGCGCCGGGCAGGTGATGATCCGGGGCGAGGCCGGCCACCGGGCGTTGTTCCTGCTGCCAGCGGTGCTGTTCACCGTCTCGATGGTGATCTTCCCCACCCTCTTCGGCCTCTACATCGCCTTCACCGACTGGAACCTCAGCTCCTTCGCCGGCCGGCAGCTCAACGGCCTCGACAATCTGCGCACGCTCTGGGCCGATCCCTATTACTGGAACGCGCTCGGCAACATGGTCTGGTACGTGCTGGCGGTGCTGGTGCAATACGCCATCGCCTTCGGCCTGGCGCTGCTGCTGAACGCCGAGATCCGGGCGCGCAAGTTCTTCCGCGTCGCCTTCCTGATGCCGTTCATGCTGAGCCCGGTCGCGGTCAGCTGGATGATCGGCAAGTCGATCATGGAGTACCGCTTCGGCCCGGCGGCGTCGCTGGCCCGGTTCCTGGGCTGGGAGAACCCGGCCTTCTTCGCCTCGCCCTGGATGGCGCGGCTCAGCATCATGGCGATGGACGGCTGGGTCTCGATCCCCTTCGTCATGATCCTGCTGCTGGCCGGGCTGCAGGCCATCCCGAACGACATCCTGGAGGCGGCGCGGATCGACGGCGCCAAGGCCTGGCAGTCCTTCTGGAAGATCACCTTTCCGCTGATGCTGCCGGTCAGCGTCACCGCGGTGATCCTCAGGATCATCTTCGAGCTGAAGCTGGCCGACATCGTC
Source organism: Inquilinus sp. Marseille-Q2685 (assembly GCF_916619195.1). Classification (NCBI taxonomy): domain Bacteria; kingdom Pseudomonadati; phylum Pseudomonadota; class Alphaproteobacteria; order Rhodospirillales; family Rhodospirillaceae; genus Inquilinus; species Inquilinus sp. Marseille-Q2685. The sequence continues at coordinate 1,441,009 of NZ_CAKAKL010000002.1, forward strand.
ATCAACGTGACCGCCGGCGGGCCCGGCGGCGCCACCGACACGGTGTCGAGCTTCATCTACCGCGAGTACCGGGACCGGTCGAATGTCGGCTACGGCACCATGCTGGCGCAGGTCTATTTCATCATGATCATCGTCTTCGTGACCGCGCTGCTCAGCCTGGTCAGCCGCTGGATGCGGCGGCTGACATGAGCGGCGCGGCGACCTGGCGCGCCCGGCGCATCTCCGGCCGCACGCTGCTCTACGCCGCGGCGCTGCTGTGGGCCTTCATCTCGCTGTTCCCGATCTACTGGACGGTGACGACCTCGTTCAAGACCGCGGTCGACGTCACCCAGGGGCACCTGATCCCCTGGATCGACTATCAGCCGGACTGGCGCGGCTGGCGCTCGCTGGGCCTGTCGCCGGACACGATCGGCGCCACCTCGACGGTGCGGGAGGAGTTCCTGCTGCGCTTCGAGAACAGCGTCGTGGCCTCGGTCGGCGCCTCGGTGCTGGCGGTCGCCATCGGCTCGCTCGCCGCCTACGGCCTCAGCCGCCTCCGCTACAAATTCGGGCCCCGGCGCAACAAGGACATCTCCTTCTGGTTCCTGTCGCAGCTGATCCTGCCGCCGGGGGTTTTGGCGATGCCGTTCCTGGTCCTGTACAAGGAGCTGGCGCTGCTGGACACGCGGATCGGGCTGATCCTGGTCTATGCGCTGATGGTGCTGCCGATCGTGATCTGGATCATGCGCGACCAGTTCGCCTCGATCCCGATCGAGCTGGAGGAGGCGGCGCGGGTCGACGGCGCCACGGTGTGGCAGGCCTTCCTGCGCATCGTGCTGCCGCTGGCTCTGCCCGGCATGGTGGCGGCCTTCATCCTGTCGGTCGTGCTGTGCTGGAACGAGTATTTCTTCGCCGCGCTGCTGACCAGCACCGACGCCAAGACCCTGCCGGTGATGGTGGCCAGCCAGACCGGGTCGCAGGGCATCAACTGGTGGTCGATGGCGGCGCTGTCGACCGCGGCGATCGCGCCGCTGGCCGTGATCGGCATCTTCCTCGAGCGCTACATCATCCGCGGCCTGACCGCCGGGGCAGTGAAGTAATCTAGAGCCACCTCGATCGGCGGTGATGCGTGCCTCTCCCGTTTACGAGAGAGGTCGGAGACGCGAAGCGGCTCCGGGTGAGGGGATTTTGTCGAGGCCGGGACCAGCCCTCACCCGGCCGTCCTGCGGACGTCCGACCTCTCCCGCCAGGCGGGAGAGGCAATCCGAGCTGCTCGATATCCTTTCAGCCCATGATCGAGAGCTCGGAGAGCGGACGCCCTTCCCTCACCAGCAGACGAAGCCGCCGTCGACGATCAGGTCCACGCCGGTGCAGAAGGACGAGGCGGCGCTGGCCAGGAACACCGCCGGGCCGACCAGCTCGTCCACCGTCGCCATCCGGCCCATCGGCGTGTCGCGCTCGAAGATCTTGCGCTGCTCCGCCACCTCAGGGCGCAGGTTCATCGGCGTCAGCGTGTAGCCGGGGCTGATCGCATTCACCCGCAGGCCGCGACCGGCCCATTCCATCGCCAGGCTCTTGGTCAGGTGGATCACCCCGGCCTTGGAGGTGTTGTAATGCGCCTGCAGCAGGCCGCGATTGACGATCGACCCCGACATCGAGGCGATGTTGACGATCGAGCCGCGCTTGCGCGGCAGCATCACCCGGGCCTCGGCCTGGGCGGAGAGGAAGACGCCGGTCAGGTTGACGTCGATGGTGCGCTGCCACTGCGCCTCCGGCAGGTCCTCCGCCGCCGTGGCGTTGGCTATGCCGGCGCAGTTGACCGCGACCGTGAGCGCGCCGAGCTGGGACTCGACCGCATCCACCGCCTTGGCGAGATCCTCGGCCTTGGTCACGTCGCCGGCCAGGGTCAGCGCCCGGCGGCCCAGCGCCCGGATGCGGCCGGCGGTGTCGGCCAGGCCGGCCTCCGATGCCGCAAGGTCGAACAGGGCGACATCGGCGCCGGCCTCGGCCAGGCCGACGGCGATGCGCTGGCCGATGCCGCTGCCGGCGCCGGTGACGAAGGCGATCTGATCATCGAGCCGGAAGATCTGCACGGAAGCCTCTGGGTTCAGCGGGTTGCGAGTTCCATCACCGCGACCCGGCTGGCCTGGTCGCGGTCGAGGATGCCCTGGTTGCGGCCGCGGGCCAGCACCATGATCCGGTGCGACAGGCCCAGCACCTCGTCGAGGTCGGAGCTGACCACCACCACCGCCATGCCGGAGGCGGCGAGGCCGGCGATCACGTCGTAGATCGCGGCGCGGGCGCCGACATCGATGCCGCGGGTCGGCTCGTCCAGGATGAAGACCTTGGGGTCGCGCGCGATCCATTTCGCGATCACGACCTTCTGCTGGTTGCCGCCGGAGAGATTCCCGGCGCGCTGGCCCGGCGTGCCCTTCACCCCCATCCGGGCGATGAGATCGGCGGCGAAGCCGCGCACCCGCGCCGGGCTGATCCAGCCGCCCGGGGCGATGCGGTCGAAATTGGCATAGGCGATGTTGTCGGCGATGGTGTGGTCCAGCACCACGCCCTGCAGCTTGCGGTCCTCCGGCACCAGCATGACGCCGGCGCGGATCGCGTCGGACGGGCCGCGCAGGTCGACCGGCCTTCCATCCACCGCCACCGTGCCGGACGCTACGGGATCGGCGCCGACCACGCCGCGCACCAGCTCGGTCCGCCCGGCGCCGACGATGCCGGCGATGCCGAACACCTCGCCCGCCCGCACCGTGAAGCTGATGTCGCGGAAGGCGCCGTCGGCGCCGGTCAGGTTCGTGACTTCCAGCCGCGCCTGCTGCTCCGGCGCGGCGACGGCCGGGAACATCCGGTCGACGCTGCGGCCGACCATCTGCTCGACCAGGGTCTTCACCGGCACCTGCGCCGTGTCGTGGGTGGCGACCAGGCGGCCGTCGCGCAGCACCGCGACGCGGTCGGCGATGCGGGCGATCTCGTCGAGGCGATGGCTGATATAGATGAAGGAGACGCCGTCGCGCTTCAGCCGCTCGATCTGCTGGAACAGCCGCTCCGTCTCCTCGCCACCGAGCGCCGCGGTCGGCTCGTCCAGGATCAGCAGGCGGGAGTTCAGGGTCAGGGCCTTGGCGATCTCGACCTGCTGCTGCGCCGCCACCCGCAGCTCGCGCACCAGCTTGGTCGGCGCGATGTCGAGGCCCAGGCGGTGCAGCTGCTCGCCGGCGCGGCGGTTCATCTCCGCCCGGTCGATCCGGCCGCCCCGGGTCGGCAGCCGGCCGACGAACACGTTCTCGGCGATCGTCAGGTCCGGCAGCAGCTTCATCTCCTGATGGATCAGGCCGATGCCGGCGGCGATCGCCTCCCCCGGCGAGGCCGGGGCGTAGGGCTGGCCCTGCCAGGTCATGCTTCCCGTGCTGGGCGGCACCAGGCCGGAGATGACGGAGGACAGGGTCGACTTGCCGGCGCCGTTCTCGCCCAAGAGCGCCAGCACCTCGCCCGGCCGGATGTCGAGGTCGACATCCTGCAGCACGGTGATGCCGCCATAGGCCTTGCCGATACCGCGGATGGAGAGCCCCTCGGGGCTCTCCGCCACGGCGGCGGCACGAACCGTCGCCGCGCTCGCCATTACGGGTGCTTCTCGATGAAGCCGGCGACGTTGTCCTTGGTGGTCAGCGTCGCCTGCTGCAGCTGCTCGGCCGGGACGGTCTTGCCCTCGGCGAGGTCGAGCGCCGACTGCAGCGCCAGCCGGCCCATCTGCTGGGTGGTCTGGGTCATGGTCGCGTCCAGCGTGCCGGCCTGCACCGCCTTCAGCCCGGCGACGTCGCCGTCGAAGCCGAAGATCCAGGTCTTGTGGTCGAGATTGGCCACCTTCACCGCCTGGGCCGCCCCCAGCGCCAGCGCGTCGGCCCGGCCGAAGAAGACCGAGATGTCCGGGTCGCGTTGCAGCATGTCCTGGGCGATGTTGAAGCCCTCGTCCTGCATCCACATGGTGCTGGCCTGCTTGGCGACGACCTTCAGCCCCGGGCACTTCTCCAGCGCCTCGGTGAAGCCCTTGTCGCGGTCCTGCTCCGGCGTGGTGCCGAGCTGGCCCTGGATGATGGCGACGTTGCCCTGGCCGCCCGTCACCTTGCAGACATGCTCGCCCAGCGTGCGGGCGGCGGCGACGCTGTCGGTGGCGATGAAGGTGTCGCCCGGCGCATCGGCCGGGTTGCGGTCGACCGCGACCACCGGGATGCCGGCCGCCTTGGCCGCCTTCACCGGCACGCTGGCGGCGGTGGCGCCGGCCGGGATGTAGATCAGCGCGTCGATCTGCTGGGTGATCAGGTCCTGGATCTGGCTGACCTGGGTGGCGGAATCGCCCTTGGCGTCGACGGTGACGACCTTGATCCCCTGCTCCTTGGCCGAGGCCTCGACCGACTGTTTGATCTGGTTGAAGAAGTCGGCCTGCAGGTTGGCGACGGCCAGGCCGATCACCTTGTCCTTGGCCCAGGCGGGGGAGCCGAGGGCGGTGCCGGCCAGAAGGGCCAGCGCGGCGACGGCGATACGGGTCTTCATGGGTCGGTCCTCTCCTGTTGCGACGGTCATTCCGTCTTTGTGGTCCCGGTCAGCGGTTGCGCCGGCCGAGGGTGTCGAAGGTGACGGCGGCGGCGATCACGAGGCCGATCACCACCTGCTGCACGAAGGGCGAGACGCCGAGCAGGTTCAGCCCGTTGCGCAGCACGCCGATGATCAGGACGCCGACGACCGTGCCGCCGATGCTGCCGACGCCGCCCGACAGGCTGGCGCCGCCGATCACGACCGCGGCGATGGTGTCGAGCTCGTAGCCGAGCCCGGCGCTGGGCTGCGAGGAATCGAGGCGCGAGGCCAGCGCCATGCCGGCGACGCCGGCCAGCGCCCCGGCCGCGGCGTAGACCGCGATCGTCACCCGGCCGACATGGATGCCGGCCAGCCGGGCCACCTCGCGGCTGCCGCCGATGGCGTAGAGATTGCGGCCGCTGGGCCGGAAGGTCAGGTACAGCCAGCTGACCGCCACCAGCACCAGGAACAGCGCCACGGTCAGCGACAGGAAGCCGAAATTGCGCACGGTGGCCAGCGCGGTGAACCAGTCCGGATAGCCGACGATCTGGGTGCCGTCGGTCAGGATGTTGGCCAGGCCGCGGGCCACCGACATCATCGTCAGCGTGGCGATGAAGGCCGGCAGCCGCGCCAGGGTGATCAGGAGGCCGGAGGCCAGGCCGCACAGCGCGCCGGCGCCGATGCCGAGCAGGATGGCCAGCGCCATCGGCAGCTCCATGTCGCGCGCCAGCCAGCCCATCACCATCATCGACAGCGCCAGGACCGACCCGACCGACAGGTCGATGCCGCCGATCACGATCACCGCCGTCATGCCGATGGCGAGGATGCCGAGCACGGTGACCTGGTCCAGCACATTGAGGCCGTTGCGGACCGACAGGAAATGGTCCGAGGCGAAGGAGAAGATCACGCACAGCAGGATCAGGCCGATCAGCGGGCCCTGGGCGCCGCTGGTCAGGCTGATCCGTGGGAGGATCGTCCTGGTGGCCGGTCGGTCGATGCGCGCTTCCATTCCCTACATCCTTTTCGTGTCACCAGGCGAGGCGGGTCAGCGCCCCGCCGTCTCCGGCGGCGTGCCGGAGGCGCGCCGCACCGCCCGCCGCCAGCCGTCCCGCTCGGCCCGGCGCCGCTCCGCCGGCATCGCCGGGGCGAAGCCGTGCCGGTCGCGCAGCAGCGCCGCGAGACCGTCCCAGTCCCAGATCCCGGCGCCGAGGCCAGCGAGATGCGCCGCGCCGAGGGCCGACAGCTCGGCCGTGTCCGACCGCAGCACCTCACAGCCGGCGAGGTCGGCCAGGGCCTGCATCAGCACCGGGTTGCGGGTCGGCCCGCCATCGACATGCAGCGCCCGGACTTGCCCGACGCTGCGGTCGATCGCCTCCACCACATCCGCGATCTGGTGCGGGATTGATTCCAGCGCCGCGCGGGCGACCGCCGCCCGGCCGGTGCCGAGGGTGAAGCCGGCCAGCAGGCCGACCGCGTTCAGGTCCCACCACGGCGCGCCGAGGCCGTTGAAGCCGGGCACCAGGTAGACGCCGTCGCTGGAAGCGTCCGCCGCGAGATCGGCCAGGTCCTGGGTCGACAGGCCCAGCAGCTCCGCCGCCCAGCGCAGGGTCGACCCGGCCGAGCGGATGTTGCCTTCCGCCGCCAGGGCCGGACGGCCGTCGACCGACCAGGCGATGGTCAGGCACAGGCCCGGGTCCAGCGCCTCGGCCCGGTCGATCAGCCCCATGACGGAGGATCCTGTGCCCATCGTCGCCTTGATCTGGCCCGGGGCGAAGGCGCCATGGGCGAACAGCGCCGCATGGGAATCGCCGAGCACCGCCGCCACCGGCACGCCATCCGGCAGCGGGTCGAGGCCGCGGACGGCCGGGAACGGCCCGATCGAGGACACGACGCGGGGCAGCGCCGCCTCCGGCACGCCGAACAGGTCCATCAGGTCGGGGTCCCAGGCGGCGCGGCGGACATCCAGCAGCTGGGTGCGCGAGGCGTTGCCGGCCTCGGTCACCGCCTCCCCGCCGAAGCGGCTGAGCAGCCAGGCATCGACCGTGCCGAGGCAGATCTCCCCGGCCCTGGCCCGCACCCGGTCCGGGTCGAGCGTGTCGAGCAGCCATTTCGCCTTGGCGGCCGAGAACATCGGGTCGAGCGGCAGGCCGCTGCGCTCTCGCGCCAGCCGCTCGGACTCGGGCGAGCGCAGCGCCTCGCACAGCGCGCCGGTGCGCTGGTCCTGCCAGCTGATCAGCGGCGACAGCGCCGCGCCGGTGCGGCGGTCCCACATCAGCAGGGATTCGCGCTGGGTGCTGAAGCCGACCGCCGCGACCGACTTCGGGTCCCGCCCCTCCAGGCAGGCGGCGACGGCGGCGCGCACGCTGTCCCGGATCGCGGCCGGGTCCTGCTCGACCCAGCCCGGCTTCGGATGCGTCTCGCCCAGCGGCGCGGAGCCCCGCGCCACCACCGCGCCCGCGGCATCGACCAGCAGCGCCTTGGTGGAGCTGGTGCCCTGGTCGATGGCGAGGACGAAGCTCATGGTCAGGCCACCAGCTCGCGGGCGGCGGCAGCGATGCCGGCCGGGTTCAGCCCGAAATGGTCCAAGAGGAAGGCGGCGCTGCCGGTCGGGGCGAAGCCGGTGACGCCGAGGATGCGCATCGGCACCGGCCGCGCCTGCGACACCACCTCGGCCACGGCGCCGCCGAGGCCGCCCTGCACCACAGCCTCCTCGACGGTGACGATGCGGCCGGTCTCGGCCGCGGCGCGCAGCAGCGGCTCGGGGTCCAGCGGCTTGAGGGTGGCGACGTTCAGCACTCGGGCCTCAACCCCTTCGCCGGCCAGAAGCTCCGCCGCCTCCAGCGCCCGCGACACCATGGTCCCGGTCGCCACCAGCGTGACGTCGCCGCCGGCGCGCAGCTGCTGCGTCGCGCCTTCATCGAACGCGGCGCCGGGCGGCGTCACCTCCGGCACCGGGAAGCGGCCGATGCGCAGGAACACCGGGCGTCCGGCGCCTGCGGCCCAGCACACCGCCGCGCGGGTCTGGGCCGGGTCGGCTGGCACCATCACCGTCAGCTCCGGGATCGCCCGGGTCCAGGCCAGGTCCTCGATCGAATGATGGGTCGGCCCGAGCTCGCCATAGGCCATGCCCGGGCTCATGCCGCACAGCACCATCGGATACTGGCTGTAAGCCGCGTCGGCCTTGATCTGCTCCAGCGCCCGGCCGGTCAGGAAGGGCGAGGCGGCGCAGACGAAGGGTACGAAGCCGCCATTGGCCAGGCCGGCGGCGACCCCGACCATGGCCTGCTCGGCGATGCCGACATTGACCAGCCGGTCGGGGAACTCGGCGGCGAAGCCGGTCAGGTTGCTGGAGCCGACGGAATCGTTGCACACGGCGACGATGCGCCGATCGGTCCGCGCCAGCTCGGTCAGCGTCTCGGCAAAGGCCTTGCGGCAGTCGAAGGTGCCGGCCTTGGCGACGACATCGGCGCTCATCGGGCCACCTCGATCAGGGCCTGCTCGATCTGCGCCGGCGACGGCACCTTGTGGTGCCACTCGACGCGGTCTTCCATGAAGGACACGCCCTTCCCCTTGATCGTGCGGGCGATGACGCAGCGCGGCTTGTCCGCCGGCGCGGCGGTGAAGGCGGCCCACAGCGCGGCGTGGTCGTGGCCGTCCAGCTCGATCGCCTCCCAGCCGAAGGCGCGCCACTTGTCGGCCAGCGGCTCCAGCCGGTTGGTGTCCTCGGTGCGGGCACCCTGCTGCAGGCGGTTGCGGTCGACGACGGCCGTGAGGTTGTCGAGCCCGCGATGGCCGGCCGACATCGCGGCCTCCCAGTTGCTGCCCTCCTGCAGCTCGCCGTCGCCGAGCACGACGAAGGTGCGCCAGGGCTTCCCCGACAGCCGGGCCGCGATGGCGGAGCCGACGGCGATCGGCAGGCCGTGGCCGAGGGGGCCGGTGTTCGCCTCGACCCCAGGCACCTTGCGCCGGTTCGGATGGCCGTTCAGCGCCGAGAGCGGCTTCATGAAGCTGCCGAGCAGATCCGCCGGGATGAAGCCGCGCAGCGCCAGCGTGCTGTACAGCGCGGCGGCGCAATGGCCCTTGCTGAGGATGAAGCGGTCGCGGTCGGGCCGCGTCGGGTCGGCAGGATCGAGGTCGAGCACGCCGAAGAACAGCGTCGCCAGGATATCGGTCACCGACAGGTCGCCGCCGACATGGCCGAGGCCGGCCTGCCCGATCATGCGCAGCACGGAGGCGCGGATCTCCGCCGCCGCCCCGGCCAGGAGGCGCGCCCGCTCGGCCCCGTCCGCCGCGGCGACGCGCGCCGGGTCGGGGACCGGGTCCAGGACGATTGAGGGCTTGGGGTCGAGCACCGCTCCTCCGACTTGAATAATTATTCAACTCTAGATTTAAATTCATGCTATTCCCGAGTCGGGAGAGCGTCAAGCCGCTCAGCCCAGCATTCGCCCAAGGGACGAAGAGAACCAGGAATTAGGAGAAAATTCTGAACCTTGGTGGCGATCACGCGCAGCTTCCGCTTGACCGATCCCCAGCGAGCATCTGAATAATCAGGCTGTGATGCATAAAATTTCGAATCAGCCACACGGGCGACCGACGATCGAGGCAACGCCAAGATGAGCCGCGTCAACGAACTTCGTCTGATCACCCGGGTGGCGCAGATGTACTATGTCGACCGGCTGAAGCAGTCCGACATCTCGCAGCGGCTGCACATCTCGCAGGCCACGATCTCGCGCCTGCTGAAGCGGGCCGAAGAGGAATCGATCGTCCGCATCACCATCAACGCGCCGCGCGGCACCTATGTCGACCTGGAGACGGGGCTGCGCGAACGCTTCGGACTGACCGAGGCGATCGTCGCCGAATGCGGCGAGGACCGCGAGGAATCGATCCTGGCCGGCATCGGCGACGCCGCCGCGCATTTCCTGGAGACGACGCTGGACCAGGGCGAGGTGATCGGCATCTCGTCCTGGAGCGCATCGCTGCTGCGCATGGTCGACGCCGTCAACCCGCTGAAGCGGGTGGCGGCCGAGCGGGTGGTGCAGATGCTGGGCGGCATGGGCAACCCCGCGGTGCAGGGCCACGCCACCCACCTGACCACGCGCCTGGCCCAGTTGACAGGGTCGCAGCCGCAGCTCCTTCCCGCCCCCGGCGTCGCCGGCTCGGCCTCGGCGAAACGGGCCCTCCTGGCCGACCCCTATGTCCGGGCGACGATGGAGCAGTGGCGGCGCATCACCCTGGCGCTGGTCGGCATCGGCGCGGTCGAGCCGTCGAAGATGCTGGCCAACAGCGGCAACGTCTTCACCGGCGAGGAGCTGGAAGCGGTGGCCAGGAGCGGCGGCGTCGGCGATATCTGCCTGCGCTTCTTCGGCGCTTATGGCGCCCCGGTCCAGACGTCGCTGGACGAGCGGGTGATCTCGATGTCGCTGGACGAGATCGGCACCATCCCGCGTATCGTCGGCGTCGCCGGCGGCGACCGCAAGGTGGCGGCGATCCGCGGCGCCCTGCTGGGCCGCCACATCAACATCCTGATCACCGACCGCTTCACGGCGGAGAAGCTGCTGGCCCAGTCCGACGGCGACTTCGCCCGCTGACCCAAACCGAGAGTTCCGGGAGAGAGACCATGCCCCGCTTCACCGACAGGACCGTCGTCATCACCGGCGCCAGCCGCGGCATCGGCGCCGCCATCGCCCGCCGCTTCGCCGCCGAGGGCGCGTCCGTGCTGCTGGCGGCCAACGAGCCCGCCGTGGCCGAGACCGCAGAGCGGATCGCGCAGGAGGGCGGCCGCACCGCCTCCTTCGTCGCCGACGTCACCGACCCGGCCCAGGTCGCGGCGCTCTATGACGAGGCGGAGCGGCGCTTCGGCAAGGTCGACATCTCGATCCAGAACGCCGGCGTCATCACCATCGCCCGGATCGAGGAGATGACCGAGGCGGAGTGGGACAAGGTGCTGGCGGTCAACACCAAGGGCGTCTTCCTGTGCTGCCAGGAAGCGATCCGCCGGATCCGCAAGCACGGCCGCGGCGGCCGGCTGATCAACACCGCCTCCGGCCAGGCGCGCCAGGGCTTCATCTTCACCCCGCACTACGCCGCCTCGAAGTTCGGCGTCGTCGGCGTGACCCAGAGCCTGGCCAAGGAGGTGGCGAAGGAAGGCATCACCGTGAACGCCTTCTGCCCCGGCATCATCGACACCGACATGTGGGCCTACAACGACACCGCCTGGGGCAGGCTCTTGGGCGACTACAAGCCGGGCGAGCTGATGGCGGAGTGGGTGCGCGGCATCCCGATGGGCCGCGCCGGCAGCGGCGAGGACGTCGCCGGCCTGGTCGCCTTCCTGGCCAGCGACGACGCCGCCTATATCACCGGCCAGACCATCAATGTCGATGGCGGCCTGATCATGTCGTGACCGGCGGGGGGCCGGGCTCCGGCTCGTCCTCCTCCGGCGCCAGCAGCTCGACCAGGGCGGCGACCCGGCCGCCCGGCAGCGGCCGGCCGTCGCCGATCATCGCCTCGTCGCTGCTGACCCAGGCCCAGGCCTGGACCAGCTCTTCCCGGCTCGCGCCGGTGCGGATGACATCGGCCACCAGCGTCTCGTCGACCGGACCGAGGATCCCCGCGACATCCTCTGCGCTCAGGGTCATCGCCATGCTCCCATGCGGCTCATGAGGCTACAGGGACAACCCTCGATCCTTCCCTCGGTTCCGATCCGCGGCCCAATCACAACCCTGCCGCGTCATCCTGTCCCCAATTCGGCGAACCGGGCTGTGGATAGGTTTCCGTTCATCTCTTGTTAATGATGCAAGGAGGAAGGCCCCGCGGCCGTTCGGCGCGGGGCTCCAAGGTGAAAGGAGGTGACATGGAGAGCCGTGAGCCCCCGCCCCGGGTCCTGATCGTCGAAGACGACACCTGGATCGCGGCGATGCTCGAGAGCATCGTGCAGTCCGCCGGGCTCGAGGTGGTCGGCCCCGTCAGCACGCTGCGCGAGGCGGTTCGGATCGCCAGCTCGGAGCGGCTGGACGCAGCGCTCCTGGATATCGGCCTCGGCCGCGCGGAGGTCTATGCCGCCGCCGACGTGCTGGAAGAGCGCAACATCCCCTTCGCCTTCGTCACCGGCCGGTCGGAGGCGGAGATCGAGCTGCTGCATCGCGGCCGCCCGGTGTGGACCAAGCCGCTCCTGCAGCAGCAGATCGCGCAGGGGCTGAAGGACCTGGTCGAGCGGCGGTAAGCACCTCAGGCCCTGAGCGCCGCCGCCAGGCGCTGCCCGTGCGGCAGGGCGGGCGGCCGGTGCAACTCGACGCGCGCCCCGGCGGCGGCCCTGCGCTCGGCCCAGTCGGCGATCGTCTCCATGCTGGTGTGGTCGATCTGGGCCAGCCCGCCGGCATCCAGCCGCACGGTCGCGCGCGGCGGCAGCGCCTCCAGCGCCCGCAGCAGGGCCGGCAGCTGCAGGAAGGTGGCCGCCCCCTCCAGCCGCAGCTCGGCCTCGCCCGAGGGCAGATCTCGGCGCCGGATCTTCAGCGGCATACGGCGCAGATGCGGCAGCACCTCGAGGAACGACAGCGCCAGCCCGACCAGGACACCGGTCAGCAGGTCGGTCGCCACCACCATGACCACGGTCGCGGCCCAGATCGCCGCCGGCAGCAGGCCGTGCCGGTGCAGTAGCTCGCGCACATGCTTCAGGCTGACCAGCCGCCAGCCGGTGACCACCAGCACGCCGGCCAGCGACGCCATCGGCACCTCGCGCAGCAGCCAGGGCAGCAGGGCGACGGCGGCGAGGATCCAGGCGCCGTGCAGGATCGTCGACAGCCGGGTGGCGGCCCCGGCCTGGACATTGGCCGAGCTGCGCACGATCACCCCGGTCATCGGCAGGGCGCCGGCCAGGCCGCAGAGCAGGTTGCCCACGCCCTGGGCCGACAGCTCGCGGTCGTAGTTGGTGCGCACGCCGTCATGCATCCGGTCGACCGCCGCGGCCGACAGCAGCGTCTCGGCGCTGGCGATCACGGCGATCACCAGCGCCGCGACCAGGATGCCGCTTTCGCCCAGCCGCGACAGGTCGGCCATGGTCGGGACCGAGACGCTGGCGAGGATCGCGTCGGGCACATCCACCCGCTGGACCGGCAGCGCCAGCACCACGGCCAGGGCCGTGCCCGCGACGACGCCGACCAGGGCGCCGGGGACGAGGCGGAGCGACCGCGGCCGCAGCCTCTCCCACAGCACCATCGCCAGGATGGTGGCGCCGCCGGCCAGCACCGCCGCGGTGCCGGAGGACCATTGCAGCGGCACGAGGCCGGCCAGGGCCGCCGGGATCGCCGCCAGGTTCTGCAGCCCGTCCGGCAGCGGCGCGCGGCCGAACAGCACCTGCAGCTGCGCCGCCACGATCAGCACGCCGATGCCGGCCAGCATGCCGTGCACCACGGCGGGCGAGATGGCGCGGAACCACTTGCCCAGGCGCAGCACCCCGGCGCCGAGCTGCAGCAGCCCGGCCAGCACCAGGATCGGGCCGAGCATGGCGAGGCCGAAATCCTGCACCAGCTGGAACACGATCACGGCGAGACCGGCGGCCGGGCCGCTGACCTGCAGCGGCGATCCGGCCAGGAGGCCGACGACGATGCCACCGATGATGCCGGTCACCAGCCCCTTCTCCGCCGGCACGCCGGAGGCGACGGCGATGCCCATGCACAGCGGCAGGGCCACCAGGAAGACGACGATCGAGGCCGGCAGGTCGCGGGCCAGCGAGGACGGGAGGAGGCGCGCCATGCCGCCTACTCCGCCGCCAGCCGCGGCATCGGCGGCAGCGCCACCGGCAGGCCGCCGGCGTCGTCGATCCGGCCGAAACGGCCGGCGGCGCCGTCATAGGCCAGGATCTCGCCGGATTCGAGCTCGAAGAACCAGCCGTGCAGCCGCAGCTGGCCGCGGGCGACCTTGGCCGCGACCGAGGGGTGGGTGCGCAGGTGGTTCAGCTGCGCCACCACGTTCTCCATCGCCAGCGCGCGCAGCGTCTCGCGCTCGTCGCGGCCCGGCGGATAGGCCTCGCACACCACCCGGTGGGCGGCATGGCTGTGGCGCAGCCAGGCGGCCACGTTCGGCATGTCCCGCAGCGCCTCGGGATTCAGCAGCCCCTTCATCGCGCCGCAGTCGGAATGGCCGCAGACCACGATGTCGCGGACGCCGAGCGCCACGACCGCGTATTCGATCGCCGAGGACACGCCGCCATTGGCCTGAGAGAAGGGCGGCACGATGTTGCCGGCGTTGCGGCAGCAGAAGATCTGGCCCGGGCCGCTTTGGGTGATCAGCTCCGGCACCACCCGGGAATCGGCGCAGGAGATCACCAGCGCCTGGGGCTGCTGGCCGTCGGTCGCGAGCTTCTGGTACAGCGGCTGCTGCTGCGGGAAGATCTCGGCGCGGAACCGCGCCATTCCGGTGAACAGGTCATCCATCCCTGGCCTCCTGTGCTTGGGCGAGAGGTCACGGATGGATAGGATGGGAAGCCTAGATTTCGCATGTGCGAACGGTTCGTGACAAAGTGTTTCAGCGCCTTGGCAGCGTCACCTCCGCAGTCAGGCCGCCGCCGGGCCGGTTGACCAGGGACAGTCGTCCGCCTTCGCGCTCCACCGCCTGCAAGGCAATGGCCAGGCCGAGCCCGACGCCGCCGGTGGCGCGGCTGCGCGATCCTTCGATGCGCTGGAACGGCTCCAGGACGCGGATCAGATCCGGTTCCGGGATGCCCGGCCCGTCATCGGCGATGGCGACCGTGATCTCGGTCTCGCTGCAACGCAGCACGACCCGCGCCGAGCCGCCATAGGTCACCGCATTGTCGATCAGGTTGGCGAAGGCGCGCTTCAGCGCCAGCGGCCGGGCCTGCAGCACGGCCCGGTCCGGCCCCCGATAGGCGGCGTCCTGCCCGGCATCGGCCGCGTCATCGACCAGCGTGGTCAGCAGCGCCACGAGGTCGACCGCGCGCGGCGGCTCCGGATCGGTGTCGCCCTTGAGATAGGCCAGCACCGAGCCGACCATCTGCTCCATTTCGTCGAGATCGGCCTGCATCTCGGCCTGCAGCGGCCGGTCCTCCATCAGGTCGGTGCGCAGGCGCAGCCGGCCGATCGGCGTGCGCAGGTCGTGCGACACGGCGGCCAGGGCCTGGGTCTGGTCGGCGATCAGCCGGGCCAGCCGGTCCTGCATGGCGTTGAGCGCCCGCGCCAGCCGTCGCACCTCCATCGGTCCCTCGACCGCGACCGGGACGGGACGGCCGCGTCCGATCGCATCCGCCGCCCGGACCAGCTGGCGCAAGGGCGCGCCGAGCGCGCGGACCAGCAGCGGCGCCGCGATCAGCAGGCAGCTGGCCAGCAGCGCGGTGGACAGCAGGCTGCGCAGGATGTCGGGCAGGCCGTGCTGCAGCCGGGTCACGTCGAAGCCGAGGACGGAGCCGTCGGCGAGGCGCAGCTCGCCCCGGACGCGGTGCGGCTCCCCCTCCCCGACGCCCCGATCCAGGGTGAGGCCGCGCCCGGCCAGGCCGGAATCGCGCTTCTGCAGCCGTGCCTCCAGGTCGCGCAGCCAGGGCGACGCGACGCCGCCCTCGGCGCCGGCCGAATGGGGCGACCAGCTCAGGGCGAGATCGGCGGTGGACAGCGCCGCGGCCAGTTGCGGCCGCTGCCCGGGCGGCACGCTGGACAGCGCCCGCTCGCCGATGGCCAGCCGCTCGGCCAGATGGTCGGCATGGACATTGCCCGACTTGGTGCGCTCGGCCAGCTCCTGCAGCACCGAGGCGCCAACGAACTGCAGCAGCACGGCGGCGAGGACGAGCAGGGTCAGGCGGCCGAGCAGGCCGCGCGGCCAGACGACGCGGCGGATCACCGGTGCTCCACATCCGCCGTGAACATGTAGCCGATGCCGCGGATGGTGCGGATCAGGGCGCCGTCCGGGCCGCTGGACCCGAGCTTGCGCCGCAGCCGGCTGACCAGCACGTCGATGCTGCGGTCGGACGGGCTGCCGAGGCGCGAGCGCGACAGCTCCAGGAGCCGCTCGCGCCCGATCACGCGCTGGGGATGCTCCAGGAAGCTGACCAGCAGGTCGTGCTCCGCCCCCGACAGCTCGACCTCCGCCCCACCGGGATCGGTCAGCCGCCGCCGGCGCCGGTCGAGCGCCCAGCCGGCGAAGCGCAGCATCTCCCGATGGGAGCGGCCGGGGAACGGCTCCAGCGCCGCGCCCCGGCGCAACGCCGCGCGCACCCGCGCCAGCAGCTCGCGCCGGCCGAAGGGCTTGCTGATGTAGTCGTCGGCCCCGACCTCGAGCCCGAGCACGCGGTCCATCTCCTCGCCGCGGGCGCTGACCATGATGATCGGCACCGGGCTGCGGGCCCGGAAGGCGCGGCAGAGGTCGAGCCCGTCGGCGCCCGGCAGCATGACGTCGAGGATCAGCAGGTCGACCGGCGCCGCCTCGATCGAATCCCACATCTCGCGGCCGTCGCCGACGCCGGTGGCGCGCAGCCCGTTCTCGCGCAGGATGCGCACGATCAGGGAGCGGGTGCCAGGATCGTCTTCGACTACCAGCACGTGATCCGAGCGCAGGGGGGCGGAACGCAGGAGCTCGTTCATCGCGGATCCAAGGGTCCTTTGACAGCGGAAACCGGAACGCGTCCTCCCCATGGACCGGCAGGCGCCGGCCGCCGCCGATCGTGTCCGATCGACGAGATTTTCGTTAAAATAATCGACAATGGCCTGGAATAGTTTCCAAGCATAGTCTGATCGTCGATAGAAGATCCATTCCGATATCTCAACGGAAATAAGGTCGCAGCCGTGCCGAGATAAAGGAAAATTCCAAACTATTCATGATATTTCAACCCGGGGGTGGAACGATGACACGAAGCGAAGCGGCAAGGTCCACTGTCCTGGTTCGGGTCAGCGCCCGGGCTGCAGCACGGCGCGGGCCACGTCGATGAAGGCGCGCAGCTTGGGCTGGTCCTGGGCCCGCCGCGGGAAGTACAGGAACAGGCCGGGCGTCCGCGGCAGGAAAGGCTGCAGAACCGGCTCGAGCTGGCCGGAGACGAGCTCCGCCGCCACCGCGATGTCGGGCACGTAGGAGAGGCCAAGCCCCGCCCGGGCGAAGGCGAACAGCAGCCCGCCGTCGTTGACGATCAGGCTGCCGGGCGGGTCGACCGTCAGGGCGCGGCCGTCGCGCTCGAACTCCCAGCGATAGATCGCGCCGGAGGCGGGGAAGCGGTAGCGGATCGCCTCGTGCCGGGTCAGGTCCTCCGGCCGCTGCGGCCGGCCGCGGGCGTCGAGATAGGCCGGGCTGCCGACCAC
Source organism: Inquilinus sp. Marseille-Q2685 (assembly GCF_916619195.1). NCBI lineage: Bacteria > Pseudomonadati > Pseudomonadota > Alphaproteobacteria > Rhodospirillales > Rhodospirillaceae > Inquilinus > Inquilinus sp. Marseille-Q2685. The sequence goes on from NZ_CAKAKL010000002.1 coordinate 1,457,856, forward strand.
GGACCAGGCGATGTCGCGGGTCAGCCGCACCGCCACCATGTCGCGCTCGACATATTCGCCGATGCGGATGCCTGCATCGTAGCCGCGGGCGGTCAGGTCGACCGTGGCGTCGTCGACCGCGATCTCGACCGCGACCCGCGGATGGCTGCGCCGCAGCGCCGCCACCACCGGCTCGACCACCAGCGGCACGGCCATGCGCGGCACGGTCAGGCGCAGCAGGCCCGTCGGCTCCGTCCCCATCGCCCCGGCCGCCTCGACCGCGGCGGCGATCTCCGCCGTCGCCGGCCCGACCCGCGCCAGCAGCGCGGCGCCGGCCTCGGTCAGCCCGACCCGGCGCGTGGTGCGGACGAACAGCAGCGTCCCCAGCCGGGCCTCCAGCGCCTTCACCGCCTGGCTGACCGCCGCCGGCGACACGCCCAGCCGCGCCGCCGCCCCGGTGAATCCGCCGGCCTCGGCGACGGCGAGGAAAGCGGACAATCCGGTGAAGGGATCGGGTGGGGGCATGTGCCGATTATAAATCCGATCTTAAAAGCTTACAAAGACAGCCCCGATTTTTCGGGGCAATCTTGGGCGGTAGGCTCTCCCCGCACTCAGCAGGGAGGCGACCATGGAAGAGACAGCACTGCCGCGCCGCACCGTCCTGGCCGGCGCGATCGCGGCCGGCGGGGCGGCGCTTCCGACCACGGCCCCCGCCGCCGAGGCCACGGGCGTGCTGGCCGGCAAGGTGGCGATCGTCACCGGCGGCACCTCCGGGATCGGCGCTGTCACCGCGGCCGCGCTGGCCCGGGCCGGCGCCAAGGTCGCCTTCAACGGCCGGCGCGAGGCGCTGGGCCGCGACGTCGAGGCGCGGATCCGCTGGGACGGCGGCGACGCCGCCTATACCCGCGCCGATGTCCGCGACGCGGCGCAGATGGAGCGCTTCGTCGCCGAGACGGTGGCGCGCTGGGGCCGGCTGGACATCGCCTTCAACAATGCCGGGATCGACCTGCCGCCGGCGCCGATCGCCGACACCGACATCGCCGGCTTCGACGACCAGGTGGCGACCAACCTGCGCGGCATCTTCGTCTCGATGAAATACGAGCTGCCGCATCTGGCGCGGGCCCGGGGCGCCATGATCAACATGGCGTCGATCGGCGGCCGCCACGCCTTCCCGAACATCGTCGCCTATGGTGCCACCAAGGCCGCGGTGATCCACATGACCCGCGCCGCGGCCCAGGAATACGGCCGCGACGTGCGGATCAACGCCCTCGCGCCCGGTGCGATCGAGACGCCGATGCTGGAGCGGGTGCGGCGCGACTGGAAGGTGACGACCGAGCAGCTGGTCGCGCCCTACCCGATGCGCCGCGCCGGCACGCCGGAGGAGGTCGCGGCCGTCGTGGTGTTCCTCGCCAGCGACGCCGCCTCCTATGTCAGCGGCCACGTCATCGGCATCGACGGCGGGGATCTGGCGTGATCAGGCCGACGCCAGCGGCGATGCCAAAGCCAGCTCGGGCCGGATGCAGGCGCTGAGATGCCCCTCCCCGACCGCCTGCAGCGGCGGGGCGGCCTCGGCGCAGGCTGGCAGGGCGTAGCGGCAGCGGGTGCGGAAGGTGCAGCCGGAGGGCGGCGACAGCGGGCTCGGCAGCTCGCCCTTCAGCAGGATCCGCGGGCGGCGCAGCGTCGGGTCCGGGATCGGCGCCGCCGACAGCAGCGCCTCGGTGTAGGGGTGGCGCGGCGTCTCGAACAGCGCCCGGGCCGGCGCGATCTCGACGATCCGGCCGAGATACATCACCGCCACCCGGTCGCAGATCTGGCCCACCACCGCCAGATCGTGGCTGATGAAGACGATGGTCAGGTCCAGCCGCCGCTTCACCTCCATCAGCAGGTTGATGATCTGGGCCTGGACCGAGACGTCGAGGGCGGAGACCGGCTCGTCCGCCACCAGCAACCGCGGCTCGGTCACCAGGGCGCGGGCGATGCCGATGCGCTGGCGCTGGCCGCCGGAGAACTCGTGCGGGAACCGCTCCGCATGACCGGCGGACAGGCCGACCGTCTCCAGCGCCGCCGCCACCCTCGCGGCCCGCTCCGCCGTCGGGGGCGCCGCCTTCTGCACCCGGAGCGGCATGGCGACGATGCGGCCGACGGTCATGCGGGGGTTCAGCGACGCCGCCGGGTCCTGGAACACGAACTGCAGCCGCGGACGGATCGGCTTCAGCTGCCGGCGGCCGAGTGTCGTGATATCGGTGCCCTCGAACAGCACGCGCCCGCCGGTCGGCCGCATCAGCCGTAAGAGCGTGCGGCCCAGCGTACTCTTGCCCGAGCCGGATTCGCCGACCAGCCCCAGCACCTCGCCCTGGCGCACGGCGAAGGAGACGCGGTCGACCGCGCGCACCTGCAGCCGCTCGCGCCCGAAGAACGTGCCGCCGACCGGGAAGGACTTGCTGAGCTCCTGCAGCTCGAGGATGGGCTGGGCCTGCGGCGTCGTCATTGCACACCGGCCTCCATGCCCAAACCCGTCATGGCGAGGCTAGCAGGGGCGTGGCCATCCAGTGCGGCTCGCCCCGGTCCCTGGAGGGCCCCCTCGCTTCGCTCCTCGCCATGACGGCTGTGGGGCTGGCGGGGACGGTCCTTCACGAGCCTCATCGTCATCACGCCCCCGCCTCGATCTCGCGCCAGCGCAGGCAGCGCACCACCCGGCCGTCTGCCTCCTCCAGCGCCGGCACCTCGGCGTCGCAGGCGCCGGGCCGGGCGTGGCCGCAGCGCGGGTGGAAGGAGCAGCCGGGCGGCAGCCGGCCGGGGTCCGGCACGCTGCCCGGAATGGCCGGCAGCACGCCGCCGCCGAAGTCCAGCCGGTCGATCCGCGGCACCGAGCGCAGCAGCCCCTGGGTGTAGGGCATGCGCGGCCGCTGCAGCAGCCCGACGGCATCGCCGCGCTCGACGATCCGCCCGGCATACATGACCATGACGCTGTCCGCGATCTCGGCCACCACGCCGAGATTGTGGGTGACGAAGATGATCGCCATGCCGGTCTTGGCCTGCAGCGACTTCAGCAGGTCGATGATCCCGGCCTGGACCGTGACGTCCAGCGCCGTGGTCGGCTCGTCCGCGATCAGCAGGCTGGGGTCGCAGGCCAGGGCCATGGCGATCATCACGCGCTGGCGCATGCCGCCCGACAGGTGGTGCGGATAGGCCGCCAGGCGCCGCCGCGGCTCCGGGATGCCGACCAGCTCCAGCAGCTCCTCGGCCCGGGCCAGCGCCTGCCTGCGGCCGAGGCCGCGATGGAAGGTCACCGCCTCGGCGATCTGGTCGCCGATCCGGTGCACCGGGTTCAGCGAGGTCATCGGCTCCTGGAAGATCATCGAGATCTCGTCGCCGCGCACCGCCCGCATCGCCTCGGGAGGCAGCTGCAGCAGGTCGCGGGCCTGGCCATCGCGCCCGGTGAAGCGGACCGATCCGGTGATGGCGCAGCGCGGCGCCGGGGGCAGCAGGCGCAGCACCGCCAGGCTGGTGACGCTCTTGCCCGAGCCGGATTCGCCGACCAGCGCCAGCGTCTCGCCGCGGCGGACGGAGAAGGAGACGTCATTGACCACCGTCACCGCCCCGCCTTCGCCGCGGAAGGTGACCGCCAGGTCCCGGACCTCGAGGATCGGCGCGTCCGTCATCACGACTCCAGCCGGGCGTCGAGCGCGTCGCGCAGCCCGTCGCCGATGAAGTTGAAGCTGGTCACCGCCAGCGTGATCGCGATGCCCGGCACCAGGGCCAGCCAGGGCGCCGAGGTCAGGTATTGCTGGGCGTTGTTCAGCATGTTGCCCCAGCTCGCGGTCGGCGGCTGGATGCCGTAGCCGAGGAAGCTGATATAGGCCTCCATCAGGATGGCGCGGGCGACGGTCAGGGTGGCGGCGACGACGATCGGGCCGACCGCGTTGCGCAGCAGCTCGTCGACCATGATGCGCGCGTCGGACGCGCCCATCATCTCCGCCGCCAGGGTGAAGTCGCGCTCGCGCAGGGTGCGGATCTGGCTTTCGACCACGCGCGCCACCTCCATCCAGCTGGTCGCGGCGATGATCAGGGTGATGGTCACCGGGTCCGGCTTCAGCAGCGCCGCCAGCGTCAGCAGCAGGAACACGGCGGGGAAGCACAGCATGGCGTCGACCAGGCGCATCAGCACGGCGCCGACCGCCCGGCCGTAATAGCCGGCCACCACCCCGACGGCGGAGCCGACGAGCGTGCTGATCACCATTGCGGCGAAGGCGACAGAGAGCGAGATGCGGCCGGCCATCAGGAGCCGGGCGCAGAGGTCTCGGCCCAGCGGGTCGGTGCCGAACAGGTGCCACCCGGTCAAGGGCGGCGCGAAGCGGGCGCGCATGTCGATGCGCAGGTCGTCGAAGGGCAGCAGCCAGGGCCCGGCGACGCAGGCCAGCACCAGCAGCAGGATGCAGGCGACGCCGACCATCGCCAGCCGGTGCCGGCGGAAGCGGCGCCAGCCGCGGTTGCCGGCGCGGCGGGCGGGTTCGACGGTCGGGACGGCGGCGGCCAGGGTCATCGTCCCCTCCCCTCAATCCAGCCGGATGCGCGGGTCGGCGACCGCGCAGAGGATGTCGGCCAAAAGGTTGCCCAGCAGCACCAGCAGGGCCGAGACCATCAGGATCCCCATCACCACCGGATAGTCGCGATAGCCCAGGGAATCGAGGAACAGCCGGCCCATGCCGGGCCAGGTGAACACCGTCTCGGTCACCAGCGCGCCGCCCAGGAGCGTCGGCAGCTCCAGTCCTGCCAGGGTGATCATCGGCAGGAGCGCGTTGCGCAGCGCGTGGCGGATCAGCACCCGCTTCTCCGGCAGGCCCTTGGCCCGGGCGGTGCGGATGTAGTCCTGGTTGATCACGTCGATCATCGAGGCGCGCATATAGCGGCTCCAGATCGCCACCTCGACCAGCGCCAGCACCAGGGCCGGCGCGATCAGATGGTGCAGGAAGTCGAGCAGCGACCCGTCGCCGACCGTGTACATGTTGCCGGCCGGCAGCCATTGCAGCCGCACCGAGAAGACGTAGATCACCACCAGGCCGAACCAGAAGGTCGGGATCGACAGCGCGACCATGGCGCCGACCGTCGCCAGCATGTCGGCGAAGGAATAGCGCCGGACCGCCCCCATGACGCCGATCCAGACGCCGAGCAGCACCGCGATCAGGATCGCCGTCGCCATCAGCTCGACCGTGGCGAAGAGGTGCGAGCCGATCACGTCCAGCACCGGCGACTGGTCGCGGTAGGACCGCCCCCAGTCGCCGGTCAGGAGCCGGCTGGCCCATTCCCAGTATTGCAGCGGCAGCGGGCGGTCGAGGCCCATCTCATGGGCGATCTGGGCCAGCCGCTCCTGCGTCATGCCCGGGACCAGGGCGAATTGCGACAGCGGGCCGCCCGGGGTCAGGTGCAGCACGGCGAAGCCGATCATCGACACGAGCCAGAGCAGCAGCAGGCTCTGCAGCGCGCGGCCGAACAGGAATTGCGCCATGGCTTCCTCCGCTCCCGGGCGGCCCCTCCCTCAGCTGGCCCAGTACCAGGTGTGTGCGTTCCAGCAATTCTCCTGGACGTTGACGTTGGGGGTGAAGCCGGTCAGGCCCTTCTTCACGCCCTGGACCATGGCGTATTGGAAGATCGGCAGGTACGGCAGGTCCTTGCGCGTGAACTCCTGCATCTTCAGATAGGCCGCCTTGCGCTTGGCCGGGTCCACCGTCGACGCGCCCTCGGCCAGCAGCCTGTCGACATCGGCGCTCTCATACTGCGTGGTGTTCTGGCCGCCGCCGCCCTTGGCGCCGATCGAGCGGCTGGAGAAATAGTCGGTCGCGTCCGGGTCGGGCCCGACCATGAAGTAGATCCCGACCATCGCCGTCTCGAACTTCGACTGCATCCAGTAGTCGCCCCACATCACCGCCGGGGGCAGGTTGTTGATGTTCATCTTGACGCCGATGTCGAGCCAGTTCTGCTGCAGCAGCTGCTGCGCCTGCTCGCGCACATGGTTGCCGGCGGTGGTGGAGTTGACGAATTCCAGCCGCACGCCGTTCTTCTCGCGGATGCCGTCGCCGCCCGGGGCCCAGCCGGCGGCGTCCAGGATCTGCTTGGCCTTCTCGGGATCATAGCTCTGCTTCGGCAGGTCCGGGTTGAAGGCCCAGGACTGCTTCGGCAGGAAGGATTCGGACGGCGTCGGCAGGCCGTAATAGATGCTGTCGATGATGCTCTGCTTGTCCATCGCGGTGTAGAGGGCCTCGCGCACCGCCGGGTCCTGGAACACCGGCATCCCGAGATTCAGCGCGATGTTCTCGATGAAGGCCTGCGGCACCGGCGAGACGTCGCGGTCGGCCAGGCCCTTGGCCTCCTCGTAATGGTCGGCGGTGATGCCCTGCAGCCCGATATAATCGATGTCGCCGGTGGTGAACTGGGTGAACAGGACGGTCAAGTCGGGGATGTACTTGATCACCAGCCGCTCGAGATACGGCCCGTCAAGGTGATAGCCCTCATGCGCGGCCAGGGTGATGTGGTCGCCCGGCACGCGCTCGACCCATTTGAACGGCCCGGTGCCGACCGGCTTGGTGGCGAAGGCCGAGGCGTTGGGGTCGGCCTCCTTCTCCATCAGGTGCTTCGGCACGATGAAGGTCCAGGACAGGATCGACGGATAGGGCGCGTAGGGCTTCTCCAGCCGCCAGGTCAGCTCGGTCGGGCTGATCACCTTGATGTCGCGCACCAGCTCGTGCCCGGCGCGTCGGCCGGCGCGGAACTTCGGGTTGTTGATCAGGTCGATGGTGTATTTCACGTCCTCGGCGGTGAACGGCGTGCCGTCATGCCATTTGACGTTGTCGCGCAGCTTGACGCGCCAGGTCAGGCCGTCGGCGGAGATGCCGCCATTCTCCAGGGTCGGTACCTCGGCGGCGAGGTCGGGGATGAAATTGCCCTGCGGGTCGACCTGCCACAGCGGGCTGAACAGGTTGAAATAGACGCCCTCGTCGACCTCGATGTGCAGCATCAGCGGGTTGAACACCGTCGGCTCCTGCGACAGGCCGATCACCGCCTGGCCGGTCGGCTTGGCCGGCGGCCCCGCCGCCCGCGCGGCCCTGACCCAGCCCTGGCCGGGGCCGAGCCAGACCGCCGTGCCGGCGGCAAGGCCTGCCGCCAGGAAGCGGCGGCGGGTGGGCTGGGCGAACGGAAGATCCCTGGTCTCGTCGGTCATGGTGAAGCTCCCTTGTTCTTGGCCTCCTGGGCCCGGCGGGGGCGGGTCTGCGCCCGTCTCCCCGCCCGGCCGTCTCACACCCCGGCCATCGGCCGGAGCTTCGATCCACCCTAGACCCCGGCCATTGGCCGGGGTCTCGATCCGTCACTGAAGCGCGAGAAGCGGAAATCCTTCGGGTCGACGATCGGGCGGGCGCCGGTCGCGAGATCCGCGGCCAGATGGCCGGCGCCGGGACCGATGCCGAAGCCATGGCCGGAGAACCCGGTCGCCACGACCAGGCCCGGCACCTCCTCGACCGTCGAGATCACCGGCACGGCGTCGGGCGTGACGTCGATCAGCCCGGCCCATTCCTGCACCACCTTGGCCCCGGCGAAGGCCGGGAACTGCTTCGCCAGGTCGGCCATGGCCCGGCGGTTGGCCTGGCGATCGGGCTCCGGGTCCAGCACCCGCACCTTCTCATAGGGCGAGGGCTGGTCCAGCGGCACCGGCGCCGCCTCGCGCCATTCCTGCAGGAAACGGTCGTCGAGCCGGATCTTCAGCGACGACCATTCCATGCGCAGCGCCGGCAGGAAGTCGCTGAAGAAACGGAAGCTGTCCGGCACCAGCGGGGCGATGTTGGAGTTGCCGTTGGCGATGGTGTAGCCGCCGTCGATGCGCTTGCGCAGCGCAAACTCCTTCGACCACATCGCCGTCTCCGGCGCGCCCTCCAGCGGCGCTGTCCGCTGCACGCTGGCCCGGACCTTGAGCTGCGGCAGCCGGAGGCCCAGGTCCTTGAGGAAGCGGCGAGACCAGGCGCCGCCGGCCACGATCACCGTGTCGCAGGCGATGCGGCCGCGCTCGGTGACCACGCCGGCGATGCGCCCGCCGGCCCGCTCGACGCCGCGGACGGCGCAGTCGGTCAGGATGGCAGCGCCGGCCCGGCGTGCGGCGCGGGCGATGGCGGGGGCGGCGCGCTGCGGCTCCGCCCGTCCGTCGGAGGCGGAGTACAGCGCCGCCTTCCAGCGGCCGCCAGCGCCAGGCATCAGCCGGTCGAACTCGGCCGGGGTGATCAGCCGCGCGTCGAGCTGGTAGGGCCGCGCATGCTCCAGCCAGGCCTCGTACTCCGCGATCTCCTGGTCGCTCTCGACCGCGAACAGGATGCCGCTCTGGCGAAAGCCGGTCTCGGCCTCCACCGTCTGGTTCATGCTCTCCCACAGCCGCATGCTCTCGATGATCAGCGGGATCTCCCGCGGATCACGCCGGGTCTTGCGGCACCAGCCCCAGTTGCGGCTGGACTGCTCGCCGGCGATGTGGCCCTTCTCGCACAGCGCCACCGAGACGCCGCGCCGCGCCAGGGCCAGGGCGGCGCTGGTGCCGATGATTCCGCCGCCGACGATGACCACGTCGGCCCGCTGCGGCAGCACGGCATCGGGCTCGACGCTCTCGACCTGCGGGCCCATCACCAGCTCTCCTCAAGCGTCGAATTGATCGGGATCTCGGCGATGCTCGCCGTGTCCGGCAGGTCCAGCAGGAAGGCGACGATGCGCGCCACATCCCGCGGCTGGGTCAGGCTTTCGGCCGGCCGGCTGGTCAGCCCCGCGGCCATGTCGGTGGCGACGAAGCCGGGGCAGATCGCGGTGGCGCGCACGCCCTCGTCCCAGCCGGCATGGCGGATGGCATGGGTCAGCGCCAGCGCCGCGAACTTGCTGACGGCGTAGAGGCCGGAGGTCGCCGACTTCACCCGCTTGCCCGACAGCGAGGCGATGGTGACGACGCGGCCATGGCCCGAGGCGACGAGATGCGGCCAGGCGGCCCGCACCAGCCGCAGCGGCGACTTGACGTTGACCTGGATCAGGTCGTCGAGGTCGGCATCGTCGGCCGCGATCACCGTCTTCGGGATCATGATGCCGGCATTGGCGATGACGGCGTCGATCCGGCCGAACCGCTCGGCCGTGGCCTCGGCCCAGAGCCGCTCGGAGTCCGGGTCGCGGGCGTCGAAGCGATGGACCAGGGCGTCGGCGCCGTCGGGCGGGGTCAGGGACGCCGGGTCGCGGGCGCCGAGGCTGAGCCGCCATCCGGCGCGGGCCAAAGCTGTCGCGATCTCGGCGCCAATGCCGCGTCTGGCACCGGAGATCATGGCGACGCGGGCGATCGTTTCAGACGGCATGGCGGTGCCCTCCGTCAACGCCTGCTGTCAGACGCCCGCATCTCTCAGCCAAAGCCAAACGAGTCCCCCCTCTCCTCGCGGGAGGGGATAGAGGGGGTTTTCGCAGCGAGCGCCGGCCCAGACCACCGGCAGGGGTCCTGGGTGGAGAGGCCGGCTCCATGCGCATTCGCGCGCGGACGCGCGCAGCCCCCCCCCTACCCCCCTCCCGCGAGGGAAGGGGGGACTAAAAGGAAGACGATCCGGCCCGCTCACTCCACCACCGGGGCCTGCTCGACATAACCAACATAGACCTTGCGCAGGATCCCCAGCAGATCCGCCTGCTCCCCCGCGCTCAGCATCGAGAAGAACTCGGCGGATTGCCGGCGGGCGACGGCGCGCCCCTGCTCGGCCGGGCGGCGGCCCTTGCCGGTCAGGTACAGCTCGCGCGCCCGCCGCTCCTCCGGCGAGATCTTCTGCTCGATCAGCCCGGCCTGCTGCAGCTGGTCGAGCAGCCGGCCCATGGCCGAGCGGTCCTTGAGGATGAAATGCGCCAGCACCGAAGGCCGGATGCCGGGATTGCGGCCGACCAGCAGCAGCGTCGAGATCTTGCCGGTGCCGCCGGCCACCTCCAGCGCCTCCATCTGCTCGTCCAGGTCGCGGCTGACCAGCAGGTTGACCGTGCGGACGTAGAAGCTGAGCAGGTCGGTGAAGATGTCGAAGTCGATCTCCGAGAAGTCGATCGTCTTCGGGATCTGCGGATTGCTCCGCGGGCGGGCGCGGCGGGTGCGCCCGCTGCGCCCATCGCTCATGGCGGGCATAGCCGTCCTTGGTTTCGGTGGGTTGGGTCAACGGACAGGTCCACATGGTCAGAAGGGCGGCGGGTCGAGGCCGTCGCGCCGGGCCGCACGCTGGTCGCGGATCCGCGACCAGGCCAGCATGACGCGCGGCATGAAGCGCATGTAGACGGGCGCGCGCTGCAGCGTCTCGACCGGCAGCGCGAGGTCCTGCGGCGGCGTTCCCGTGGCCCACTCCGCCAGCACCGTGCCCATCATCGTGCCGGTCGGCACGCCGCGGCCGGAATAGCCGAGCGAGGCGACGATGCCGGGCGCCAGGCCGTAGAGCCGCGGGAAGGTGCGCGGCTGCATGTCGAGCGCGCCGGTCCAGCTGTACTGGAACTCGATGTCGCCAAGCTGCGGCAGCAGCCATTGCAGCTTCCGCCGCATCAGGTCGTGGGTATAGGCCGGATCGCGGCCGCGCCGTCCCTCGACGAAAAGCGAGGTCACCAGCCGCCCGTCCTTGTCGTATTTCCAGATCGAGATGTCGCGCCGGCTGTCGACCACGGTGTTGTTGTCCGGCGCGATCGTCCGGCGGACGTTGTCGCCGAGCGGCTGGGTGGCCAGCACGGCGACGCCGAGGCGGGCGAAGCTCTGCTCCAGCCCCGGCCAGAATCCGTCGGTGTAGGCGCCGGTGCCGCACACAACCTTGTCGGCGACGACGGATCCCGTCGGCGTCTCCACCCGCCAGCGCCCGCCCTGCGGCCGGATCGCGGTGACCGGCGAGCGGGTGAAGATCTGCGCGCCGCGCGACATGGCCGCCCGCGCCAGGCCGCGGGCGTAGCCGAGCGGGTTGAGATGTCCGCCCTCCGGATGGAACCAGCCGCCGCAGAAGCGCGGCGACCCGGTCAGGTATTGGGCCTCGTCGCGGCCGAGCATCCGGGTGGCCTTGCCGACCGCCGCATAGTCGCGGCAGCGCTGCTCCAGCTTCGCCAGGGCCGGGCTGGCATGGGCCGCGTGGATGTAGCCGGTCTGCACCGCCTCGCACTCGATGCCGTAGCGGCGGATGATGTCGAAGACCAGGTTGGCGGCGTTGGTCTGCCGCTCGATCAGCCGCGACGCGAAGGGCTCGCCCAGGATCCGCCGGATGGTCGGGATCTCATGGACATGGAAGGTCGGGGTGCAGTGGCCGGCGTTGCGGCCCGACCCGCCATGGCCGATCTGCTGCGCCTCCAGCACCACCGCGCCGATTCCGCGCTCGCCAAGATGCAGCGCGGTGGACAGGCCGGTGTAGCCGGCCCCGATCACGCAGACCGGCGCGTCGACCGTGCCGTCCAGCGCCGTCGTCTCCGGCGCCGGGGCCGCCGTGGCGTACCACAGCGACGGTTCGAGCGGCGTCTTATGTATCATGTCCTCCTCATCCCGGAAGAACTGACACAATTCCGATGAAAGAACGCCGAATGCCTATCACAGGCACATCTTGCCTTCTTTTTCATCAGCCGGTGATCAGACAGTACGCGATCGAATGTTCGTAGCCGGACATCGATCCGGACTTTCGACCATTTCTTGGGAACTGAGATTATGATTGTGATCGTCCATTATGGACGGAGTCAAGCGTCATCTGTTGGTCCGGCAAGATCGACGGCGGCTGGGTGACGCTGCGGTCCCGGCGCGCGGCGGCGCCCGGCATCGCCGTGCAGCCCTTCACGCCGCGCATCCCGGTCTCGACCGGCCTGATCGTGCCGAGGCGCCGGCCGCTGTCGCTGGCGGCGCAGGCCTTCCTCGCGGCACTGCAGGACGCGCTCGCGGCCCCGCCGCTGTAGCCTCAGCCGAGCCGGGTCAGGCGCTCCAGCATCCGTCCGTAGAAGACCGGCGCGTCGCATCCGGTCAGCCACAGGGCGTTGGCCGGGCGGCCGGAGATGCCCCACCAGTCGACCACGGTCATGCCGAGGGTCAGCGGCGACGCCGTCTCGATCTCGACATTGCAGTTCCGGCCGCCGAACAGCTCCGGCCAGAGCAGATAGCCGACCGCCAGCGCGTCGTGCAGCGGCCGGGTGGCGGTGCCGTATTTCTCGTTCCCGAAGCGCTGGAAGAACCGCATCATCCCGGCGCCGGCGGCACCGATGCGGGTGCCAAGCCCTTCGAGGTCGGTGATCCAGCTCTCCGGCGTCGGCGCCGCATAGGTGCAGTCGATCGGCACGGCCACGAGGTCGATGCCGGCGCCGAACACGATCGCGGCGGCATCCGGGTCGACCAGGATGTTGAACTCCGCCGCCGGGGACATGTTGCCGCCCTGGAAGAAGCCGCCCCCCATCAGCACGATCCGACGGATCTTGCGGGCGACCGTCGGGCTGCGGCGCAAGGCCATGGCGATGTTGGTCAGGGGCCCGACCGGCACCAGCGTGGTCGCGCCGTCCGGCCGGCTCAGCAGCGTCTCGACCATCCAGTCGACCGCATGGCCGGGCTCCGGCGGCCGCGCCGGGGCCGGGAAGTCCCAGCCGTCCAGGCCGGACTTGCCGTGCACCTCCTCGGCGAAGCGGGCGGGGCGCAGTAGCGGCCGCTCGCAGCCCGCCCGCACCGGGACCTCCGGCCGGCCCGCCAGTTCCACCACCCGCCGGGCATTCGCGGCGGTGACGGCGACGGGGACGTTGCCGGCGACCGTGGTGAGGCCGAGCACCTCGAGCTCCGGCGACGCCAGCGCCAGCAGGATGGCGAAGGCGTCGTCCTGCCCCGGATCGGTGTCGATGATGATGGCTTCGGTCAAACCCGCCTCCCTGCCGGCCTGGAAGCGGCCGGTCCTGTTGGTCAGAAAACTGTATACAGAACTGAGTTTCTGTATACAAATATCCGAAACAGGGGAGCTTGCGCATGGGTCGGGGAGAATTCTCGAACATCCCGGTGCTCGACGTGTCGCCGCTGCGCGGCGGCAGGCCGGAGGACCGTGCCGGCACGGTGGCGGAGCTGCGCCGGACGCTGGAGACGATCGGCTTCGTCTATCTCGCCGATCACGGCGTGCCGGCGGAGCTGGGCGACCGGCTGCACCGCCTGTCGGTGCGGTTCCACGACCTGCCGGCCGAGGCCAAGCTGCGCATCCGCATGAACGACGCGCATCGCGGCTACATGCCGTTCAGCACCTCGACCATCGTCACCTCCTCCGTCGCCAACGTCACCAAGCCGAACCAGAGCGAATCCCTGATGGTGATGCACGACCTGGCCGAGGACGACCCGGCGCTGGGCGAGCCGCTGCAGGGCCCGAACCAGTGGCCGGCGGAGATCCCGGAGCTGCGTCAGGCGGCACTCGACTACATGCGGGCGATGTCGGCGCTGGGCCGCGACATGGCGGTCGCCATCGCCGAGGCGCTGGGCCTGCCGCCGACCTATTTCCTGCCGCATTTCGACCGCCCCACCCTCTTCCTCCGCCTCCTCCACTATCCGGAGCAGCGGCGCGAGGAAGGGCTGTTCGGGTCGGCCCCGCACACCGATTACGGCTTCATCACCCTGCTGGCGCAGGACTCCGTGGGCGGGCTCGAGGTCCGCAACCGCGCCGGCGAGTGGATCCCGGCGCCGCCGATCCCGGACACCTTCGTCATGAATGTCGGCGACATCCTGGCGCGCTGGTCGAACGACCGCTTCGCCTCGACCCCGCACCGGGTGCTGAACCTGAGCGGCCGCGAGCGCTATTCGCAGCCCTTCTTCTACGACCCGTCGATGGACACGGTGGTCGATTGTCCCGCCGCCATCCTGGCTCCGGGCGAAGCGCCGCGCCACCCGCCGGTGCGCTACGGCGACTATCTGCTCGATCGGCTGAACAAGAACTACGAGTACCGCAAGAAGGCGTCCTGAGAACGCCAAGGAACCCGGCAGAGGTTCCACGGGGAGACGCCGCCCAGGTCGGCGGTCCACAAACAGCGGAGACAAGGACATGCAGCCCACTCGACGGCAGGTTGTCATGGCATGCGCGGCCCTGATGGGCCCGGCCATGCTGCGCGTCCCGGCCCTGGCGGCCGCGGCGCAGGAGCTGGTCATCACCACCTATGGCGGGGTCTGGGAGGCGTTCTGGCGCAACAGCCTGGTGCCCGCCTTCGAGACCGCGACCGGCGCCAAGACGAAGCTCGACATCGGCTTCGGCCGCACCTTCACCTCGACCCTGCGCGCGGCCGGCAAGGACCACCCGCCCTATTCCATGGTGATGATGAACGAGATCTTCGCCTCGCTGCTGCGCAAGGAGGGCTACTTCGAGAAGTTCGACCTCTCGCTGGTGCCGCACTACAAGGACCTGTACCCGATCGCCCAGACCGGCGACGGCTGGGCCGCGGTCGGCATGATCTCGCCGCTCGGCCTCGGCTACCGTACCGACCTGGTGCAGACCCCGCCGAAATCCTGGAAGGACCTGTGGGACAACCCGGAGTTCCAGGGCCGCATCGGCCTCTACAACATCGTCAACTCCGCCGGCAAGGCGATGGTGATGCTGACCGGCAAGCTGTTCGGCAGCGGCCCGCAGGACCTGGACAAGGCCTATGAGAAGCTGGGCGAGCTGGCGCCCGTGCTGCAGACCGACTTCAACATGTCGACCCTGATGTCGACCGGGGAGATCGTGGTCGCGCCCTATGATTTCGGCGAGATCGCCCGGCTGAAGCACCAGGGCCTGCCGGTCGAGTGCATCGTGCCGGAGGAAGGCCTGCTGATGTGGGACCAGACCTTCAGCATCTGCGCCAACGCCCCGGCGCGCGAGCTGGCCTACAAGTATATCGACTTCATCCTGTCACCCGAGACGCAGCTGATGCTGGCGCGGGAGTTCTTCGTCTCCCCGGTCAACCGCACGGTCGAGGTGCCGGAGGATCTGCGCGCCGATGTCCCGGTCTACGGCGAGCAGATGGGCAGGATCCTCGCCTGGGACTGGGACTGGGTGAACGCCAATGCCACCGAGATGACGGAACGCTGGAACCGGACCTTCCAGTGACCGAGGTCGTCATTTCAGAGCTGACCCGCAGCTTCGGCGCCGCCCGGGCGGTCGACCGGCTGTCGCTGTCGATCGACAGCGGCGAGTTCGTCTCGCTGCTGGGCCCGTCGGGCTGCGGCAAGACCACCACGCTGAAGCTGATCGCGGGATTCGAGGAGGCCGAGCACGGCAGCATCGCCTTCGACGGGCGCGACGTCTCGGCCTTGCCGCCGGAGCGGCGGGACATCGGCATGGTGTTCCAGTCCTACGCCCTCTTCCCGCACATGACCGTGGCCCGGAACCTGGCCTTCGGGCTGGAGATGCGGAAGGTCGGCCGGGCCGAGACCGCAACCCGCGTCGCCCGGGTGCTGGAGATGGTGCAGCTGCGCGGGATGGAGGAGCGCTACCCACGCGAGCTGAGCGGCGGCCAGCAGCAGCGCGTCGCCCTGGCCCGGGCGCTGGTGATCGAGCCGAGCATCCTGCTGCTGGACGAGCCGCTGGCCAATCTCGACGCCCGGCTGCGCGACGAGATGCGGGTGTTCATCCGCGACCTGCAGCGGCGGGTCGGCATCACCACCATCTACGTCACCCACGACCAGGCCGAGGCGATGACGATGTCCGACCGCGTCGTGGTGATGTTCGGCGGCCGCATCGTCCAGGCCGGCGCGCCCGAGGCGATCTACGAGCGGCCGGCCGATGCCAGGGTCGCCAGCTTCGTCGGCCAGGCCAACCTGCTGCCCGGCATCGTCGTGGCCAACGGATCCGACGCCAAGATCCGCACGGTGTTCGGCGACTGCGCGGCCGACGGGCTGAACGGCGCGGCGCCGGGCACCCCGGTCAAGGCGCTGCTGCGGCCGGAGGCGGTCACCCTCGCCCCCGTCGGCATCGGCACGACGGCGACGGAGGGCGTCATCGAGGGCCGCTATTATCTGGGCAACATGGTCAACTACCGCATCCGCCTGCCCGACGGCAGCGGCGTGGAGGCCCACAGCCTGACCCAGACCCGCTTCGCCGAGGGGCAGCGCGTGGCGGTGCGGCCACCCGCCGCCCCGCTCTGGGTCGTCCCGGAGACACCATGACCGCCCGGCGCAGAAGGCTGCCGCCCTGGACCTGGCTGATGATCGCGCCGGCGGCGGTGCTGCTGGGCGTGTTCCTGCTGGTGCCCTATCTCAACATCGTGCTGATGAGCGTCCGGCCGCCGGCCACCGGCGCGCCCTACGGGCCGGGGCTGACGCTGGACAACTACCGGCGCGCCCTGACCGACGGCTACTACCTGGCCCAGCTGGGCAGCACTTTGTGGATCGCGCTCCTGACCACCGCGGCGACGCTCCTGATCGGCTTCCCGGTCGCCTGGCAGCTGGCGCGCAGCCGGTCGCGCTGGCGACCGGTGCTGTACGGCATCGTGCTGTCGCCGCTCCTGGTCGGGATCGTGGTCCGCAGCTTCGGCTGGACCATCCTCCTGGGCAACAACGGCGTCATCAACAAGGCGGCCCGGTCGCTGGGCCTGACCCTGGCCCCGCTGCCGCTGATGTACAACACGCTCGGCATCGTCATCGCCCTGACCCATGTCTTCCTGCCCTTCATGATCCTGCCGATCATGGCGGCGCTGCAGACCATCGATCCGGTGCTGGAGGCGGCGGGGCGGTCGCTCGGCGCCACGCGGCGGGTGGCGTTCCGGCGCATCGTCCTGCCGCTGGCCCTGCCCGGGATCCAGTCCGGCTGCATCCTGGTCTTCGTGCTGGCGCTCAGCGCCTATGTCACCCCGGTGCTGATCGGCGGCATGCGGGTGAAGACCATGACCCTGACCGTGGTCGACACCCTGACCGACGCGTTCCAATGGCCGCTGGGCTCGGCCCTGGCGCTGATGCTCAGCGTCGCCGGCGGGCTCTGCGTCGTCCTGTTCGCCCGGGCCACGCGGATGCGGTGGGCGCCATGAAGCCGCGTCGGCCGATCCTGTTCCCGGTGTTCTGCGGGCTGGTCTACGCCTTCCTGCTGGCGCCGATCCTGGTCGTGGTCGGCGCCTCCTTCAGCGCCGGCGCCTTCCTGGCCTTCCCGCCGCAGGGGCTGTCGCTGCGCTGGTACGAGGCCTTCTTCGGCAACGAGGTGTTCGTCACCGCGATCTGGACCTCGCTGCAGGTCGCGGCGATCGCCACCCTGGCCTCCGCCGCGATCGGCACCGCCGCCGCCCTCTACCACGCCCGCCACGCCGGCCGGGCGAAGGAGGCGATCCGCATCGCCGTGCTGGCGCCGCTGCTGCTGCCCGAGGTGCTGACGGCGATCGCACTGCTGTTCTTCTTCTACGCCATCGGCATCGGCACGAGGAACCTGGTGGCGCTGGTCACCGGCCATGTGCTGATCACCCTGCCCTTCGTGTTCATGAACGTCTCGGCCTCGCTGCAGGGCTTCGACCGGTCGTGGGAGCTGGCGGCGCGCAGCCTCGGCGCCCGGCCGTGGCGGGTGTTCCTGCGCATCACCCTGCCGCTGATCAAGCCGGGGCTGATCGGCGGCTGCCTGTTCGCCTTCATCATCTCCTTCGACACCTTCGCGATCTCGTTCCTCCTGAAGGACGTCGGGACCTCGACGCTGCCGATCCAGCTGTTCGATTATCTTCGCCTGAACTTCACGCCGGAGGCCGCGGCCGTCTCCACCGTCAGCATCGTCATGACGCTGCTGGTCGTGGTGGTGACCGAGAAGGTCCTCGGCCTCAAGATCCAGAGGTTCTGACGCGCGACCATGGAGACCGCCATCCCGGACGAAGACGGCGGCGCCCCGCGCCGGCCGGTGCTGTCGCAGACGGTGCTCGCCTTCCTTGAGCGCAAGATCATCCTGCGCGAGCTGCCCCCCGGCGCCAAGCTGGTGGAGGAGGAGCTGTGCGAGCGCTACGGCATCAGCCGGTCGCCGGTGCGCGAGGCGCTGCGGCTGCTGGAGGGCACCGGGCTGGTGATCCGCCGGCCGCGCCAGGGCGTGCGGGTGGCGCCGATGTCGCTGGCCGATCTCGACCAGATCTATTCCTGCCGGGTGAAGCTGGAGGCGCTGGCGGCGGAGGGCGCGGCCCGGTCGGCCAATCCGGTCGCGGTCGCCGGCGAGCTCTCGGTCGCCCTCGCAGCGATGCGGTCGGCACTGGAGGCCGGCGAGGTCGAGCGATGCTTCGACGCCAATGTCGCCCTGACCGAGGCGCTGCACGAGGCCTCCGGCAATGCCGTGCTGCAACGCCTGCTGGCCATCGTGCAGAAGCCGGCGCTGCGCTACCGCCACCTGGCCTATGGCGTGTCGGCGGAGATGACGGCGATCGCGATCGAGGCCAACCAGCAGATGATCGACGCGATCCGCCGCGGCGACGCCCCGGCCGCCGGCCAAGTCACCGCAGGCCTGGTCGAGGTCGCCTGGCAGATCGTCCGCAGGGCGCTGTCCTCGACCATCGGCAAGCGCTGACGGGAGGCGTCACCGCTTCCGTGCCACGAGGAACGGCCGCAGATCCTTGCCGCGCGAGGCGTGGCGCCCGCGCTCGATGATCTCGAACCCCGCCGCCGCGATCTCGCGCTCCAACTCCTGCGCCGTGAGAAAGCTCACATAGGGCGCCTTCCCGACGAGCTGCATCAGGGGCAGGACGACGCGCATCAGCGGGTTCGCCTCGCCGACGCAGGGCGTCTTGGAAATGAAGATCCCGCCCGGCTTCAGCAGCCGATGGACATTTCTCAGCGCAGTCTCCCGCGCCGCCACCAGATGCAGGACATTGAAGCCCAGGGCGACGTCGAAGGTCCCGTCCGGGCAAGGCATCGCATCGGGGGTCGCGACCCGGAAATCGGCATTGGCGCATCCCGCGGCTTCGGCCTTCCCGCGGGCGATCGCGATCATCTCGGCCGATATGTCGGTCGCCAGGATGCGCCCGACGGAGGATGCGAGCCTGAGCGCCGTCGTCCCCGTGCCGCACCCGAATTCGAAGACCGCATCGCCGTCCCTGAGATAGTGCCGCGTGCGCTCCAGCGTCCGCTCGTAGCCCGCCATGTCCGCGATCGGATCGGCGGCGTATCTGCCCGCGGCCCGGTCCCAGAAGCGCGCGTCGTTCGCGACCTGCGGCACGGCGCGCCTCAGCCGCGCTTCCTTCTCGCCTGCGCCGAAAGGTTCAAGGTCACGGCAGCGCGGATGAGATCCTTCAACGCCGCTTCATCGATCGCGTCGCCCTCGCGGATGTCGATGGCGCGCCGGGTGTTGCCGTCGAGGCTCGAGTTGAACAGGCCGGACGGGTCCGCCAGCGACGCGCCCTTGGCGAAGGTCAGCTTCACCACCGCCTTGTACGTCTCGCCGGTGCAGATGATGCCGGCATGCGACCACACCGGGACCCCTCTCCACTTCCACTCCTCGACCACCTCGGGATCGGCCTGCCTGATCAGGGCCCGGACCCGGGCGAGCGTCTCGCCCCGCCAGTCCCCCAACTCCTCGATCCTGGCATCGATCAGCCGGGAGGGAGAGCCGCCTTCGGTGGCGGCTGCCGTCGTTGCATTCATGGCTGCTGTCGCTCCCTCGAGTATCTCTCGCCGCTCACATCTTCTCGCCGGGCAGCTCGCTGGCCTGCTTCACCCAGGCGCAGAACTGGGCCTCGTCGAGCGGCTCGTCCTCGCGGATGTCGAGGTAGCGCACCTCCTTCTGCTTGGACGTGCCGGGCGGGAGAGGCTGCAGCGAGGCGCCGCGGAAGAACGCCACCTTGATGTATTTCGTGAAGCAATGGATGCCGAGGAACCAGGTCTTCTCCTCCACCCCGTACATCGGCGAGTTCCATTTGACCGCCTTGCGCACGCCGGGGACGGTGCGCTCTATCAGAGTGTCGAGCCGGCGCCCGACCTCGCTTTTCCAGCCCGGCATCGCCGCGATATAGGCCTGCACGGGCTCGTCGCCATAGCCCTTCGCGATCTGCGGGTTGCCGCCCGAGAGCAGGACCGGCGCCGCGGCCGGCTCCGTCGCCTTCGGCTTGCGCGGCTTGGCGGCGGCCGTCCTGGCGGCCTTCGCCTTGGCGGATGTCGTGTCGGTCATGGCGCTCCCCTCGCTGACAGACAGGCCGCAGAGAATACTTCGATTCCGGCCGATGTCGACCGGCTCAGCCCGCCGCCAGGAGCGGGCGGATCTCGCCGGTGGTGCCGTCGGTCAGGCCGAGGTCGGTGACGTGGGGCCCGGGGTTGCAGGCCAGGCTGGCGCCGACCACCGCCTTGAAGGTGCGGTAGGGCGGCTGCCAGTCGACGATCCGGTCCGCCGCCGCCTTCACCGCGGCGAAGTCGGCCGCGACCTCCGCCGCCGGCGCGTCCGACAGCAGGCCGCAGACCGGCAGGGCCACCTGTGCCGTGACGGCGCCGCCTTCGGCCACCGCCATGCCGCCGCCGGCCGCGATCACCGCATTGGCGGCCGCCGCCATGTCGGCCGGGTCGCGGCCGAACACGGTCAGGTTGTGGCTGTCGTGCGAGATCGTGGTGGCCAGCGCGCCGCGCCAAGGACCCCAGTCGTCGAGGATGCCGATCTGCGGCACCGCCGGGCGCCGGCCATGGCGATGGATCACCGCCATCAGGATCCTGTCCTCCGGCAGCACCACCGCGCCGTCCTTCACCTCGACCGCGAGGTCGCGCCATTCGGTGAAGCGCGGCCGGAAGATCGAGTTGACCACGGCCGTGCCGTCGCCCGGCAGGCGGAGGACGAAATCGTCGGTGGTCAGCGGCGGCACCTTCACGCTGTCATGGAAGGCATCGGCCGGCCGGCCGAGCGGACCGCCGATCAGGCGCCCCTCGGCCGCGACCTCGCGGCCCGAGGCGAAGACCCGCTCGACCCCCAGCGTCTCCAGCCCATCCAGCACGACCAGATCGGCGCGGCGGCCGGGCGCGACCAGGCCGAGATCGCGGCGGCCGAGGCGCATCGCCGCATTCAGCGTCGCCGCCCGGATCGCGTCGACCGGCTTCATGCCGTAGCGGACCAGCCGCCGCAGCACGTCGACGACGCCGCCGGCGGCGACGAGATCGTCCGGAAAGATGTCGTCGGTGCAGATGGTCAGGGTCTGCGGCAGGTGCGGCAGGCTCGCCAGCGCCTGCACCGCGCCGGGCAGGACATAGTCGTGCGACCCGCGCAGCTCGACCGTGAAGCCGGCGCGCAGCTTGGCTAGCAGGTCGTCGCCCGAGGTGATCTCGTGGTCCGACTGGATGCCGGCGGCGGCGAAGCCCTGCAGCGACGCGCCCTCCAGCCCGCGGGCATGGCCGCAGACCAGCTTGCCGCTGGCCAGGCCGGCGGCGACCACGCCCTGCATCGGCTCGCTGCGGTCCAGCACGCCGCGCATGTTCATCACCTCGGCGACGCCGGCGATCTCCGGCCAGCGCAGCATCTCCGCCATCTCGCCGCCGCCGACCTCGGCGCCCGCCACCTCCAGCCCCGGCGCCGAGGGCACGCAGGACGGCGCCAGGGTGAGGATCCGCAGCGGCAGCCCCTGCCCGGCCTCGACCGCCCAGCGCACCCCGGCCAGGCCGGCGACGTTGCCGACCTCGTGCGGATCCCAGCAGATCGTCGTCGTGCCCTGCGGCACCACCACCTCGGCATAGCGCCGCGGCGTCACCATCGAGCTTTCGATGTGCAGATGCGTGTCGATCAGCCCGGGCGCGACGAAGCGGCCCGCGGCGTCGACCATCCGGCCGGCATCACCGCGGCTGCCGGGGGCGTGCACGCTGGCGACCAGCGGCCCGACCAGCCCGATATCGGCGGCGCGGACCTCCGAGGTCGCGACGTCGACCAGGCTGGCGCCGGTGATCAGCACGTCGAAAGGCGCGAGCCCGCGGGCGGCGCGCACGGCGCGGTCGCGCAGGCCGGGATCGTCCAGGTCGTGGGGTTCGCGGGTCATGGCTGGACCTTCT
The DNA here is from genome assembly GCF_916619195.1 of Inquilinus sp. Marseille-Q2685. Classification (NCBI taxonomy): domain Bacteria; kingdom Pseudomonadati; phylum Pseudomonadota; class Alphaproteobacteria; order Rhodospirillales; family Rhodospirillaceae; genus Inquilinus; species Inquilinus sp. Marseille-Q2685. The sequence continues at coordinate 1,479,766 of NZ_CAKAKL010000002.1, forward strand.
GTTGGGCGGCGCGTTCCAGCGCGCCGAGCGCCATCGCCCGGATGCGCCCGACCTCCGGCACGGTGGCGATGTCGGCGTTGGCGGCGGCCTTGCGCGGCACCCGCCATTCGATGACGGTCATGCCGCGGGTCAGCCGGCCGGACAGCTCGGCATCCAGCCGGGCCGGGCGGACTCCCATCGTCGCCGGCTCGATCCAGGCGGCGGCCGCCACCGGGTCGTAGAGCGGATGCGGCCCCCCGGGCTGGCCGATGGAGGCATAGCCCTGCAGCAGGTCGGCCAGCACCGCGGCGCGGTCGCCGCCCATGGCCCGCAGCGTGTCGGCATCGGCGACCGAGACCGTGACCGGCCGGCAGGCGTCGAGCCCGACCATGGCGATGCGCACCCCGGCGTCGATCACCGCCTGGATCGCCTCCGGGTCGACCGCGGCGTTGAACTCGGCGACCGCGGTGTGATTGCCGGGGCCGGCGCTGCCGCCCATCCAGACTAGCCGGATCTGCGCGGCCAGGTCGGGCCGGGCGATCAGCAGCGCCGCGATGTTGGTCAGCGGCCCCAGCGCCAGGACCTCGCTTCCGCCCTCCTCCAGGTACCGGACCAGGGCTGACAGCGCCGGCTCCTCGGACAAGGGCGTATCGGCTTCGGGCAAGCTGCGGCCGACCGTCGGCATGGCGCCGTCGCCGAGGGCATAGGCGGCGGTGACGAGATCGCCGAGCAGCGGCCGGTCGCGGCCGGCATGGATGGGCACGTCCCAGCCGAAGAAGGTGGCGGCGTCGCGGGCATTCTGCGCCACCCGGTCCAGCGGGGCGTTGCCGGCGACCAGAGACAGGCCGGCGATCGCGACGTCCGGCGCATCCGCCACCATGGCGATGGCGACCGCGTCGTCGAAGCCCATATCGGTGTCGATCCACACCCGGCGCATCATGCGTGCTCCATCACCGCGGCCGTCGCCAGCGGCAGGTCGAAGGCGATCTCCGCCCCCGCCTCGTGCCGCGGTTCGGCCGACGGCACCTCGGCCTTGATCGGGCCGGCCGGCGTTTCCAGCAGGTATTCCACGGTCTGGCCGAGATAGGAGACGCCGCGCACCCGGCCGCGATGCGGGCCGGCGCCCAGCGCCACCGCCTGCGGCCGCCAGCCCAGCGCCTTCGCCGCCGCCGGCAGGGCGAAGCCCGGCGCCAGGCTGCCGCCGGCCGTGGCCAGCCGGCCCTCCTCCACCGCGAAGGTGTTCTCGAAGCCCATGAAGCGGGCCACGAAGGGCGAGCGCGGCGCCTCGTAGATCTCGTCCGGCCGACCCATCTGCTCGATCTGGCCGGCGCGCATGACGATGATCCGGTCGGCCAGGGCCAGCGCCTCGGCCTGGTCGTGGGTGACGTAGATCATGGTGATGCCGAGCTCGCGCTGCAGGCGGCTGAGCTCGCTGCGCATCTCCAGCCGCAGCCGGGCGTCGAGATTGGACAAAGGCTCGTCCAGGAGCAGCAGCTGCGGCTCGACCACGATCGACCGGGCCAAAGCGACGCGCTGCTGCTGGCCGCCGGACAGGGCCTTGGGCAGGCGCTCGGCGAAGCCGGACAAGCCGACATTGGCCAGCGCCGCGCCGACCCGGCTGGTGATCTCCGCCTCCGGCAGCTTCTTCAGCCGCAGGCCGAAGGCGACGTTCTCGGCCACGGTCAGATGCGGGAACAGGGCGTAGGACTGGAACACCAGCCCGACGCCGCGCCTGTTGGCCGGAACCCGGGTGATGTCGCGCCCGGCCAGCGTGATCCGGCCGCCGGCCGGCGCCATCAGCCCGGCGATCGCGCGCATCGTCGTGGTCTTGCCGCAGCCGGAGGGGCCGAGCAGCGCCACCAGCTCGCCGCGCCGGATCGACACGGTCAGCCGGTCGACCACGACCTGGCCGTGATAGGCGAGCGTCAGCCCGTCCAGATGAAGGAAAGCGCTAGCCTGCATTTCTCACCCTCCATGCGGCCTGCGTTGCCTTGCGGCGAGGTGAATGCGGCTCCGGGCGGCGAAGAGCGTATCGGGATATACGGTCGAGCCGCCCGGGGCCGCAGGCGCCCGCCGCAAGGCAACCCTTTGGGCCGGTTGAAGACGCCGGCAGGGGGCGTCGCCGCGCTTGCCCGATGTGCCGCATCGCGCCGCGCGCGGCTCCTGCCCTGCCGGCGTCTTGAACCGGCGCAGGCCACATCGAGGGTGAGAAATGCAGGCTACACATAGCGGGACAGCCCCAGCAGGCGTTCGGCGACCAGCACGATGGCCAGCGACATTAGCGCCAGCAGGCCCGACAGGGCGGCCACCGACGGGTCGTAGTTGAATTCCATGTAGAACATCATGTCGATCGGCAGGGTCGAGACGCCGGGGCCGGACAGGAACAGCGACACCGGCACCTGGTTGAAGGAGGTGACGAAGCCGATGACGAAGGCGGCCATGATGCCGTTGCGGATGTTCGGCAGCACCACCCGGAAGAAGGCCCCGGCCCGGCTGGCGCCGAGCAGCACCGCCGCCTCCTCCATGTCCACACGCAGGTTCTTCAGGCTGGCCGAGGTGATGCGCACGGCATAGGGCACCAGCAGCGCCGTGTGGGCGACGAACAGCGCGGCGATGACCGGGATGCCGGCCGGGATCACCAGATGCCGCAGCAGCGCAAGGCCGACGATGATGCCGGGCACGATGATCGGCGCCGTGATCACGCCGCGCACCGCCTCGCGCCCCGGCAGGTCGTAGCGTTCCAGCGCGTAGGCGGCGGGGATGCCCAGCAGCAGCGCCGCCCCGGTGGCGCCGAGGCCGAGCGCCATCGACAGGGCGAAGCTGGTGCGGAAGCTCTCGACCTCGAACACCTTCTCCACCCAGCGCAGCGACAGGGCCGGCGGCGGGAAGGCCAGGGTCTCGCCGGCGGACAGGCCGGCGACGCAGATCAGGAGGAACGGGCCGATCAGGAACACCATCACGGCGGCGAGCAGGGTGTGGCCGGCGATCCGCATCAGCCGGCCCTCCGCCGCGCCGTGGCCAGGCGCTTCAGCCCGCCATGGGTCAGGATGCTCATGCCGATCAGGATCACGGCGATCACCCCGGCGGCGGCATAGTCGTTGGCGACCGAGACGCGCTGGTACATCAGCGTCTCCAGCATCAGCACCTTGGAGCCGCCGAGGATCGCCGGGGTGACATAGGCGGTCAGCGAGCCGACGAAGACCAGCGTGCCGCCGACCACCAGCCCCTCGCGGGTCAGCGGCAGCAGGATGCGCCGGAACACCGTCCACCAGGAGGCGCCGAGCACCCGCGCCGCCGGCACCACGTCGGCCGGCAGGTTCTCCAGCGCGCTGACCAGCGGCAGCACCATCAGCGGGAAGAACAGCTGGATCAGGCCGATGAAGACCGCGGTCTCGCTGAACAGGAAGCGGATCGGTTCGTCCGACAGGCCGAGGCCGGTCAGCGCCACGTTGACGATGCCGGTGCGGCCGAGGATCACCAGCCAGGCATAGGTGCGCGCCACCGGCGAGATCATCAGCGGCAGCACCAGGAGGCCGACCAGCTTGCCCTTCACCCCCGGCGAGGCGTCGACGATCACCAGCGCCACGGCGTAGCCGATGACCGCCGCCACCGCGGTGACCGTGAGCGCCAGGCGGAAGGTGCGGACAAACACGTCGCGGTTCAGCGGCTTGGCGAAGAACTCGGTGAAGTTCTCCAGCCCCCAGCCGGCGGCGGAATGGAAGCTGCCGGCCAGCAGGATCGCGACCGGCAGCAGGAAGCCGACCGCGACGAACAGCGCGGCGGGCGCCATCAGGGCCAGGCCGATGCCTCGCTTCTCGAACATCGGACGCTCAGGACTCCGAACTGAAAAGAAAAATTGTCATGCCCGGGCTTGATCCGGGCATCCAGAGATGTCGATGCCGCTCTGGGTGGCCTCTGGATTGCCGGGTCAAGCCCGGCAATGACAGATGAGAGGAAGCTTCCCGTTCGGAACGTTTGGTCTCGAACCTGTCCATAGCTGCAGTCCTACTGGGCGACCTTGGCGTTCCAGCCGGCGACCCAGGCCTCGCGGTTCTCCAGCATCGCCACGGGCTTGATGAAGCTGAGGCTGGCGGCGGTCTCGGCGCCATAGGTCAGCGCCTCCGCCGTCTCGGGCGGCACCTCGACCGTCCTGTTCGCCGGGCTGTCGACCAGGTCCATCGCCAGCCTGGTCTGCACCTCCTTCGACAGCCAGTAGTCGATGAACTTCAGCGCCAGTTCCTCGTTCCTGGAGCCCTTGACCAGGGTCAGCACGTTCATGCCGCCGGTCTGGCCCTCGCTTGGCGTCGCCCATTGGATCGGCAGGTCGAGCTTCTTGATGTTCGCCCAGCCGAAGCGGCCGACCACCGCCGCCAATATCTCCTCCTGCTCGAAGAGCTGCGGGATCTGCGAGCCGCGCTCGTAGAAGGTGACCACGTCCTCGCGATGCGCGGCGACGGCGTCGATGCCGGCCTTCAGGTCGGGCGTGGTGCCGCCCTCGGCCTTGTCGATCATGTAGATCGCCAGCGGCCCCTGGGTGGTGGTGATGTTCGGCAGGGCGATGCGGCCGGCCAGCTCGGGCTTGAACAGGTCCTTCCAGCTGGAAATCGACACCTTGTCCGAGCGGTAGACGATGCTGGTCGAGTAGAAGGTGTAGCCGACCGCCAGATGGCCGCCGATCGGGTCCTGGGCGAAGTCGTAGAGCGCACCGTAATTCGACAGCTTCGACACGTCGATCGGCTGGATCAGGTCCTTTCTCGCCGCCTCCAGCGCGTTGAAGTCGGCGATCGCGGCGACGTCGATCACCGGCGACGCCTTGTTGGCCTCGAGCTTCGCCAGCCGCTCGCTGCTGTTGCCGGTCTCGACCACCAGCTTGCAGCCGCAGATGGCCTCGAAGGGATCGTAGAGGTCCTTCCTGTAGGCGTCCTGCGCGACGCCGTAGACCGAGATGGTCAGGGTCGGCGTCTCGGCCAGGGCGGCCGAGGACCCGAGAAGAGCCAGCGTGGCGCCGGCGGCCATCCGTATCGAGATCATGAAGCACCCCCTCTCCGGTTGTCGTTGACGTGTCGTGGGCCGGCGGTCGAGGCCCGCAGCACGAGCTCGACCGGGAACAGCCGCGCCCCCTGCCGTTCGCCGGTGGCGACGGCGAGCGCATGGTCGGCGATGGCGGCGAGGTCCTGCCGCACGGTGGTCAAGGGCGGCGAGACGATGCGCGCCCACATCAGGTCGTCGAAGCCGGTGACCGAGACGTCCTGCGGCACCCGCACCCCGCGCGCGGCCAGGCCGGTGACGAAGCCGACGGCCAGCGCGTCATAGGCGGCGGCACAGGCGGTGAAGCCGGCGAGGTCGACCTCGGCCGCGATCTCCGCCCCCACCTCGAAGCTGGTGACGGAATGCCGGATGCGCGGGGTGATGCCGGCCCGGGCGAAGACCTCGCGCATGCCGTCGGTGCGCTCGCGCGACACCCTGGAATCCTTGGGCCCGGCCAGCAGCAGGATGTCGCGGTGGCCCAGCCCGATCAGGTGGCCGGCGACCTGGCGGCCGCCCTCGCGATGGTTGCTGGCCGCGGTGTTGCCGCGGGTGGCGGCGCTGTCGATCACCGCCACCGGCACCGGGATCGCGGCGGCGTTGACCGTGGTGCCGCGGGTCGGGATGATCACCAGCGCGTCGATGCCGCGGCCGAGCAGGTTGTCGATCTCCGCCGCCTGCCCCGCCGCCGTGCCCAGGCTGTCGCCGACCAGAACGGCGAATCCGCGGCTCTTGGCGGCGCGCTCGATCGCCTGGGCGAAGATCGGGAACAGCGGCTGTCCGAAATCCGGCACGATCAGGCCGATGGTGGCGCTGCGGCCGGTGCGCAGGGCCCGGCCGGCATGGGCCGGGATGTAGTGCAGCTCCGCCGCCAGGGCGCGGATCCGGCCCGCCAGTTCCGGCGACAGCCGCCCCTTGCCGCGCAGCGCGTTCGACACGGTCGCCCGCGACACGCCGAGCCGGCGCGCGAGATCGAGCATGGAGGGCGGCTTGCCGGGCATCCTGGTATCACGATTAAGCAGGTTGCACGGTTAACCATGCGGGACGGCCGCGGCGCAAGCCGAAACGCAGCGAGCCAGCCCGGTACCCGCGGTGCTTGACCGACTCCTCGATCCCTTCCCGTCATGGCGAGGCGCGTAGCGCCGTGGCCATCCCAGGGGTCGGTGCCGCTGGATGGCCACGCCCCTTCGGGGCTCGCCATGACGAATCAATGCAATGGAGATTGAACAGATACTTGCGCAGAAATTCGATCTGATAATATGTTCATTGCGCAGGAGATAAAAATGCTTCCACCAAATTTCACGATCGTAGGCGAAAGGTGCATGGCCCGATAGCGGACGCCATGTCCGCCGCCATGCGCCCCCGAACCGCCGTTCGGGGGCTTTTTTGTTTCAGAGGGTTCGGACACCGATGCGCAAGGCCACCACCCCGCCCGCCCTGTCGACGCTGATCCTGATGACCGCCACCTCGGTGGTCACGCTGAACATGATCGTACCGTCGCTGGCCAACATCGCGCGGGATCTGGAGGCCGACTACGCCCTGGTCGGCCTTGCGCTCGGCGGGTATCTCGCCGTCTCGGCCGCGGTCCAGCTCGGGCTGGGCCCGCTCGCCGACCGGATCGGCCGGCGCCCGGTGCTGCTGGCGGCGCTCGCGGTCTTCACCCTCGCCTCGCTCGGCTGCGCGGTCGCCCAGACCGTGTGGATGCTGCTGGCGTTCCGGATGCTGCAGGCGGCGGTGGTTTCGGGCTATGTCCTCTCCCTCGCGATCGTCCGCGATACGGCCGGGGAGGCCGAGGCCGCGCGGCTGCTGGGCCGCATCGGCATGGCGATGGCCCTGGCCCCGATGCTGGGGCCGATGCTGGGCAGCGTCCTGGACGCCGCCTTCGGGTGGCGCATGGCCTTCCTGCTCCTTGCCGTGGCCGGGGCGGGGCTCTGGTGCCTGGCGTGGTCGGACCTGGGCGAGACCCTCCGGCCCTCGGCCGGGACGGGGGACGACGGCGGGCGCCTGGCCGCGCTGCTGCGCGAGCCGCTGTTCTGGTGCCATGCGCTGTGCACCGCCTTCTCGACCGGCGCCTTCTACATCTTCCTGGCCGGGGCGCCCCGGATCGCCACTACCGTCTTCGGGATCGGCACGGCGCAGCTGGGCGTGTACGTCGGCAGCATCACCGCGGGCTTCGTCGCCGGCAGCTGGCTGTCGAGCCGCCTGGTCGGCCGGCATCCGCCGGCGACGGTCATGCTGATGGGCCGGATGCTCGCCTGCCTGGGCCTCCTCGCCGGCCTCGCGGTCATCGCCATGGGCCATCTGACGCCGGCCCTCTACTTCGGATGCACCGTCTTCGTCGGGCTGGGCAACGGCATGACGACGCCGAACAGCAACGCCGGGGCGATGTCGGTGCGCCCCCGGCTGGCGGGAAGCGCCGCGGGCATCACCGGCGCCCTGACCGTCCTGGGCGGCGCGCTGACGACGACGCTGACCGGCCTCGCCCTGTCCGGCGAGCCGTCGCCGACGCTCCTGATCTTGCTGATGCTGCTGGCCTCCTTCCTCGGCCTGCTGGCCGCCGCAGCGGTCCGGCTGAACCGGGCCGCATCCCGCGTAACATCGACATAGCCGAGGGTGCACAAAGAAATCTTTGCAAAGATATCTTTGCAAATTAAGCTTGGTGAATGAACCCGCCTCGCCCTCCATCGATTCCCGCCGCGACCGCGCCCCGCGACGTCAGCCGGGTCGTCCCCTATCCGACGGCCCTCAAGGCGCTGGCGCATCCGGTCCGGTTGCGGATGCTGGGCATGCTCAGGGTCGACGGCCCCGCCACCGCGACGCAGCTGGCGGCGCGGCTGGGCCTCAACAGCGGCGCGACGAGCTATCACCTCCGCCAGTTGGCCCAGTACGGCTTCATCGAGGAGAAGCCGGGGCCATCCCGGCGCGACCGCTGGTGGCGCGCCAGCCACGAGCTGACCTCCGTGCTCGAGACGGATGCCGAGGGTGCGGAGCTGGATGCGGGCGTCGCCTTCACCCAGGCGGCGCTGTCCCTGCAGGTCGGCCAGATGCAGCGGGCCGTCGAGGAATATCCCGAGCTGCCGGCCCCATGGCGCAAGGCCAGCACGGCCAGCGACGTCACCATCCCGCTGACGGCGGAGCAGGCCGAAGCCCTGACCAGGCGGCTGACCGACATCATGCTGGAGGCGATGCGGGACGCCCCGCCCCTCGGGGAACCGCTGCCCCCGGACATGGCGCCCTTCACGGTCATGCTACGCGCTTTTCCCTATCCGGGCCGGCTGCCGCACCGCGAGGAGGATGCCGGGCCGTGAGCGGACGCGCGCCCTTTCTCGCCCTGGCCGCCGCCGAGACCGTCTCGATCTCCGGCACGAGGCTGTCGACGATCGCCATTCCCTGGCTGGTGCTGAGCACGACGAACAGCCCCGTATCGACCGGGCTGGTGGCGATGGCGGAAATGCTGCCCTATGTCGTCGCCAAGGCCCTGGGCGGCCCGCTGATCGACCGCGCCGGCCCCAAGCGGATCGCCATCCTCTGCGATGCGGCCTCGGCGGCCGTGGTCGGGCTGGTGCCCCTGTTGCATCTGCTGGGCATGCTCACCGTCCCGGCCCTGCTCCCCATCGTCTTCGTCCTCGGCGCGCTGCGCGGCCCGGCCGACGCCGCCAAGCAGGCGATGGTCCCGGACATCGCGGAGCTGGCGGCGGTGCCGCTGGAGCGGGTGACCGGCGTCGTCGGCACCATCGAAAGACTGGCCTCGACGGTGGGGGCGGCCGGCGCCGGCGCGCTGATCGCCGTGATGACCGGTCCGGCCCAGGCCCTTGCCTTCAATGCCGCCACCTTCGCCGTCGCCGCCCTGATCATCGGGGCGGGCATCCCCGCGCTGCGCCATCCCGCGGTCGCGGCGGCGGCGTCCTATGGCCGGGATCTGCTGGAAGGCTGGACCTTCCTGCGCCGGGATGCGGTGCTGATGGGCATCGTCGTCATGGTGGCGGCCACCAACCTCCTGGACCAGGCCTTCCACGCCGTCCTGCTGCCGGTCTGGACGCGGGATGCCGGTCACGGCCCCGAACTGCTGGGGGCGATGCTGGCGGTGTTCTCCGGCAGCTCCATGGTGGGCGCGGCCATCGCCGCCTCGATCGGCGAACGGATGCCGCGCCTCGTCGTCTATACGGTCGCGTTCCTCCTGACCGGGTTTCCGCGTTTCCTCGTCCTCGCGGTGGACGTGCCGCTCGCTCTTGTCTTCGCCACCCTGGCGATCGGCGGCTTTGCCTCGGGCTTCCTCAACCCGATCCTGTTCGCCGTGATGTTCGAGCGGATCCCCAAGCCCTTGGTCGGCCGCGTCACGTCGATGAGCACGGCGCTCTGCTGGACCCTGATTCCCTTCGGCGGGCTCTTCGGCGGCGCGCTGATCAGCGGCGTCGGCCTCCCCGCCGCGCTGCTGCTGATCGGGCTGGCATATCTGGCGGCGACGCTGCTGCCGCTGGCGCGCAGGAGCTTCCGCGGGTTCGGGAAACGGCGGGTCGCCGGCGCCGATCCCTCTTGAGCGCCGGGACCATGCCGCTCAGCGCGCCCGGCGCTGGGCCGCGACCAGGCGTGAGATGCGGACGAAGTCGAGCACCACCGGCGAGGTCTCGCCGGCCGGCCAGGCGATGGCCAGCTCCACCGCCTGCGGCAGGTCGTCGAGGGGCCGGTAGGCCAGCTCCGGCAGCGGCATGTGCGACACCCAGGACGGCACGATGCCGAGGCCGACCCCGGCGGCGGCCAGGGTGACGATCGACAGGGTGTGCGAGGCGTCCTGCACTACCATCGGCCGCACCCCGGCCTGGCGGAACGCGTCCAGCACCAGGTTGCTGTAGCTGGCGCCGAGGATCGGCGCATAGCCGATGAAGGGCTGGCCCGAGAAGTCGCGCAGCGACAGGTCGGGCTTGGCGGCGAGCGGATGCGCCTTCGGCAGCACCGCCACGAAGCCTTCGCTCGACAGCCGCTCCATCTGCATGAAGCCGGCCGCGGTGGTGGGCCGGATGAAGGCGACGTTGATGCCGCCGGCCTCCAGCGTCTTCAGCTGCTCGGCCGTGGTGAAGGGCACGACGTCGACCGTGACCGCGGGATAGTCCTGGCGGAACGCCCGGATGATGGCGGGCAGGAACTGCGACAGCGCCAGATGCACGCCGCCGACCACGAGGTGGCCGACATGCTCGCCCGAGATCGCGCGGGTGTGGGAGATGGCGCGGTCCAGGCCGCTCAGCACATCCCGGGCGTGGCGCAGCAGGATCTCGCCGGCCGCGGTCAGCTTGACCCGCCGTGTCGTGCGGTCGAACAGGCGCACGCCCAGCCGCTCCTCCAGCTGCCGGATCTGCTGGCTGAGCGGCGCCTGGGCCATGCCGAGGCGGTCGGCGGCGCGGCCGAAATGCAGCTCCTCCGCCAGGCAGGCGAAGTAGCTCAGATGACGCAGCTCGATGCCTCTATTCATATCTCTGACATATAAATCCCCCTGTAATTTTATGATAGATCCCATGGGATCGCTGTGGTTCGCTACCGCCCTCGACGCCCCGGATCGGACCCTTTCTTGCCGATCGCGGGCGCCCTCCCGAGACAGGCCCTGCCCGCCCCGACGACGGAGAGAAGGCTGCTGCATGGTGCGCTTCTGGTCGGTGAAAGCCGCGCGGACCCTCTTGACGCTCTGGTTCGTCGTGACCTTCGCCTTCATCGTGCTGCGGGTCTCGGGCGACCCGGTGCAGTCGCTGCTGGGGCCGGACGCCACCAATGAGGAGATCGCGCAGTTCCGCGAGGCCTGGGGCCTCGACCGGCCGCTGCCCGAACAGTATCTGCGCTATGTCGTGCAGATGGCGTCGGGCCAGTTCGGCACCTCCTACCGCGACGGAAGGCCGGTGACGGAGATCATCGCCGAGCGCGTGCCCTGGACCGTGCTGCTCGGCCTCTCCGCCTATGCCGTCGCCATCCTGGTCGGGGTGCCGGCCGGCATCGTCGCGGCGCTGCGCCGCGGCTCCGCCCTCGACCGGCTGGTGATGGGCTTCGCCGTGTTCGGCTTCGCCCTGCCGAACTTCTTTCTCGGCATCCTGCTGATCCTCCTGTTCTCCCTGACGCTGCAATGGCTGCCGAGCTCGGGCACCGGCTCGATCCTGCACCTGCTGATGCCGGCCGCGACGCTGGGCGTCTACACCGCCGGCACGCTGGCGCGCTTCACCCGTTCGGCGATGCTGGAGGTGCTGGCCAAGCCCTATATGCGCGCCGCGGCGGCGAAGGGCGCGCCGCCCCTGGTCCGGGTGCTGCGCCATGCCCTGCCCAACGCCGCCATCCCGATCGTCACCATCATCGGCCTCAATCTCGGCGCGCTGGTCGGCGGCGCGGTGGTGGTGGAGACGGTGTTCGCCTGGCCCGGCATCGGCCGCCTCCTGGTCACCGCCGTGACCTCGCGCGACCTTGCCGTGGTGCAGGCGCTGGTGCTGCTGGTCGCCGCCACCATGGTCGCGGCCAACCTCGCGGTCGACCTGCTGTACGGGCTGCTCGACCCCCGCATCCGCACGGCGCGCTGAGGGGCGGGCGATGCGGCGCTTCCCCTGGTTCCTCGCAGCGGCCTTCGCGATCCTGGCGGCGGCGCTGCTGGCCGCCCTGTTCGGCGGCTGGCTGACTCCGTACGGCGTGACCCAGCAGAACCTGCTGGCCCGGCTGAAGCCGCCGTCCTTCCTGGGCGGCGACCCGCGCTACCTGCTGGGCACCGACCGGCTCGGCCGCGACATGGTGGCCCGGCTGGTCGGCGGGCTGCAGATGTCGCTGTCGGTCGCCGTCGCCGGCACGCTGATCGGGGCCGTCGTCGGCAGCGCCATCGGCTTCATCGCCGCGCATTTCCGCGGCTGGGTCGAGGAGTCGCTGATGATGCTGGTCGACTTCCAGGCGTCGCTGCCCTTTATCCTGATCGCCCTGACCCTCCTGGCCTTCTTCGGCAACAGCCTGACGCTGTTCGTCATCCTGATGGGGCTGCATGGCTGGGAATCCTCCGCCCGGCTGGCGCGCGGCGTGGTCCTGTCCGCCGCCAGCCAGCCCTATGCCAAGGCGGTGGTGGCGCTGGGCGCCCCGCCGATGCGGCTCTACCTGCGGCACATCCTGCCGAATGTGGCGAGCGCGCTGATCGTCCAGGTCACGCTGAACTTCCCGCAGATCATCCTGCTCGAGACCTCGCTGAGCTTCCTCGGCCTCGGCATCCAGCCGCCCCTGACCAGCCTGGGCCAGATCCTCGGCGACGGCCGCGAGTATCTCTCCAGCGCCTGGTGGATCGCGGTCTGGCCCGGCCTCGTGATCTTCGCCGTCACCCTGTCGATGAGCATCGTCGGCGACTGGCTGCGCGACCGGCTGGACCCGATGCTGCGCCACCGCACCGCCTGAAAACGAAACAAGCAACGGAGGCTTCGATGTTCACAAGACGCGGTTTCGGCAAGCTGGCGCTCGGCGCGGGCGCCGTCTCGCTGGCCACGCCGCTGCGATACGGGCGGGCGGCGGACCGGCCGGTGCTGACCATCGCGGTCGACAACCTGTGGCAGATGATGTCGCCGATCAACGGCCTCAGCACCACCTCGAACCGGATCTTCCCGAACTTCTACGAAGCGCTGATCGAGCGCGACTACCTCTCCGACCCCAACGGCCTCACGCTGCAGCCCAAGCTGGCGACGAAGTGGGACCGGAACGGCACGGTCTGGACTATCGAGCTGCGCCAGGGCGTGAAGTTCCATGACGGCACGGAGATGACGGCCGAGGACGTCGCCTTCACCCTCGGCGCCGACCGGCTGTGGGGGCCGAAGCCGTTCGAGCCGCGCGGCAAGACCTTCACCGCCGGCTTCAAGCGGGTCGAGGCCACCGGCACCCATACGATCGAGATCGAGACCGCCACGCCCGACCCCAACGTCCCGGGCAAGCTGACCGGCAATATCGGCCTGGTGGTGCCGAAGAAATACTATCTCGAGGTCGGGGTCGACCGCTTCGGCCAGGCGCCGATCGGCACCGGCCCGTACAAGGTCACCACCTTCCGCTCCGGCGAGGTGATGGTGCTGGACGCCTTCGACGGTTATTGGGGCGACCCGCCGCCGGCGCGGCAGCTGGTGTGGAAGATCGTGCCGGAATTCGCGGCGCGCCTGGCCGGGCTGGTGTCGAAGGAGTTCGACTTCATCGTCAACATCCCGACCGACCAGGAACCGACGCTGCAGGGCTATTCCGACGTCAAGCTGATACGGCGCCAGGTCGAGAACTACCCGGCGTTCGCCTTCAACACCCTGCCCGACCCGCCGGACAACCCGCTGGTCGACCCGAAGCTGCGCTACGCCATGGTCCAGGGCGTCAACATGGACGAGATCGTGGCCGCCCTGTTCGGCGACGCCACCTTCCACCCGGCGGTGCCGTTCAACTTCCCGGAATACGGCCGGTTCTACGACCCGGAGCTGAAGCCGAAGCTGCCCTACGACCCGGAACGGGCCAAGGCCCTGGTCAAGGAGACCAGCTACGACGGCCAGAAGCTGCGCTGGCACATCACCCGGCAGTTCTACCCGAACTACGAGGCCGCGGCCGAGATCATGGTCGAGCAGTGGCGCGAGATCGGGGTCAATGTCGAGGCCGTGGTGCTGGACAATTTCGAGCTGGTCTACCGCCGCCCCTACCATCTGATGAACATGTCGATGAGCTCGGATTTCATCCCGGGCGACCCGTACCAGCCGCTGTGGCTGGACTGGGGCCCGACCGCGACCCGGTCTACCGCCAGCTGGAAGTCCTGGACCCCGACCGAGAAGTTCGTCGAGCTGGGCCGCGCCTTCGAGAAGGAGACCGAGTTCGAGAAGCGCAAGGCGGCCTATCTGGCCCTGTCCGAGGAATGGCAGCGGGTGACGCCCGGCTTCTACCTGTGGAAGAGCGTCTACAACTGGGCCCATCGCGCCGACATCGCGTGGACGCCGATCGGCGACAGCGACATGCGCATGTATGGCGGCTACCTGAAGCTGGGCTGACCCGATGCCGCCGCGCAAGCACGCCCTGAAGGACATGACCTTCGTGGAGTTCCGCGAGCGTCTGGCCGAGCGCCCGGTCGTCCTGCTGCCCTTCGGCAGCCAGGAGGAGCAGGGCCCGCACGCCCCGATGGGCGACTACATGCTGACCGAGCGGCTGTCGCTGCTGGCGGCGGAGGCGGCGGACGCGATCGCCGCCCCCACCGTCCCCTTCGGCTATGCCGATTTCTTCCGCACCGTGCCGGGCGGCATCCAGCTGCGCGCCGAGACCTTCTCGGCGGTGCTGGAAGACACGGTCACCGCCTTCCTCGACCATGGCGTCGAGCATCTGGTGGTGTTCAACGGCCACAGCTCGAACGCCCCCCTGATCGACCAGACGCTGCGCCGCCTGCGCCGCGAGCGCGGCGTGGCGGTGGCGGCGCTGAACATCTGGCGCCTGATCCCGCCGGAGCTGTGGCGGGAGCTGCACGGCGACGCCGCCGGCCGGGCCCGCGGCCATGGCGGCGACCCGCTGACCTCGGTCTATCTGCACCTGTTCCCGGAGATGATGCGGCCCGACCTGGTGCGCCCGGCGACGCCCTCCCGCGCCTTCGGCCTGCCGACCGACGGCGTTGCCGCGGTCAGCTTCGAGGGGCTGCCGGTGCAGGTCCCGCTCGACGTCACCGAGGTCAATCCGGACGGCATGCTGGGCGGCGACCCGGCCCTGGCCGACGCCGCGAAAGGCGCCCGGATCGTCGAGCACATCGTGGGATTCACCGCCCGCTTCGTCGCCCATTTCCGCCGCTGCGACCCGCGCCGGGTCGAGGCGGCGCCGGCATGACGCCGCTTCTCGCCATCGAGGATCTGCGCGTGCCGCTGCCGCCGGCGGCACAGCGACCGGATGCCGTCTCCGGCCTGTCGCTGACGCTCGGCCGCGGCGAGATCCTCTGCGTCGTCGGCGAATCCGGCTCCGGCAAGTCGATGACGGCCCTGGCGGTGATGGGGCTGCTGCCGGCCAACCTGCCGGAGCCGAGCGGCCGCGTGCTGTTCGAGGGCCGCGACCTGCTGGCGCTGGCCGAGCGCGAGCGGCGCGACCTCTCCGGCCGCCGCCTCGCCATGATCTTCCAGGAGCCGGGCGCCGCCCTGAACCCGATCTACCGGGTCGGCGACCAGGTGGCCGAGACCTTCCGGCTGCACACGAAGCTCTCCGCCGCCGAGATCCGCGAGCGCGTGCTGGCGCTGTTCCGCGAGGTCCGCCTGCCCGACCCGGAGCAGCTGTACCACAGCTACCCGCACCAGCTGTCCGGCGGGCAGTGCCAGCGGGTGATGATCGCAACGGCGCTGGCGCTGGAGCCCGCCATCCTGATTGCCGACGAGCCGACCACCGCGCTCGACGTCACCACCCAGGCGCAGATCCTGCGGCTGATGCTGGACCTGCGGCAGCGTCACGGCACCGGCATCCTGTTCATCACCCACGACTTCGGCGTGGTCGCCGAGATCGCCGACCGAGTCGCGGTGATGCAGAACGGCCGGCTGGTCGAGGAAGGCCCGCGCGACCGGGTGCTGCGCCGGCCGCAGGCGGACTACACCCGCGACCTGCTGGCCGCCGTGCCGGTGCTGGAGCCGCGGCGCGCCCGGCCCGGGCTGGGGCCGGTCGCCGTCTCGGCCAAGGGCATCGCCAAGACCTTCCGCAAGTCCGGCCTGTTCGGCGGCGGCCGCAGCGTCAGGGCGGTGGACGGGGTCGATGTCGAGATCCGCCGCGGCGAGACGCTGGGGCTGGTCGGCGAATCCGGCTCCGGCAAGTCCACCCTGGCGCAATGCGTGATCCGGCTGATCGAGCCCGAGCGCGGCGACATCACCCTGCCGGGAGGATCGTTCTCCGCCCTCAGGGGCAAGGCGCTGCGGGCGGCGCGGCGGCGGGTGCAGATCGTGTTCCAGGACCCCTACAGCGCGCTCGACCCGCGGCAGAGCGTCGGCGCCGCGATCGCCGAAGGGCCGGTGATCCATGGCGTCGACCGGGCCGAGGCCCGCCAGCGCGCGCTGACGCTGCTGCAGGCCGTCGGCCTCGACGCCGAGGCGGCCGGCCGGTTCCCGCACGAATTCTCCGGCGGCCAGCGCCAGCGCATCTGCATCGCCCGGGCGCTGGCGATCGAGCCGGACCTGCTGATCGCCGACGAATCGGTCTCGGCGCTCGACGTCTCGGTCCAGGCCCAGATCCTGGACCTGCTGGCCGAGATGCAGCAGCGGCTGGGTTTCGCCATGCTGTTCATCACCCACGACCTGCGCGTGGCCAGCCGGATCTGCGACCGCATCGCGGTGATGCGCCAGGGCCGCATCGTCGAGGAGGGCGAACCCGCCGCCCTCTTCGGCGCCCCGCGCGAGGCCTACACCCGCGAGCTGCTGTCGGCCGTGCCCGGCCGCGACTGGGGCCGGGACGACGCCGGGCCGGAAGGAGCGAGGCTGCATGAGAAAGTATGAGATCGGCGCCGTGCCGCCGCAGATCGCCCCGGCGCTGGCCGAGAAGCTGGCCCGGGTCGAGATCGCCACGATCGGCCATTTCCGCCATCGCGGCTTCGTCCACCGCAGCATCGCGCCGCTGCAGCCGGTGCGCGGCACGCTGGTCGGCACCGCCGTCACGGTGGCGATCCCGGGCACGGATTCGACCCTGCTGCACCACGCCGTCGGCCTGCTGCGGCCCGGCGACGTGCTGGTGATCGACCGGCTGGGCGACGACCGCCACGCCTGCCTCGGCGGCGGCGTGGCCCGGGCGGTGAAGCGGGCCGGCGCCGTGGCGGTCGTGCTCGACGGCCCCTGCACCGACCCGGAGGAGATCCGCGAGGCCGGGCTGCCGGCCTGGTGCCGCGGCGCCTCCGCCATCACCACCCGGCTGAACGATCTGGGCGGGGCGCTGAACCTGCCGGTCGCCTGCGGCAACGTCCCGGTGCTGCCGGGCGACGCGATCCTGGCCGATGCCACCGGCGTGCTGGTCCTGCCGCCCGGCGAGGCCGAGGCCGCGGCGGACGAGGCGATCGCCCGCGAGGCGCGGATCGCCGAGCGGCAGGCCCGCGCCCGGGCCGGGCAGGCGCTGGGCGACATCTCCGGCGCAAGTCGCCTGGTCGCCGCCGACCAGGAGGCCCATCATGGCTGATCCCCATTTCGCCACCGCCCGGGTCGAGCGCTGGCGCCTGAGCAAGCCGGCCGCCGCCGGGCCGCACGGCGTCGTCACCTCCCAGCACTATGCCGCGGCCGAGGCCGGCGCCGCGGTGCTGGAGGCCGGCGGCAACGCCGTCGACGCCGCGGTCACCGGCGCCCTCGTGCTGCAGACGGTCGAGCCCTGGATGAGCGGCCTCGGCGCCTGCGGCTATCTGATGGTGGCAGAGCCGGACGGCCGGGTCGAGGTGGTGGAGTTCACCGGCCGCGCGCCGCTGCGCTTCGACCCCGAGGCCTACCGGCCGGATCCGGAGGGTTCCGTCACCTTCCTCGGCATGCCGGCCTCGGCCGGCCAGGCGAATGTCCGCGGCTATACCGCGGCGGTGGTCCCCGGCTGCGTCCGCGGCCTGGCCGAGGCGCTGCGGCGCTTCGGCACGATCGGCTTCGACCGCGCCCTGGCCCCGGCGATCGAACGGGCCCGCAAGGGCATGGCGGTCGACTGGCACGCCACCCTGGCCATCGCCATGGCCGAATCCGATCTGCGGCGCGACGACGGCGCCCGCGCCGTGCTGATGCCCGGCGACACGGTGCCCGAGCCGGAGACGGTGCTGCCGCTGCCGGCGCTGGCCGCGACGCTGGAGCGGCTGGCCGAGGCCGGGCCGGAGGATTTCTACACCGGCCGTATCGCCGAGCGCCTGGCCGAGGATTTGCGCCGCGGCGGCAGCTTCATCACCGCCGAGGACCTGGCCGCCTATCAGCCGAGCGTCTACCCGGCTTCCGCGGCCGGGATCGCCGGCCGGCAGGTCCATGTCGCCGGCGACAGCAGCGGCGGCCGCCGGCTGCACGACGCCCTCCGACACTTCGACGCGCGGCGCGGCGCCGGGCCGCTCGACCCCGGCTTCTACACGGCGATGACCGCGGCGCTGCGCGACGCCTTCGCCGGCCATCGCGCTCGCCTGATCCCGGCGGAGCTGAGCACCACCTCCAGCACCACCCAGCTCAACGCCGCCGACCGCGACGGTCGCATGGTGGCGCTGACCTTCACCCTGCTGAACCGCTTCGGCGCCCGGGTGCTGTCGCCCGCGACCGGCGTGCTGCTGAACAACGGCATGTCCTGGTTCGACCCCCGGCCCGGCCGGGCCAACAGCCTGCGGCCCGGCGCCTTCGGGCCGAACAACATGTGCCCGGTGGCGATCACCGATTCCGACGGCCCCTTCGCCGTGCTCGGCGCCTCCGGCGGCAACCAGATCGTGCCGGCGCTGGCCCAGGTCTCGGCGATGCTGCTGCATGCCGGGATGGGCGTCGAGGCCGCGCTGAACGCGCCGCGCATCAATGCCGGCCCGGCCGTCGGGATCACCGTCGACATCGACCTGCCGGCGGATTGCGTCGCGGCGCTTGAGCCGCTGGGCCCGGTCCGCCCGGCCCAGCGTGCGGTCTATCCCCGCCCCTTCGCCTCGCCCTCGGCCATCGCCCGCGAGGGCGGCGGCTTCACCGGCATGGCCGACACCACCTACCCCGCCTCCCAGGCCTCCGCCGCCACCCGCTGATCGAGCGATGACCCAGCCCGCCCTCCGCATCGACGCCGTCGAGATCGACGGCGTCCTCACCGTCGTCCCGCCACGAGGGCTGCCGAGCCCGATGGTGTTCGACAGCCCGCACAGCGGCCTGGCGCTGCCCGCGGATTTCCGCCCGGCGGTGCCGCCGGCGCTGGTGCGCATGGCGTCCGACACCCATGTCGACGCGCTGTTCGACTTCGCCCCGGACCTCGGCGCGCCCTTCCTGGTGGCGCAGTTCCCGCGCAGCTTCCTCGACGTCAACCGGTCGCTGCTCGACGTCGATCTCGACCTCGTGGAGGGCCACTGGCCGCATCCGGTGCGCGACAGCGCCTCGGCCCGGCGCGGCATGGGGCTGATCTGGCGCTACGCCTGGGGCGACGCGCCGATGTACGACCGGCGCCTGACCGTGGCCGAGGTCGAGGCCCGGATCGAGCGCTACTGGCGGCCCTATCACGACCGGCTGAAAGCCCTGCTCGACGCGGTGCATGGCGCCTTCGGCCGGGTCTACCACGTCAACTGCCACTCGATGCCGGCCTATGGCCATGCCCTGTCGCCCGACCCGGCCGGGACGGCGCGGCCGGATTTCGTGCTCGGCGACTATGACGGCGCCGCCTGCGAGCCCGGCTTCGTGCAGCTCGCCGCCGAGACGCTGCGTGGCCTCGGCTATTCGGTCGCGCTGAACGTGCCGTTCCGCGGTGCCGAGCTGGTCTCGGCCTATTCCGACCCGCCCCGCGGCCGCCACAGCCTGCAGATCGAGATCAACCGCCGCCTGTACATGGACGAAGACAGCCGCGAGCGCACCGCCGGCTTCGCGGCACTGCGCGGCCATCTGGAGACGTTGGGCCGGGTGCTGCGGGACCATGCGGGGAGCGGGGCTTGACGCTGGTCGCCCCGACCGCGTCCGTCAATCGAAGCGAGGCGGCTCGGCGGCGGTGCGAAGCGCCTGCAGCAGCGCCGCCGAAGGCTGCCCCGTGACCGGCAGGCCCTGGCTCCGCTGGAAGGTGGCGATGGCGGCCCGGGTCCTGCGCCCCAGCCGGCCATTGGCCTGCCCCGCATCCAGGTTCAGCCTTCCCAGCAGCTGCTGGATCTCCCGGATCTGGGCGCCGGTCGCCGGCCGGTCGGGGGCAAGCGCAGGTGGCGTCGCAGGCACGGCCGATGGAGATGCGATTGCCGCCTGGCGGCTGGTCGGCTCCGGCGCCGGAACCTGGGCCGCCGGATTGTCGAGGCCCGGCTCCGCGCTCGTGGCGGCCGTGGTGGCTTGGGCCGGCGCGAGGCGGCCGGCGTCCGGGCTGGCGACACCGGTGCCGGGCATCGCCGACGCGGCAACGCCCGGAGACGCCTGCAGCCTTGCCAGCGCCTGCTTGCCCTGCTCGTCGCCGCCATCGGCCGCGATCCGGTACCAGCCGGCGGCGATGCGCGGGTTGGGCGGCCCGAGCTCGCCGCTTTCATAGAGGCGGCCGACCTCGTACGCACCGCGCGGATTGCCGGCGATGCTGGCTCTGCGGAACCAGTTCATCGCCTCTCTGACGTCGCGCGGCACGCCGGAGCCGTTGAGATAGACGAGGCCCAGGGCATAGAGCGCGTCGGCTTTGCGCTGGTCGGCGGCGCGGCGATACCAATACGCGGCTCGCTCATCGCTCTGCGGCACTTCCATGCCGCGTGCGAAGCGGGTGCCGATCTCATACTCGGCGTTCGCATCGCCGGCCATGGCCCTGCGCGCCAGGTCGCGCAGCTCGGGGGAGGCGTTGTCCGGCAGCGGCGCTTCGGCTGCGGAATTGTCCGGCGCGCGGGGCGTGCCGGTTTCATCCGGCCATATCGCGGCTGTCCTGAGAGCGGGCGCCGAGGCGGCGGGCGCAGGCTGCAGAGCCGGGGCTGCGGGATCGGGCGCGGATGCTTGCGGAGCTTCGGCCGAACCGGCACTCCCCCAGCCGAGCCCCAGTTCGTCCAGGGTGGAGCAGCCGACCACGGTGAATGCGAGCAGCGCCGCGACCGCGCGGCGGGCGGCGCTTCCGCGGGAATTGTCCGGCTCATGCCCGAGCCGAGTCACATCGTCGGCCAGAGAGTCCACCCAACCTCCTCGCCCGTTTCCCGGCCTTGCCGTACCAGAAGCTGCAGATGCCGTCGTTCACGACGGCCGTCACGGTCGCGGTGACCGGGTCCCGGCTCATGCTCACCGGGCATCTTTGCCGGACCGTCCTCGGCTCCGCTCCGGCGAGATGTCGATATGGCGCCAGGCGCCGATCGACAGGACAAGACCCGGCTTCGGGATCGGCCAGGTCTACGCGCATTCAGGTAAGTGTTCGGTCCCCGCCAATCGACTACTGGAGATCTGGCGGCCAGACAATTCAGCCAAACGGGGTAGACTTCTGATCTTATGCCCTTTTGTTATATCTAGCTCAAATTATCTGCAGTACCTGTCGATGGAGCCACGGAATGAACTTGGCTGCCGCCAGGGCGAGCTTGCCCGGCGCCGTCATGAATTCGGACTCGTCGCGGTGCCGCGGACCTGCGCGGTCGACAGGATGGCCTTTCGGGTCTCAGTTGCCCCCGGCACTCGTGATAGGCTGCTCCTGCCCGATCTCCCGCACCGGTGACGAGCTCCTCCGTCCGGAGGACCTCCACGGTCGATTACCACTTTGGGAATAGCTTTCGTTCGAAAGGCTTAGGTCGAACTCGATTGATTTTGCATAAAATATAATACAAATAGGAGTGAACTTCGCCGGACTTCGGCCCGCATTCCTGCCGGCCGCACCGGCCTCTGAAGAACGACAAGAAACCATACGCAACCAAAAAATATCTTTGATCTCTAGCTATTGAAGCAGGAAGGGAAGTATCCCCAACCAGGCTACGAGGCAATTATGCTTTTCAACGAAAATGAAGCGGATGCGCTTCCCAACACCATCAGAGCGCCAGAACCTGAAATCGATTCCATTACCAGTGTCCGAGCCATCGACCATTCCGTTCCGAACCCGGTGACGGTCGCAATTATCGATCGACGTGCTCTGGGCCGGGAGACATTGACCCGGGCGCTCGTGTCGAGCGACGGCCGATTTCGGGTCCGCGCATTCGCCGACATCGGTGAATGGGAACGGAGCCCGGAACGGAGCGACACGTCGCTGATCCTTCTGGAATGCGGTTCGGTCGGCAATGACCATCCATCGCTTGAGGACGAGCTTCGGGGCCTGATCGGCGCCCATCGCGACATCCCTGTGGTTGTGCTGGGCGAAAACGAGGATCCAGGCCATATCGCCGAGATTCTGGCGCGGGGAGTTCGCGGCTATATCCCCACCAGCGTCAGCCTGAATGTCGCGATCGGAGCGCTTTGCCTCGCGATGGCCGGAGGCACCTTCGTCCCTGCCAGCGCGCTTCGGAACTCCGGTCGCGAGCAGCCGGGACGCCAGCAATCCGTCCACAGCATGCTCGGTCTTTCGGAACGGCAGGCGGCTGTCGCCGAGGCCGTCGCCCTCGGCAGGCCGAACAAGATCATCGCTTATGAGCTGGACCTGAGTGAGAGCACCGTGAAGGTGCACATCAGGGCCATCATGAAAAAGCTCCAGGCCCGGAACCGGACCGAGATCGCCTTCAAGCTGCACGCAGCCAAGAATGGCTTCCTTTCATCTCCAAAGGCTCGCCCGGTCGAAACCTGCGCTGCCTGACATGGAAAAGGCCGCCACGCAGCGGCGGCCTTTCCAGCTCCAGGCGTTCCTTCCCGATCCGTCAACACGGGCAAGAATACTTTATCCGCAAGACCGTGTGCCGGGTGACGGCCCGGACACATTCATTTCCTCGGTCGGAGCACCGGGATCATAATATATTATTCGACCGGTCCAAGTACGCCTTTCGGCGTAGGGCGCGCCGATCGCCCCTATCCGCTCGCCCGCACCACCAGGCTCAGTTCGACCAGCTCGATGCCGCGCTCCGGCCTCTCCCCGCCCAGGCGGGTCAGCAGCATCCGGCCGGCGCGGCGACCGATATCGTCGCTGTCGATCCGCACCGTCGTCAGCCCCGGCTCCAGCGCCTCCGACAGCTCGATGTCGCCGAAGCCGGCGACCGCCAGGTCGCCCGGCACGGCCATGCCGCGGCGCCGCGCCTCGAACATCGCGCCGATCGCCAGCAGGTCGTTGCCGAAGAACGCCGCGTCGAGCGGCTCGCCCTGGTCCAGCAGCGCGGCCATCGCCCGGCGCCCTTCGGCCAGGCCGGCCGGCCCCTCGACCGGCAGCTCCGCCGCCGGGCGCAGCCCGTGCTTGGCCAAGCCCTCCTTGAAGCCCTGCAGCCGCAGCACGCCGCGGCCGCCGCCGCGCCCGACATAGGCGACGCGGCGGTATCCGCGCTCGCCGAAATGCTCGCCGACCAGCCGCCCGCCGTCGAAGTTGGAGAAGCCGACCAGCATGTCGATCGGGTCCTGCGGATAGGCCCAGGTCTCCATCACCGGCACGCCGAGCGCGCGCAGCGCCTCGCGGTTCTCCTCCAGCTCGATCACGCCGGTGAACATCACCGCGGCGGGTCTGAGGTCGCGCAGCGACCGGATCATCGCCGTCTCGCGCGCATAGGAATAGGCGGTCTCGCCCATCATCAACCGGTAGCCCGCCGGCTCCAGCACCTCGGCGCAGGCCCGCACCGCGCGGGAGAATTGCGGGTTGGCGATGTTCGAGACGAAGGCCGCCACCAGGGTCGAGGGCGCGGCCGCGGCGAGCGCCGCCCCGGGGCGGCCGCCGGAGCGCAGGCGGATCGCGTCCTGGTTCGGCGCGTAGCCGGTCTGCTCGATCGCCGCCTGGATACGGCGGCGCTTCTCCTCCGCCACCTTCTCCGGCTGGCGCAGCGCGCGGGAGACGGTGATCGGCGACACCCCGGCGATCCGTGCGACCTCGTCGATGCGGGGCGGCCGCTTCTCCGAATCCGTCATCTCCCCTCCGTCCCGCCTGCGCCTCACCGGCCGGTGTCCAGCACCTCGGCCACCTGGATTAGACAGTCGCCCGGTTCGCACCGGCTGTGCAACCGGTGCGAGATCACGACGCCGGCCTCGGCGAAGCGCAGCGGCTGCTCCGCCACCTCCAGCCGATCCAGGTCGTGCATCCAGCCAGCCAGGTCCCCGGCCGCGACCTCAGCGCCGACCTCGACCGCCGGCTCGAACCAGCCGGGTGCCGTGGCGTAGATCGCCTGGCTGTGCCGGGCCAGGGACAGGAGGCGCATCGGCCCGGCCGTCGGTGCAGGCCCGAGCAGCGGCGCGTCGATGACGCCGAGCGCCAGCAGCAGCGCGTCGATCGCGGCCGAAGCGCCACGCATCGTCGCCGGCGTCACCGTCCCGCCGCCGCCGAACTCGCCCGACAGGCCGATCGTGCCGGCCCGCGCCGCGGCGCCCATCGAGGTCGGCGCCGCCGGCCCGTTGTCGGCGATGAAGCCCCAGGGCAGGCCCAGCGCCCGCATCAGCGCCACCGCCCGCTCCTGCCGCGCCGGATCGGCATGGCGCTCGATCAGGGCGCAGGGCAGATGCGCCATCGAGGTGCCGCCGGAATGCAGGTCGAACACCACGTCGTGGCGCGGGAACAGCTCGTGCTCGAGGAAATGGGCGATGCGCTGGGTCGGGGGGCCGTCCGGGTCGCCCGGGAAGGCGCGGTTGAGATTGCCGCCGTCGAGCGGCGAGCAGCGCCTGGACGCCCGCACCGCCGGCGCGTTGACGATCGGCAGGATGGTGACGGCGCCCTTCATCCGGGCCGGGTCCAGCCGGCGGACCAGCCGGGCCAGGGCGAACTCGCCCTCGTATTCGTCGCCGTGGTTGCCGGCCATCAGCAGCACGCGCGGGCCGTCGCCGTTCCTGATCCGCGCGACCGGGACCTTGACGTGGAAATAGGGCGACCGGTCGACCGAGAAGGGGATTCCCAGATGGTCCAGGACCTTGCCGTCGGCGTCGAAATCGATGGTGTGGAACAGACCCGTATGCATCTCGGTCCTCGGGGGCGCAGGGAATGCCGCCGCCCGGAAAGGACGGCGGCAGAGACTTACATCAAGGGCAGTTGCTGGGCCGCGCCGAACCAGGTGGTCTGCAGCTTGGCCAGCTTGCCGTTGAGGCGGTTGTAGTAGAGGAAGGTGTTGATCCAGTTCAGCAGGTCCGGCTGGCCGTGCGGGATCACGACATGAGCGGGCGACTGGCGGATCAGGAACTTCAGCTCCACCTCCTTGCCCGGGTTCTGCTGCGACACGGTGCGGGCGATGGCGCTGTTCTCGGCGAACATCTCGGCCTGGCCCGACAGATAGGCGGCGACGGCCGAGGGCGCGTCCTCGAAGCGGCTATAGGCGGCGTCCGGCGCGTTCTCGGTCAGCCACAGGTCCAGCGTCGTGCCCTTGGCGACGGCGATGCTGTGCCCGGCCATGGCCGCGGCATCCTCGAACGGCTTGATGCTCTTCGGCCCGTAGACGCCGAGGTCGACCGCGGCATAGGGCTGCGAGAACGCGACCTGCTGCGCCCGCTCCGGCGTGGCCCCGGCGGCGGCGATCAGCACGTCGACCTTATCGGCCAGGAGGCTCGGGATGCGGCTGGCGCCCGTGACCTGCACCAGCTCGAGTTCCACGCCCATGTCGGCGGCCATCAGCTTCGCCAGGTCGATGTCGAGGCCGATGGCCTCGCCCTTCTCGTCCTTGAAGCCCCAGGGCGCCACGTCCATCAGCACCCCGACCCTGAGCTTGCCGGCGTCGAGCACGTCCTGCAGCTTGTCGGCCTGCGCCGCGGCCGGCAGGGCCAGGGCCGCGACCGCCGCGGCGGCGGCCAGCAGGCGGCGGAATCCGGTGATCATGTGAGAACCTCCTTCTGTTTGTTGCTTCGGGTCACTGCGCGGAACCGATGAAGCTGCGCAACTCCGGCGTCTGCGGGTCGCCGAAGATCCGGTCCGGCGGCCCCTCCTCCCAGACCTTGCCCTGATGCATGAAGACGATCTTGGTGGCGACGTTGCGGGCGAAGCCCATCTCGTGCGTCACCAGGATCATGGTCATGCCCTGGCGGGCCATCTGCTCCATCACCCGCAGCACCTCGCCCACCAGCTCGGGGTCGAGGGCGGAGGTGACCTCGTCGAACAGCATCAGCTGCGGCGACATGGCAAGGCAGCGGGCGATGGCGACGCGCTGCTGCTGGCCGCCGGACAGCCGCTCGGGCCAGGCGTCGATCTTGTCGGCCAGCCCGACCCGGCCCAGCACCTCGGCCGCCAGCGCCCGCGCCTCGCCCTTGCGGATCCGGCCGGTCAGGATCGGCGCCAGGGTGACGTTGCGCTCGACCGTCAGATGCGGGAACAGGTTGTAGCTCTGGAACACGATGCCAACGCGCTGGCGCAGCGCCCGCAGCTCCTTCATCCCGGCGCGGACCGGCCTGCCCTCGATCCGCACCTCGCCGCCTTCGATCGACTCCAGCGCGTTGATGCAGCGCAGCAGCGTCGACTTGCCGGAGCCGGAACGGCCGATGATGGTGACGATCTCGCCTTCCTCGACATCCAGCGAGACGCCCTTCAGCACCTCGACCGGGCCGAAGCGCTTGCTCAGGTTCCGGACTTCAACGAGCGCCATTGAGACGGGCCTCCAGCGAGCGCGACCAGGTGGTCAGCGGAAAGCAGATCGCGAAGTAGATCGCGGCGACGACGGTGTAGGTCAGCAGCGGCTGGAAGGTGGCGGCGCTGGCGATCTGCCCGGCCCGCGCCAGCTCGACGAAGCCGACGACCGACGCCAGCGAGGTGTTCTTCACCAGCTGCACCAGGAAGCCGACCGTTGCCGGCAGGGCGATGCGGAAGGCCTGCGGGCCGATCACCCAGCGGAACTGCTGCCACCGGGTCAGGCCGAGGCATTCCGCCGCCTCCCACTGCGCCGGCTTCACCGCCTCGATGCCGCCGCGCCAGATCTCGCCCAGGAACACCGCGGTCCAGATGGTGTAGGCGACGGCCACGGCGGTGAGTGCCGGCACGTCGACGCCGAGGAACACCGGCATACCGAAATAGAAGAACATCAGCAGGCCCAGCAGCGGCACGCCCTGTACCAGCTGCAGCAGCAGCGCCGCGATCCAGCGCGGCAACGCCGCCCGCCCGGCGCGCATCGCCGCGAGGCCGAGCGCCAGCGGCCCGCCGCAGCCCAGCGCGATCAGGGTCAGTGCCACCGTCCATTGCAGGGCGGACAGCAGCGACAGCAGGTCGCCGGCGGAGAAAACGCGCATCCGGCCCCTCCCCTAGCGCCGCACCGGCCAGCGGAAGGCCAGCCGGCCCACCGCCGCGAACAGCGCCTTGAAGGCCGCCACCATCGCCAGATACAGGACGCAGACCACGGCATAGACCTCGAAGCTGCGGAAGCTGCGGCTCTCGACAAATCCCGCGGTGTGGAACAGCTCCTCCGCCGAGACCTGGGAGGCGAGCGAGGAGCCGAGCAGCAGCAGCACGAACTGGCTGGTGATCGACGGGTAGACGTTGCGCAGCGCCGGCGGCAGCACGACGTGGCGAAACACCTGCCAGCGCGTCAGCCCCAGGCAGGACGCCGCCTCCACCTGGCTGCGATGGATCGAGTCGAGGCCGGAGCGCACGATCTCGGTGGCGTAGGCGCCGAAATAGAGGCTCAGCGCCACGGCCGCGGCCTCGAAGGGCGGCAGCTTCAGCCCCAGGCCCGGCAGCACGAAGAAGATCAGGAACAGCTGGATCAGCGCCGGGGTGTTGCGGATCAGCTCGACATAGGCGCGGACCAGCAGCCGCAGCGGCCGGGGGCTGTGGCGCAGCGCCAGCGCCCCGGCGACGCCGATCGCCAGACCCGCCGCTGCGGCGATGCCGGTCAGCAGCAGCGTCATCAGGGCGCCGTCCAGCAGCTGGTCCTCGTAGCGCCAGAGCGGCCGGAAGTTCAATCGGTCCATGACAACGTTGTCTTTTCGGGACAAGAAAGCGCGACGGCGGCGGTCATGGGCCGGATCAGCCGAAGCAGGTGGGATAGGCGGCCCGGACGCGGCCCCGGCCGTCGACGCCCCAGATCACCCGCCAGCGGTCGAGGCAGGTGCAGGGGTGGGAGATGCCGAACTCGACCACGTCGCCGACCGCGACCGGGCTGCCGGCGCCCAGCGCCAGGAAGGCGTGCTGGTCGTTCAGCTTCGCCACCCTCGCCTCGTTCGGCCCGGCGAAGCCGTGTGCCGGCTTGCCGTCGCGGTGCAGGCGCAGCGGCGTCGGCAGGTCCTGGTCGTGGGAGACGTCGCGCATGCCCATGCCGCAGACGGCGAGGCCGGGCTCGGGCCGCGACAGCACCTCGGCCCAGATCCGCAGCGCCGGGCGGAAGCCCTCCGATGCGCTGGCGGGCTCGCCGCCCAGGCGGAAGCCCTGCCGGGCGTCCAGCGCGGCCAGGCCGCGCTTGTAGATGCCGTGGTCGTGGAAGAAGATCGCGCCGCTGCGCAGCACCAGCCGGGCCTTGCCGTCGGCGGCCGCGACGGGACCGAGATGCCGCACGATCAGGTCGAAATAGGTGGATCCGCCGGCGGTCAGGATCAGCGGCGCCTGCGGCCCGACGGCGGCGCGGACCTTGCCGAACGCCTCCGCCGCCAGCGCGGCGAGACCGGCGATCGCCGCCTGTGTGCGCTCCGCATCCGCCGTCGCCGCCGCGCCCTCATAGGCGCCGATTCCGGCCAGGCGCAGCCGGCCCTCGCTGGCCTTGACCGCGGCGATCACCCGCTCCGCCGCCGCCAGGTCGCGGGCGCCGGCGCGGCCGGCCCCGACCTCGACCAGCACCGGCAGCGGCGCCAGCCGCGCCTCGCGCCAGGCGGCGTCGAGCGCCGCGGCGGCCTCCGGGGAATCGACGAAGGCGTAGATCTCGGCCCGGGGATAGGCCTCGTGCAGCCGGGCCAGGCGGCGCGCGCCGCCCAGGCCGCCGACCTGGTTGGCCAGCAGCAGCCGGTTCAGCCCGGCGCGCAGCATCACCGCAGCCTGGCGGATGTCCGCCACCGTGGTGCCCCAGGCCCCGGCCGCGACCAGCGAGGCTGCCAGCGCCGGCGCCATCGGCGTCTTGGCATGCGGTGCGATCGCCGCCCCCTGCTCCGCCGCATAGCGCAGCATCAGGGCGCGGTTGGCGGCGAAGGCGTCCTCGTCCAGGGTCAGCACCGGCAGCGACATCGCGCCCTCGGCCGGGTGCCAGCCCTGCGCCGCCACTTCGTCCAGCGGGATCGGCCCGGCGCCCGGCGGCACGCCCCGGATGCCGTCATGCAGCATGTCGATGATCCCGTCGGCCACGATCGCCGCTCCCCTTCCCTGTCCTTGGGCTTCCTTAGACGGCAGCGGCGGGCTATCTGTCAAGACAACGTTGTCATGAATCCATGACCCGCTGGAGAGACCCATGACCCGGCCCTATGACGGCCCGATCGTCGACGCGCACCATCACCTCTGGGACCTGTCGATGGACCGCCATCCCTGGCTGCGCCCGGCGCGGGACATGGTGTTCGGCGACAACGCGCCGCTGCGCCGCGATTACCTGCCGGCGGATTACCGGGCGGATGCGCGGAACCAGCCGGTGGTCGCGACCGTGCATATCGAGGCCGGCTGGGATCCTTCCAATCCGGTAGCGGAGACGGAATGGCTGGAGACGCTGGACAAGGCGGACGGCATCGCCGCGCGATACGTCGCCCACGTCCCGCTCGGCTCCCCGGACGCGGCGGCGCTGCTCGAGCGGCAGGCGGCCTTCCCCCGCGTCGTCGGCATCCGGGACATCCTGAGCTGGCATCCCGACCCGGCGCGCAGCTTCGCCGCCCGGCCGGACCGGATGGACGACCCCGCCTGGCGCCGCGGCCTGGCGCGGCTGGAAGGGCACGGCCTGTCCTTCGACCTGATGATCTATCCCGGCCAGATGGCGGACGCGCTGCGGCTGGTGCGCGACGTCCCGGGCCAGACCTTCATCCTGAACCATTGCGGCAGCCCGGCCGACCGCGACCCGGAGGGCATGGCCCGCTGGCGCGCCGGCCTGGCGGCGCTGGGGCGCGAGCCGAACGTCCACCTCAAGATCTCCGACCTCGTGGCCTATGACCGGGACTGGACGCCGGACAGCCTGCGCGACGTGGTGCTGGCCTGCCTCGACGCCTTCGGCCCCGACCGGTCGCTGTTCGCCAGCGATTTCCCGGTGGCCGGGCTGCACGCCTCCTTCGACGAGGTCTGGGACGGCTTCAAGGCCTTCACCGCCGACCTGACCCCGGAAGAGCAGCGGGCGCTGTTCCACGACAACGCCCGCCGGCTGTACCGCATCGGCTAGCGCCGCGCCTCTCGGCCCGACAGCAGCAGCAGGCCCAGGATCAGCCCGCCGAACAGGATGCTGCGCCAGCCGGGCGAGGCGTTCACCACGGTGATCAGCGCGGTGATGGTGACCAGCAGGATCGCCCCCGGGATGGTGCCGGCATAGGTGCCGCGCCCGCCCAGGATCGAGGTGCCGCCCAGCACCACCGCGGCGATCGAGGTCAGGAGATACGGGTCGCCGATGCCGACATAGCCCTGCCGGTTCATGCCCAGCACGAGCACCCCGGCGATGCCCGCCGCGAGGCCGCTGAGCGTGTACAGCAGCACCGTGGTCCGCCCGATATCGACGCCGGACAGGCGCGCCGCCAGCGGGCTGGTGCCGAGGGCGAAGATCCGCGCGCCCACGGCCGTCCGGTGCAGCAGCACCAGCACCCCGGCCGAGACCAGGAGCCACAGCAGGATGCCGACCGGCACCCCGGCCGGTCGGGCGGAGCCGAGCCATTCCACCACCGGGTTGCGCACGGTGATCGCGCTGCCGCCGGCGACGATCACCAGGAGCCCTTGCAGCAGCGTCGCCATCGCCAGCGTCATGATCAGCGGATGCACCCTGAGCGCGGCGATGCCGAGCCCGTTGAGGAAGCCGATCCCGGCCGCCACCAGCAGCGTCGCCGCCACCCCGACGAGGCCGGTCGGGTCCCAGGCCACGGACAGCAGCGGCAGCAGGATCGCCGTCACCGTGATCACCGCGCCGACCGCGAGGTCGATGCCGCCGCCGATCACCACCAGCGTCTGCCCTGCGGCGACCAGGCCGATCACGGCCGCGAGCTCCAGCAGATAGCGCAGATGACCATAGGCGCCGAAGCCGCGGGTCAGCAGGCTGGCGGCGACCCAGACCGCGGCCACCACCAGCCAGGCCAGCACCGCCTTGTGCCGCAGGATCGCGGGCAGCCTGGTCGCGATCGCCGTCATGCCCGCCTCCAGCGGATCTGCGGCAGCGCCACGGCGCCGACGATGATCAGCCCCTGGGCGATGTATTGCGCCACGGGCGGAAATCCCAGGAAGAACATGACGTTGATCATGACGCTGAGCAGCAGGCTGCCGGCCAGGGCGCCGCGCATGGTGCCGGCCCCGCCGAGGAAGCCGACCCCGCCCAGCACCGAAGCGGCGATGGAATTGAGGGTGAAGGGCGTGCCGATCACCGGGTCGCCCGATCCCGTCTGCGCCGCCACGAACAGCCCGGCCAGCGCCGCCAGCATGAAGCTGACGGCATAGGCCACGACCTTGGCGAGGTCGACCGGCACGCCGGAGCGGTAGGCGCCAACCGGGTTGTCGCCGGCGGCGTAGAGGCCGAGGCCGATCGGCGTCGCCAGGTACAGCTTCCAGGCGACCGCCAGCAGCACCAGCAGCAGCGCCGCCACCGGCTGGTGGCCGGCCAGCAGCTCCGACAGCCAGTCCGGCACGTCGCCGCCCGGCCGCGGCAGCACCAGCAGGGCCGCGCCGCCGAGGATGAAGGACCCGGCCAAAGTGACGATGATCGCCGGCAGCCGGAAGAAAGCCACGATCGCCCCCGCCCCGGCCCCGACCGCGAGGCCGATCGCGGCCACCGCCAGCACCCCGCCGGGCACGCCGAGCAGCCCGTCGAAGCTGGTGGCGGCGACCACGGCGCCGAGGCTGACCATGGCGCCGACGGCGAGGTTGATGCCGCCGGTCAGCATGATCATCGCCTGGGCCATCGCCACCAGCGCCAGCGGGAACCAGTTCTGGGTGAACCTGGCCACGCCCTCGACGCTGACCAGCCCCGGGAACAGGGCGACGTAGAGCGCCAGGAACAGCGCCACGATCAGGTACAGCCCGCGCAGCCCCTGGTGCCGGCGGCCCTGGATCGCCCGGTACAGCGCCGCGCTCATGCCGCCAGCCCCGGCGCCGCGACGCCCATGGCGGCGCCGACGATCGCCTCCTCGCTGATGCCCGGCCGCTCCAGCGTCGCCACGGTGCGGCCGGCGAACATCACCGCCACCCGGTCGCAGAGATGCACCAGCTCCGGCGTGTCGGAGCTGAGCAGCACCACCGCCTTCCCCTGCGCCGCCAGCGCCCGTAGCATGACGTAGATCTCCCGCTTGGTCTCGACATCGACGCCGCGCGTGGGATCGTTCAGCAGCAGGATGCGCGGCGCCAGCGGCAGCCACTTGGCCAGCGCCACCTTCTGCTGGTTGCCGCCCGACAGCGCCTGCACCGGCCGTGCCGTGTCGCCCTTGATGGTCAGCCGTTTCGCCAGATCGGCTACCGTCGCCGCCTCCGCCGACCGGTCGCGGAGGCCGCGGGCCGGCCGCGCCAGGGTCGGCAGCAGCAGGTTGAAGGCGATGCTGTGCGGCAGCAGCAGCCCTTCCTTCTTGCGGTCGGCCGGGATGTAGGCCAAGCCCGCCGCCGTCGCCTCGGTCACCTTGGCGACGGGCCTATTGGCGCCGGCGATGCGCGCGGCATCGGCCGCCGCCGGCAGGGCGCCGACGAGGCCCAGCAGCAGGTCCTCCTGCCCCTGCCCGACCAGCCCGCCGATGCCGACCACCTCGCCGTAGCGGACCGTCAGGTCGACCTCCCGCGCCGACCCCGCCCGGAAGCCCTTGATCTCGATCGCCGTCTCCGCCCGGGCGCTGGGCTGCCACGCCGGGAACAGGTCGCCGGGATCGCGCCCGACCATCAGCCGCACCAGCCCTTCCGGGTCGACGCCGGCCAGCGGCCGGTCGGCGGTGCGGCTGCCGTCCTTCAGCACCGTGGCGTAATCGCAGAGGTCCAGCACCTCGTTCAGCCGGTGCGAGATGTAGAGGATGGCGACGCCCTCGTCGCGCAGCCGCCGCACCAGCCGGGCCAGGGTCTGCGCCTCGTGAGCGGACAGCGAGGAGGTCGGCTCGTCCAGGATCAGGACGCGCGGCTTGCGGTACAGCGCCTTGGCGATCTCGACCATCTGCCGGCGGCCGAGCGACAGGGCATCGACCGGCAGGTCCAGCGGCTCGTCCAGCCCGACCAGCTCGCAGGCCGCCCGGGCCCGCGCCGCCAGGGCGCCGTAGTCGATCAGCCCCAGCCGCCGGGGATAGGCGCCAAGGCCGATGTTCTCGGCGATCGACAGGTGCGGCGCCAGGCTCAGCTCCTGCTGCACCACGGCGATGCCGGCGCGCTGGGCCTCGCGCGGGGTCAGGTGGCCGGCGCTGCGTCCGTCCACCGTCAGCGACCCGCCATCCGGCCGCAGCGCCCCGGACAGGATGTTGATCAGGGTCGACTTGCCGGCCCCGTTCTCGCCCAGCAGGGCATGCACCCGGCCGGGATGCAGCGCGATCGAGACATCGCGCAGCACCGGATTGCCGAAGAAGGCCTTGGACACGCCCTCCGCGGCCAGGACAGGCGCGGCCTGAACGGGCGGCGCCGTCCCGGCGCCGCCCCCGCCCACGATGCTCACTTCGCCGCCAGCAGTTGGTCGAACAGCGCCGTGTCGTATTCCGAGAAGATGTAACCGTCGGCCGGGAACTTGTCGGCCCGCGCCAGATAGCCGTCGATGCTGCTGTCGTCGATCACCGGCAGCGGCACCTTGACGAAAGCGGGCACGTCCTTGCCCTGCAGCGCCTGCACCGCGGTGTAGACGGCCAGCGCGCCCAGCCAGTTCGGCTGCATCGTCGCCCAGCCCTTCATCTCGTGCTGCTTCCACAGCTCCAGGAACTGGCGGTAGTTCTCGCCGGTGGTCGGCACGAAGTCGCGGCCCTGCCGGTCCATCGCCAGGATCGCGCCGGCCGACAGCGCCCCGCCCAGCGACAGGATGCCGTCGATCTCCGGGTTGGCGAACAGCAGGCTGGTCACCGCCTCCTGCGCCGGGGCGACGTTGTAGTCGGTGTTGGTCTCGGCCAGCACCTCGACCCCCGGATTGGCCTGCAGCACCGGCGTCGCGCCCTTGCGCCGGTCGTCGCTGACCGAGATACCGGCCGGGCCGTTCAGCACGATGATCTTGCCCTTGCCGCCGATCTGCTTGACCAGCCACTCGGCGGCCTGTTTTCCCCAGTCGAGCGAATCGGTGTTGATCTTGGCCGTCACCTTGTCGGTCTGCACCAGGCTGTCGAAGTTGATCACCGCGATGCCCTTGGCGCAGGCATCGGCGACCACGCGGTCCAGCGCGGTGGCCGACCCGGCGATCAGGATGATCGCGTCGACATCGGCGTCGATCATCGACTGGACCTGCTGGATCTGGGTGTTGGCGTTGCCCTGGGCGTCGGTGATGACCAGCTTGTCGACCAGCCCCTTGCCCTTCAGCTCCTCCACCATCGTGCTGATGGTGCCTTCGGTCTGCTTCATCCAGGTGGGCACGGAATAGATGTTGGCCCAGCCGACGGTGAAGGGCGGCTTACGGTCGCCCTTGATGCAGTTGGCGGCAGCGTCGGCCGTGCCGGTGGCGGCGACCAGGGCCGCGACCGCGAGGGCCGCCCCGCAGACGGCGCGGCGCGCCAGATCTTTCGTCATCATTTTCTCCCTGCCTGACCCGGACCATCGCGGCCGGTGCGTTGTCGATTCGCCCGGCGAAGCCCAAGGGCAAAGCCGGGAGGGTGCGACGCCGCCTGCCCGGCCGCAATCTTCCGCTGCGGGCCGGCGGCAGGACGACATCATCCCCGCGCAAGGAGAGACGGGACGGCAGGATTCTGTCAAGACAACGTTGTCATCGAGGCGATCGGGGACGGGGAGACGACATGCGCCGGCGTGTCCTCAGCGCCCTCTGGGCATCAGCAGCTTCGCCGCGATCGCCTGCACCTCGCGGTCCTGGAACGGCTTCGCCAGCATCGGCCGGGCGACGAATCTGTCTTCGATGCGATCGCGGGGGCAGGACGACACGAAGGCGAACGGAACGTTCCGCTCGGCCAGGATCTCCGCCGCCGGGAAGACCTCGTCGCCGCCGGACAGCTCGACATCGAGCAGGGCGGCATCCACGCCGTCATGTCCGGCCAGCTCCACCGCCCGCTCCAGGCTCGCAGCCGGGCCCAGGACGCGGATGCCGGCCTCGGCGAGGGCCTCCTCCACCAGCAGGGCGGTCAGGAACTCGTCCTCGACGACGAGGACGCAAGGGTCTCGATCGGGCTCCATAGGCAGCTCCTCCGGTGTTGCATTTTTGTGGCAACGGCCGGTACCGCCCGGGAGTGCATGTAGTTTTGTTTCTTATTTCCGGTGAATGCCGCGCGGACGCTCTCCTCTTTCCTGCGAAGAGGCTCTTGCCCCCTTCGCCGAAGGCGCGCATCACCAACCTGCCACAGTCGGGAGCCCGACCATGCCCGCCAACGAACGCGACGACGAGCTGCGCTACGCGATGAACCAGCTGGAGGCCTGGCTGGCGCGCTGGCGCGCCGGCCGGGCCCCGAACGGGCTCCAGCTGGCCGCGATCAAGCGGGCCGTCGGCGAACTGCATGTCGACGAGGGCGAGGTCCATGACGACGCCGAGCCCTCGGCGCATCAGGAGATCGCCGACCTGCTGGCCGCGGCGGATCCGGAGCATTCGCCGCTGGTCGAGACGGGCGGCGATGCCTCCGCCATCGGCTACACGCTGCCGGAGTTCGAGCGCGATCTGGAGCTGCTGCGGCCGAAATACGAGTATCTGAGCTGGCTCGGCGGCCGCCCGATCGGCCACGCCTAGCGCCGCTCGGCTTGCCGGGGCGCCCGGCCGCCGCCATCTTCCTGGAGCGACCGAAGGGGAGAGAGGCGATGCCCGGTGCCGACCGAGACGGCGAGCTGCGCTATGCGCTGGGCCAGCTGGAGCAGTGGCTGCGGCGCTGGCAGGCCGGCCACAGGATGACCTCGCGCGAGCGGTGGAACGTCCATTTCGCGGTCCGGCAGCTCCTGGCCGACGAGGGCGCACAGCAGGACCCGACCGTCGTGACCAAGGCGGACACCATGATCGACCCGATCCGGCGGATCGACCCGGACCTGCCCGGCCAGCCCGACGCCAGCGCCGCGCCGGAGATCGACTACCCGCTGGAGCAGTTCGAGCGCGACCTGATCGGGCTGCGGAAGAAGTTCGCCTATCTCGGCGGCACTTTCGTCGGAAACGGCTGACGGGCCGATGCCTGTCCGTCCCCCGCGGCGCCGCCGGTCCCGCGGAACATCGGGGCGGATGCCTCCATTGGAGACTCTAGGCAACCAGGAGGATGTCCCATGACGCCGATGTCTCAGATCAAGGACCATATGGACGTGGTCGGCTCCGACGGCATGCATGTCGGGACAGTCGACCATATGGAAGGCCAGGACCGCATCAAGCTCGCCCGGTCGGACCGGGATGCCGGGTCGCAGCATCATTACATCCCGATGGGTTGGGTCGACCATGTCGACGACCGGGTCCATCTCACCATGACGGCCAAGGACGCCAAGGCGCAGTGGCACTAAGCCGTTCCGGCATGTCGAAGGCCGCCCGACGCGGCGGCCTTCACGCCTCGACGGCCTGGTAACAGAGGTCGGTCGAGCATGACCGTCGCTACAGCGCATCGATCCACGCGGCGAGCGCGGCGTTCACGTCATCCTTCCGGTCCTGCATGATCCAGTGCCCGGCGCCGGTCCACAGGTCGACCTTCGATT
The DNA here is from genome assembly GCF_916619195.1 of Inquilinus sp. Marseille-Q2685. Lineage (NCBI taxonomy): Bacteria > Pseudomonadati > Pseudomonadota > Alphaproteobacteria > Rhodospirillales > Rhodospirillaceae > Inquilinus > Inquilinus sp. Marseille-Q2685. The sequence continues at coordinate 1,516,255 of NZ_CAKAKL010000002.1, forward strand.
TCGGGTGCGAGAGCCACGAGCGCATCGGGCCGACCTGAGCCGGATTGCGGCTGAGGTGGTAGACCGGCACGGTCAAGCCTTTCAGGAAGTCCTCGCTCCGCTTGCCGATGCCGACCTGGCCGGGGCCCAGGAACAGGGGACCGAAGGATTCGCGCACGACGTGCAGCGGCACGCCTTGCATGCGCCTCGCGTGCCAGCGCCTGTAGGCCGGATCGGTCGCGGCGTCGTAGAACAGCTCGAACAGCGCCGGCCCCACCGCGCCCGGGTCCCCGGCGTTCAGATCGTCGGCGGTTTTCCGGAAGACCGGGGCCAGGTCGGATGACAGGCCGAGGGCGCCGTCGACCGACACGACGGCGCTGACCAGGTCGGGCCGCCTGGCGGCCAGGCGGGCGGCGATTTGCCCGCCCATCGAATGCCCCACCAGGACGAAAGGCTGGCCGCCATAGGTGGTCGCGATCAGGGACTCGATGTCTGCCACGTAATCGGCGGGCGTGTAGCCCCCTGGCGGCATGACCTCGGACCGGCCATGGCCCCGCAGATCCACCGCGACGACCCGGTACCGGCTTTCGAGAACCGGCAGCTGCCAGCTCCAGTCGTGGGAATCGCACGTCCAGCCGTGCAGCAGTATGACGGTCCTGCCGGCGCCGGTGTCCGTGGAGAACAGCCTCGCCGGACGTGCCGTCGCCGCCAGCCCCGTTGCGAGGCCTGCAGTCGCCGCGGCCGCCGCCGCCCCCGTGAGCGCCAGCACGCCGCGCCGAGACAGATCGAATTGCGCCATCTCTTCCATCCATGGTGCACGAGACCGCTTCCCGCTCCCGGATCGGAATCGGGCGAAGCGGTGCCCGGCGCCGATCGGCCGGGTTGCCCCATGGGGTATACGATTGATATTTAGGGTCAATCACGCACCTTCAGGTGCCCAGGTATATGCGAGGATATCCCGATGGCGGAACCCGTCGACGCCGTGTATTTCGCGGACTGCGCCGCGCGCTCCTTCTTCGATCAGGTCGCCAACAAATGGTCGGTGATGATCCTGACCATCCTCATCGAAAAGCCGACGCGCTTTAACGAGTTCATCCGGCGCCTGGAAGGCGTGACGCACAAGGCGCTGACGCAGGCCTTGCGGCGCCTGGAGCGCAACGGGCTGATCGCCCGCGAGGTCCTGGCCACGTCCCCGGTCGCCGTCCGGTACTCCATCACGGACCTCGGACGCACGCTGCAGGGCCCGTTCGGCGCGGTCTATGACTGGGCCATCAACCACCTGCACGAAATCGAACAGGCCCAGGAAGCCTATGATGCGCGGACCGGTCGCGAAACTCGGTGACAGCGCAGGATCCGGCTCTGGCGAGCGGAGCGGATCCACGGGCCGGCCGGATATCCGCCGCTCGGCCTGAGAGCGCAACCGCGCCGGTCCCGTCAAATCAGTAAACACAATGTTCATTGCGCGGGGCCGCGCGATTCGTTCATGATATGTTCCATGAAGGAGATCCCTGCCGATTTCGATGTCCAGGCCTATGGCCGCGGCTGCGCCCTGCAGCAGTGCGAGATGCTCTCGCGCCTGGCCGAGATCGGCATGCAGCTGGCCGAAGCCGCCGGCGCCCGCGCCCTCGCCGCCCAGGCGGCAGAGCCCCAGGCCGAGGCTGCGGAGAGTCGGCCCGAGGCCGCCCCGGCCGGAGACCCCGGGCTCGCCTTCACCCGCTATGCCCATCTGGTGCGCCAGACCCTGGCCCAGCGCGCCCGCGCCGTGCGGGCCCTCGATGTCCGCGACGGCGGCCGCGACGCCCGCCGCGCCCGCCACCGCGAGCAGGTCGAGACCCTGATCGGCCGTCTGGTCTGGAGCGATGCCGAGGACCGCGGCCGCGCCGCTGCCCTCGACCTGCAGGTCTCCCAGGCCTTCGCCGACCTCTATGGCGACGCCGAGGACCCGGTCGAGGACCGCCCGGTCGGCTCGGTCGTGGCCGGGCTGGTCTGCGGCCTCGGCCTGGCCGACAAGTGGAGCCGCTGGGCGCCGCATCGCGTCAGCCGGCCGCGCCCGGGCCGGCCGGACGGCAGCCCGGAGGAGATCCGGGCCGAGCGCGCCCGCCGCCGCGCCGCGGTCACCGCCTGGATCGAGCAGGCCGTCGACGACCTCGCCGACCCCGCCCTGGCCGCCGACATCCGGGCCGGGCTGGCGGTCCGGATGCAGGAGCCCGATGTCGAGACGCTGCTCGACAGCGAAAGCTTCGGCACCGCCGTGGTCCGGCTCTGCCGCTCCCTCGGCTTCGACATCGAGAACGACCTCGACATCCCGCTCGACGACGCGGACGACGCCGCCGGGGCCCCGCCCGACAGCAGCTGAGCGCTGCCGCGAGCCGGATGAATCCGGGTCGGATCACCCGGGCCCGACGCGAACAATCGCAGGGCCTTATTCGGCGGCCCGCCCGATCATACCGGAAGGGCTCGGGCCATTCCGGGAAAGTCCCGCTTGCGGGAGAGGCAATGCAAAGTCACCCGCCCGATCCCCTCGCCACGGCCCGGCGGCTACACGGATGCCAGCAGGCCGCCATCGACATAGACGATCTGGCCGTTGACGAAGTCGGAGGCGGCGGAGGCCAGGAACACGGCGGCCCCGCCCAGCTCGTCCGGCCGGCCCCAGCGGGCCGCGGGGGTGCGGCGCTTGACGAAGGCGTCGAACTCCGGGTCGTCGATCAGCGCCCGGTTCAGCTCGGTGGCGAAATAGCCGGGGCCGATGCCGTTGACCTGGATGTTGTGCCGGGCGAACTCGACCGCGAGGTTGCGGGTCAGCATCCTCAGCGCGCCCTTGGCCGAGGCATAGGGGGCGATGGTCGGCCGGCCCAGCTCGCTCATCAGCGAGCAGATGTTGATGATCTTGCCGGCCTGGCGCTCGACCATTCCGGGCAGCACCGCCTTGGCGGCGACGACGCTGCCGATCAGGTGCACGTCGAGGATCATCCGCCAGTCCTCGATCGCGAAGTCCAGGAACGGCTTGCGCAGTTGGACGCCGGCGTTGTTGACCAGGATGTCGACCGCCCCGACCGTCTGCACCGCCTGCCCGATCGCGGCGGACGCGGCCTCGGCATCGGTCAGGTCGAAGCGGGCGGGATGGGCATCGATGCCCTCGTCGCGCAGCTTGGCCACCGCCTGGGCCAGGGGCCCGTCGTCGCGGCCGTTCAGGATCACCGTCGCACCGTGGCGGCCGAGCGCGGCGGCGACCGAGAAGCCGAGGCCGCGCGAGGAGCCGGTGACCAGGGCACGCTTTCCGGTCAGGTCGAACAAGGTGCTCATCGCGACGTCTCCTGATCGTGGAGGGTGCGGTCGAGGGCGTCGACCAGCATCTCGGCATGCTCGCGGCCGAAGACCAGCGGCGGGCGCAGCTTCAGCACGTTGCCGTGCCGGCCGCAGCTGCTGACCAGCACCCGCCGCCGGCGCAGGCCGTTGACCACGCGCGCCGCCAGCGCGCCGTCCGGCTCGCGCGTCGTCCGGTCGCGCACCAGCTCGACGCCGAGGAACAGCCCCGCGCCGCGGATGTCGCCGATGGCGGCATGCTGGTTCGCCAGCGTCCGCAGGGCCTCGGCCAGGAAGGCCCCGGTGTCGCGGGCGTTGGCGACCAGCCCCTCGCCCTCGATCACGTCCAGCACCGCCATGCCCACGGCGGCCGAGACCGGGTTGCCGCCGAAGGTGTTGAAGTAGCGGGTGCGGCGGCCGAATTCGGCCAGCACCTCCGGCCGGGCGGCCATGCCGGCGATCGGATGGCCGTCGCCCATCGGCTTGCCCATGGTGACCATGTCCGGGACGACGCCGTGGCGGACGAAACCCCACATGCCGTCGCCGGTGCGGCCGAAGCCGGGCTGCACCTCGTCGGCGATCACCAGACCGCCCGCCGCCCGCATCGCCGCCGCGGCCGGGGCCAGGAAGCCCGGCGGGTCGGCGAAGACGCCGTCGCTGGAGAAGATCGTGTCGACCAGCAGCGCCGCCGGCACGATGCCGTGGCGGCGCATGTCCTCGATCGCCGCGGCCACCCGCGCGGCGAAGGCTTGGCCCACATCCCCTTCGCCGCGATACGCGTCGGGCGGCGCCACCAGCCGGACATGGTCGCCGATCCGCACCGCGCTGCCGAGCGAAGGCGACATCTCCGCCAGCGCCACGGTGACGCCGTGATAGGCCCAGTCGGTGACGATCACGCCGGTGCCGCCGGTGACGGTGCGTGCCACCCGAAGGGCCAGGTCGTTGGCCTCGCTGCCGGTGCAGGTGAACATCACATGGCCGATCTCCGGCGGGAAGGTCGCCAGCAACCGCTCGGCATAGTCGAGCACGCCTTCGCCGAGGTAGCGGGTGTGGGTGTTCAGCACCGCCGCCTGCCGCGCCAGGGCGGCGACGACATGCGGGTGGCAGTGCCCGACCGAGGCGACGTTGTTGTAGGCGTCGAGGTAGCGGTCGCCCGCGGCGTCGGTCAGCCAGACGCCCTCGCCGCGCACGACATGCAGCGGCTCGTCGTAGAACAGGCGGTAGGCCGGGCCCAGCAGCCGGTCGCGGCGGGCGCGCCAGGCGGCGGGTCGTGGATCAGGCATGGGCGGGCTCCTCCCGGCAGATCCGGTGCAGGCAGTCGGCGGCGGCCTGCCGGTCGAGATCGGCGAGGCGCCGCAGCCGCGCCCAGGCCGTCCGGTTGTTGCGCAGGATGTAGTCCCGGTTTTCCGGATGGCGCCGGGCGCGCCAGGCGCCGATGACCACGATCATCACCAGCCGGGTCGCCATCAGGTCGCAGAGCAGCTCGATCTCCTCCGGCCGCAGCGGCAGCGCGGCATGGTAGCCGGCGATCAGCTCGGCCGCCGGCCCGAGCGGATCGTCACCGTCCGAGAGGTGATAGGCGGCGGCGACGGCGACGTCGCTGGCCAGCACGGTGCGCACCGCGTCGCCGAAATCGATCAGGCCGGCGACCGTGTCGGGATCGGCGGGGTCGACCAGGATATTGCTGGGATTGGCGTCGGCATGGATCACCTGCCGGCGCAGCCCCGGCAGGGCCGGCACCACCGCCCGCTCGAACCGGTCGAGGCCGGCTGCGGCGAGCGCCCGGCGGTCCGCATCCTCGATCTCGCCCAGCAGGTCGCGCAGCCGCGCCGCGCGGGCCATGTCCCAGATCAGCTCGTGCTCGTCCGCCGGATGGCGGAAACCGGCGAGCGCCGCGCCGAGGCGGCCGAGGCGTTCGCCGATCCGCCGGCGCTGGCGCGGCGAGCGCGCGGCCACCGCCGCCAGCGGCATCCCGTCCAGGAAGGACAGCAGCCGGGCGACCAGCGGGGTGCCGGTGCCGATCTCGATCTCCGCCGTCCCGTCGAGCGCCTGCAGGATGCGCGGCGCCGGCAGGCCCGGATCCGCCCGCTCCAGATGCAGCAGCAGCTCGGTCTGGAAGTTCGTGACCTGCCGGTCCTCGGCCGGATCGGCGATCTTGAGCAGCACGCGCCGCCCGGCCGCGGTCTCGATCCGGAAGTTCTGGTCCCGCTCGCTGCTCAGGGCCTCGGCGCGTCCCTCGATTCCCCAGCGGGCGCGGACCAGCCGCTCGGCGTCCTCCGGCGAGAGCATCAGCCGGAGAAGCCGTCGAAGAAGCGCGTCAGCAGCCGGCCGAGGAATTCGACGGCGTAGCCGCCCTCCTGGATGATCGCCGCCGGCTTGCCGAGGGTCCGGATCTTCTCGCCGGTCCGGGCGAAGCCGTCCTCGGTCACCTGCAGCGCCGCCAGCGGCTCGTCCTTCGAGGCGTCGAAGCCGAGGCTGACCACCACCGCGTCGACCCCGGCCCGCTCGATCGCGGCGATCGCCTGGTCGACCGCGGCGAGCCAGCCCTCGTCGCCGGTGCCGAGGACGAGCGGCAGGTTGAGGTTGGCCCCCTCTCCCGCCCCGCCCCCGGTCTCG